>NZ_CP085839.1:1261457-1576822 GCF_020715565.1 Nocardioides sp. Kera G14 | reverse complement strand
TCAGTCCTCCGGATCGTAGCCGAGGTTGGGCGAGAGCCAGCGCTCGGCCTCAGCGACGGTCCAGCCCTTGCGCTCGGCGTAGTCCGCGATCTGGTCGCGACCGAGGCGACCGACCACGAAGTACTGCGATTCCGGGTGGCCGTAGTAGACGCCGGACACGGACGCGCCGGGCCACATCGCCATCGACTCGGTGAGCTCGATGCCCGTGTTCTTCTCGACGTCGAGCAGCTCCCAGATGGTCTGCTTCTCGGTGTGGTCGGGGCAGGCCGGGTAGCCCGGAGCGGGCCGGATGCCGGCGTACTTCTCGGCGATCAGCTCGTCGTTGGAGAGGTGCTCCTCGACGCCGGCGGCGTAGCCCCAGAACTCCGTGCGGACGCGCTGGTGCAGGCGCTCGGCGAAGGCCTCCGCGAGGCGGTCGGCGAGAGACTCGAGCAGGATCGCGTTGTAGTCGTCGAGGTCGGCCTTGAACGCCGTGATCCGCTCGGGCAGCTCGAGGCCGGCCGTGACGGCGAAGGCACCGATGTGGTCGGCCGCGACACCCACCGGCGCGACGAAGTCGGCGAAGGACTTGTTGGAGACGCCCTCACGGTGCTCGCCCTGCTGGCGCAGCGCGTGCAGCACGGCGCGCTGCTCGGTGCGGGAGTCGTCGGCCCAGACAGCGATGTCCTCTCCGGTCGAGTTGGCCGGGAAGAGGCCGTAGACACCCTGCGGTCTCAGCCAGCCCTCCTTCTCGATCCGGTCGAGCATCGCTTGGGCGTCGTTGTAGAGCCTCGTGGCCGCCTCACCCGTCACGGGGCTGTGCAGGATCTCGGGAAACTTGCCCTTCATCTCCCACGCGTTGAAGAACGGCTGCCAGTCGATGTACTCCCGCAGTTCCCCGACCGGGTAGTCCGTGAGGACGTGGACGCCGGGGCGGGCGGGCTCCACCGGGACATGGCTCCAGTCCAGCTGGGCGCGGTGCGCCTTCGCGTCCTCGAAGGGCAGGAGCTTCCGCTCGGACTTCTGCGAGTGCCGCTCGCGCAGCGAGTCGTAGTCGGCCTTGAGGTCGGCGAGCAGCTCGACCCGCTTCTCCGGGTGGAGCAGTGCAGCGGCCGTCGGCACGGAGCGCGAGGCGTCCTTCACCCAGACGACGGGGCCGTCGTAGGCGCGGTCGATCTTCACCGCCGTGTGGGCGCGCGACGTCGTGGCACCACCGATGAGCAGCGGCGTGGTCGAGCCCAGTCGCTGCAGCTCGGTCGCGAAGCTGACCATCTCGTCGAGGCTCGGCGTGATCAGGCCGGAGAGACCGATGATGTCGGCGTTGTGCTCGACGGCGGCGTCGAGGATCTTCTGCGCGGGCACCATCACACCGAGGTCGATCACCTCGTAGTTGTTGCACTGCAGCACGACGCCGACGATGTTCTTGCCGATGTCGTGGACGTCGCCCTTCACGGTCGCCATGATCACCGTGCCGTTGGTCTCCTTGGCGGTGGCGAACTCGGGGTTGGTGAGCTTCTCGGCCTCGATGAACGGAATGAGGTAGGCGACGGCCTTCTTCATCACGCGGGCGCTCTTGACCACCTGCGGGAGGAACATCTTGCCGGCGCCGAAGAGATCTCCGACGACGTTCATGCCGTCCATCAGCGGGCCCTCGATGACCTCGATCGGGCGGCCGCCGCGGGCCTCGATCTCGGCGCGGAGCTCCTCGGTGTCGGCCTCGACGAACTGGTCGATGCCCTTGACCAGGGCGTGCGTGATCCGCTCGCCGACGGGCAGCTCGCGCCACTCCCCTTGAACGCCGTCGGCAGCCGCATCAGACCCGCCGGTGCCGCGGAACCTCTCGGCGAGGCCGAGCAGGCGCTCGGTCGCGGCGATCGAGTCGTCGGTGCGGTTGAGCACGACGTCCTCGATCGCATCGCGCAACTCGGGATCGATCTCGGTGTAGGGCACCAGCGCACCGGCGTTGACGATGCCCATGTCGAGGCCGGCCTCGATCGCGTGGAAGAGGAAGACGGCGTGGATCGCCTCACGCACCGGGTTGTTGCCCCGGAACGAGAAGCTGACGTTGGAGATGCCGCCGCTCACCTTGGCGCCGGGCAGGTTCTGCTTGATCCACCGTGTCGCCTCGATGAAGTCGACGCCGTACGTCGCGTGCTCCTCGATCCCCGTGGCGACCGCGAAGACGTTGGGGTCGAAGATGATGTCCTCGGCGGGGAAGCCGACCTGCTTCACGAGGATGTCGTAGGCGCGCTGGCAGATCTGCTTGCGACGCTCGAGGCTGTCGGCCTGGCCGTCCTCGTCGAAGGCCATGACGACCGCGGCGGCGCCGTACTTCTGGCAGAGTCGGGCGTGGGCGATGAACTTCTCCTCGCCCTCCTTGAGCGAGATCGAGTTCACGATCGGCTTGCCCTGCACGTTGCGCAGGCCGGCCTCGATGACCTCCCACTTGGAGGAGTCGATCATCACCGGGACCCGGCTGATGTCAGGCTCCGAGGCGACCAGCTTGAGGAAGCGGTCCATCGCCGCCACGCCGTCGATCATGCCCTCGTCCATGTTGACGTCGATGACCTGCGCACCGGCCTCGACCTGCTGCGCGGCGACCTGGAGGGCGGTGTCGTAGTCGCCGTCCTTGATCAGGTTGCGGAACTTGGCGGAGCCGGTGATGTTGGTGCGCTCGCCGACGTTGACGAAGAGCGAGTCGTCCTTGATCGTGAAGGGCTCGAGGCCGGACAGTCGCGTGGCGGGCTCGGTCTGGCCCGGCGTACGCGGGCTGAGGCCCTCGACCTGGCGGGCGATCTCGGCGATGTGGGCGGGCGTGGTGCCGCAGCAGCCACCGACCAGGTTGACGAAGCCGGACTCGGCGAAGTCGTGGATGTGTGCGGCGGTGTCGGTGGGGACCTCGTCGTACTCACCGAAGGCGTTGGGCAGACCGGCGTTCGGGTAGCAGGAGACGAAGGTGTCGGCGACGCGGGCCATCTCCGCGATGTAGGGCCTCATCTCCTTGGCACCCAGCGCGCAGTTGAGGCCTGCGGCGATCGGGCGGATGTGGCGGATCGAGTCCCAGAAGGCCTCCGTCACCTGGCCGGAGAGCGTGCGGCCCGAGGCGTCGGTGATCGTGCCGGAGATGATGACCGGCCAGCGGCGGCCGGTCTCCTCGAAGAGGGTCTCCACGGCGAAGATGGCCGCCTTGGCGTTGAGGGTGTCGAAGATGGTCTCGATCATCAGGAGGTCGGCTCCGCCCTCGACGAGGCCGCGGGCAGCGACGAGGTAGGCGTCCACGAGCTGCTCGTAGGAGACGTTGCGGGCCGCCGGGTCGTTGACGTCGGGGCTGATGCTCGCGGTCCGGGTGGTCGGGCCGAGCGCACCCGCGACGTACCGCGGCTTCTCCGGCGTGGAGAACTCGTCGGCGCACTCGCGCGCGAGCTTGGCGGACTCGAAATTGAGCTCGTAGGCGAGGTCCGCGAGGTCGTAGTCGGCGAGCGAGACCGCGTTCGCGTTGAACGTGTTGGTCTCGATGATGTCCGCACCGGCGTCGAGATACTCGCGGTGGATGCCGGCGATGATCTGCGGCTGCGTGAGCGTCAGGAGGTCGTTGTTGCCGATCAGGTCGCTCGGGTGGTCCTTGAACCGCTCACCCCGGTAGCCGGCCTCGTCAGGACGATCCCGCTGGATCGCCGTACCCATTGCGCCGTCGATCACCATGATGCGCTCGCGGAGTGTCGAGGTCAGCGCGTCCGTGGAATCAGGCCGATAGGTCACCGGGCAAGGCTACCCTTGTGGAGTGATCGAGCTGGCATCCATTCACGCGTTGAACAACCCCGTCGTGATCGCGGCCTTCGAAGGGTGGAACGACGCCGCCGATGCCTCCTCCAACGCGGTCGACCACCTGATGAGCGTCTGGAGCGCGCGGATCATCGGCGAGGTCGACCCCGAGGACTTCTACGACTTCCAGGTCAACCGGCCGCACGTCGGCACCGACGCCGAGGGCATGCGCTCGATCACCTGGCCGACCACCCGGATCGCCATCGCCTCTCCCCCGGAGCTCGACCGCGACGTGATCCTCATCCGCGGCCTGGAGCCGTCGATGCGCTGGCGCCAGTTCTGCGACGAGCTCCTCGACGTCGTCGACCACCTCGGCGGCTCGATGGTCGTCACGCTCGGTGCGCTTCTCGCCGACACGCCGCACACCCGCCCCATCCCCGTCTCAGGTACGTCGACAGAGCCGGAGCTCATCGACCGGTTGAAGCTCGAGGTCTCGACGTACGAGGGGCCGACGGGGATCGTCGGCGTCTTCCAGGACGCGTGTGTGCAGGAGGACATCGCGGCCGTCTCGTTCTGGGCCGCCGTGCCGCACTACGTCGCCCAGCCGCCGTGTCCCAAGGCCACCCTCGCGCTGATCAACCGGCTCGAGGAGCTCCTCGAGATCCCGATCGCCCTCGGCGACCTGCCCGACGACGCCAAGGCGTGGGAGCGCGGTGTCGACGAGCTCGCCGAGGAGGACGAGGACGTCGCCGACTACGTCCGGGCGCTCGAGGAGACGCGCGACACCGCCGATCTTCCCGAGGCCTCCGGCGAGGCGATCGCGCGGGAGTTCGAGAAGTACCTCAAGCGCCGCAACGACGAGAGTTAGAGCTTCAGCCCGAGCGCTGCGTCGAGCAGGTCACTGATCGTCGCGGCGGCGGTGGCCTCGCTGGCGTCGGCGAGGCCGTCGACGCCGAGGGTGGCGTCGACCCAGTCCTGGATGACCTCGAGGGCGGCGGGCGAGTCGAGATCGGCGGCCAACACGTCGAGGACGTCCTCGACGACGAGGCCGGTGGGAGCACCGGCACCCAGGGCAAGTGCCTTGCGCCACTGGTCGAGGATGTTGAACGACTCGTTGAGCTCGGCGTTGGTCCACTCCCAGTCCGAGCGGTAGTGGTGACGCAGCAGCGTGAGCCGGATCGCCATCGGGTCGATGTCGCTGTTGCGCAGCGAGGAGACGAAGACCAGATTGCCCTTCGACTTCGACATCTTCTCGCCGTCGTACGCGACCATGCCGGCGTGCGCGTAGACCTTCGCGAACGGCGTGCCGGGGACGGCGACCTGGGCGTGACCGGCGCACATCTCGTGGTGTGGGAAGACGAGGTCGGAGCCACCGCCCTGCACGTCGAAGGAGCCACCGAGGTGCTCCATCGCGATCGCCGCGCACTCGATGTGCCAGCCGGGGCGCCCCCTGCCCCACGGCGACTCCCACGAGGGCTCACCGGGGCGCTCGGCCAGCCAGAGGATCGGGTCGAGCGGGTCCTTCTTGCCCGGGCGGTCGGGGTCGCCGCCGCGCTGCGGGAAGATCCGCAGCATCTCCTCGCGGGAGAGGTGGGACTCCTCCCCGAACGCCGGGTCGGCGGTGACGGAGAAGTAGAGGTCGCCCTCGACCTCGTAGGCGGCACCGGCCGCCTCGAGCCGCTCGATGAGCGCGATGACGAGCGGGATCGACTCGACCGCGCCGGTGTAGAAGGCCGGCGGGAGGACGCGCAGGGCGGTCATGTCCTGGCGGAAGAGCTCGGTCTCGCGCTCGGCGATCTCCTGCCACGGGATGCCGACCTTCGTGGCCCGCTCGAGCAGCGGGTCGTCGACGTCGGTGACGTTCTGTGCGTAGACGACCTCATGGCCGGCGTTGCGCCAGGCCCGGTTGAGCAGGTCGAAGCCGACGTACGTGGCGGCGTGGCCCATGTGGGTGGCGTCATACGGCGTGATGCCGCAGACGTAGAGCCGGGCCGGGCCCTCAGGCGCGACGGGAACGAGGCCGCCCGTCGCGGTGTCGTGGAGGGCGACCTCGGGTGCCGTGACCGGCAGGGCGGGGACGTCGGGGGCACTCCACGGCTGCATGGCACCGGATTCTACGGGCGAGCGGCCTGCCTAGAACGGCGGCCATGGGATCGACGGCCAACCCACTCCCGGCACCGGCATCGTGCCGGTGCCGAGAAGCCGGTCGGCGCGTGCGACGAGGGCCTCGAGATCCCACGCCGAGAGCCAGAAGCACAGTTCGGCGCCGAGCTCCCCGTCGAGCGCGGCCCGCACCCGCCGTACGACGACGAGCTCGTCCTCCGTCAGCGGCTCCCCCGCCCAGCCCCACAGGACCGTGCGCAGCTTGGGCTCGGAGTGGAAGCAGATGCCGTGGTCGATCCCGAAGCGATGCCCGTCGGGCATCTCCAGGACGTGGCCGCCCTTGCGGTCGGCGTTGTTGGCGAGCACGTCGAAGATCGCCATCCGCCTGAGGGGTTGGCTGTCCTCGTGGATGAGGGACACCGGGCGGTCGTCGTACCCGACGCCGTCGAAGACGTGGCGGAAGCCGTCCCGGTGCTGGCCGGCCGGGACGATCGTGACGGCGTCCTGCGCCGGGTCGGGCTCGCACCAGAGCTGCACCATCCCCTCGCCACGGGGGCCGTCGCGCAGGACCGTCGGCGGCACGACGTTCCAACCGGTCGCTTCGGAGAGGAGTCGTGCGGCGACCTCGCGGTAGGCCAGCCGGCCGTCGGGGAAGTCCCACAGCGGCTTCTCGCCACTGATCGGTTTGTAGGCGACCTGGAGCTCGCCGAGGGTGGCGACGTAGGTGTGGTTGGAGGCCGACGTGACGCGCCCGACGAGCTCGAGCTCGCCGGAGACCAGGTCGAGGGTGGGCTCAGGGATCACGCCGCTTGAACCCGTTGGCCCGTGGACAGAGGTGACCCTCGGGGTCGATCGGACCGCCGCAGAACGGGCAGGTGGGCCGGCCGGCACCGACGACCTGCAACGCCCGCTTGGCGAAGGCCCGCGCGCGGCCGGAGTCGAGCCGGACGACGAGGAGCTCCTCGGGAGGCGTCTCCTCGGCCTCCTGCAGCAGGCCTGCCACGTCGGTGAGGTCCTCGGTCGCGGCGAGCGTCTCGTCGAAGGGGTAGACCTCGATCACGATCCGCTCGTCCGTCGAGTCCCACGAGAGCGTCATCGTGCCGGCGCGGAACTCCTCCTCGATCGGCTGGTCGAGCGGGTCGTTGTCGACCAGGCCGAGCGGCGCCATCGCGGGGATCAGCGTCGGTGTCGCCGTCGTGACCTCGTCGAGCAGCTCGTCGACGCGCTCGGCCAGCAGCGCGACCTGCTCCTTCTCGAGCGAGACGCTGACGAGACGCCGGCCCTCACGGGCCTGGAGGAAGAACGTGCGGGCGCCGGGCTCGCCGACGGTACCGGCGACGAAGCGGTCCGGCGGATCGAAGCGGTGGACGACGGACATGTCAGGCTCCCCCTCCGACCGGTGCGTCCTTCGTGACGGGCTTGGTGGCGACCCAGCCGAGGTCGCCGGCATTGGTGTTGGTGGCGAGCACGAAGGGCCGGTCCTCGCCGTAGCGGATGACGGAGACCGACGCCGGCTCGACGTGCAGGCGCTGGAAGAGGTCGAGGTGCATGCCGAGCGCGTCGGCGAGCACCGCCTTGATCAGGTCGCCGTGGCTGACGGCCACCCACACCGCCTCGTTGCCGTGCTCCGCGGTCACGGCAGCGTCATGTCGACGTACGGCGGCCACGACTCTCGCCTGCATGGCGGCCATCGACTCACCGCCAGGGAAGACGGCCGCGGAAGGCTGGGTCTGCACGACCTTCCACAGCGGCTCCTTGGCGAGCTCCTTCAGGGTGCGGCCCTGCCACTCGCCGTAGTCGCACTCCGAGAGGCCCTTCTCGCTGCGCAGCGGCGGCTTCACGGGCAGCGCCTTGCGGATGGCCTGGGCGGTCTGGCGGCAGCGCTCGAGCGGGCTGGTGACGATCTCGGCCACCGGGACGGCGGCGATCCGCTCCCCCGCGGTCGCGGCCTGCTTCAGACCGACCTCGTCGAGCTCGACGCCCGGCGTCCGGCCGGCGAGCACGCCGGAGGCGTTCGCCGTGGTGCGTCCGTGCCGGACGAGGATGACGGTCGCCATGCGCGCCAGCCTAGTGAGTGGCCGTTCGTGTCCTAGCGTGTGGTTGTGATCGTCGACATCGCCCTCTACCGGGACGGCCGCCGGGTGGAGACGGACTGCCACCCGCACGAGTACACCGCCCTGCAGGAGCGTGCGGAGCCCGGCGACTTCATCTGGCTCGGTCTCTATGCCCCGAGCCACACCGAGCTGTCCGAGGTGGCCGAAGCCTTCGACCTCCACCCACTCGCCGTCGAGGACGCCGTCACCGCCCACCAGCGGCCCAAGCTCGAGCGCTTCGGTGAGAGCCTCTTCATGGTCCTCAAGACGCTTTGGTACGTCGACGCCGACGACCAGGTCGAGACCGGAGAGATCAACCTCTTCGTCGGCGCGAACTTCGTGATCACCGTCCGTCACGGCCGGGGCGTCCGCCTCGATGACACCCGGCATTCGCTCGAGGCTGACCCGGATCGTCTGTCCGAGGGCCCTTCCGCCGTGATCTGGCGCGTCGCCGACACCGTGGTCGACGGCTATCTCTCGGTCCTGGCCGAGCTGCAGATCGATGTGGACGAGGTGGAGTCGTCGGTCTTCTCCTCATCGCGGACCAGCGACGCCGCGCGGATCTATACGCTCAAGCGCGAGCTGGCCGAGGTGCGCCGTGCGGTGCATCCGCTGCGCGAGCCGATCCGTGCCCTCGCGACCGGTGCTGTTCCCCACGTCGACCCCGACATCCAGCCGTTCTTCCGCGACGTCCTCGACCACATCGGCCAGGCCGCCGAAACCGCCGAGCAGCTGGAGGCCATGCTCTCGAGTGCCTTCGAGGCCCACCTCGCGCAGATCTCCGTCCAGCAGAACGACGACATGCGCAAGATCTCCGCCGGTGCCGCCCTCGTCGTCGTTCCCACCTTCATCGCCGGGGTCTATGGCATGAATTTCGAGCACATGCCCGAGCTCGACTGGAGTCTCGGCTATCCCATGGCGCTACTGATCATGGCCGCTTCCGTCAGTGGACTCTGGTGGTTCTTCAAGCGCTCCGGCTGGCTGTAGGACTCCCAGAGGACCGTCGGCCGCCGGCATGCACAGAAGCGTGCGTCAGGTCGCGCTGATCGCGCTGGTGGCGAGCAGGGCCACCAGAACCGCGCCGAGCACGACGCGGTAGGGCACGAAGGCGACGATCGTGTGACCCGCCACGAACCTGAGGAGCCAGGCGACGGCGGCGTACGCGACGACGAAGGCGACGAGGGTGCCGACGATGGTCTGGCCGGCGCTGATGCCGGTGCCGGAGACGTCCTTGAGCTCGTAGAGGCCGGCGGCCAGCAGGGCGGGGATGGAGAGGAAGAACGACAGGCGGGTCGCGGTGACGCGGTCGAGGCCGAGCAGCAAGCCGGTCGAGATCGTCGCTCCGGAGCGGGAGACGCCGGGGATGAGGGCGATGCACTGGGCGAGGCCGATGACGATGGCGTCGCGCATGGTGAGGCGCTTCTCGCCGCGGTCCTGGCGGCCGACGCGCTCGGCGACGACCATCACGACGCTCCAGAGGATGAGTGCGCCTGCAACCCACCACAGGGAGCGCAGCGGGCCGGAGATGACGTCCTTCGCCGCAAGACCGATGATGCCGATCGGGATGGACCCGACGATGACGTACCACCCCATCCGGTGCTCGATGGAGCCACGCTTCTCCGGCTTGACGAGCCCCGTGAACCAACCGACCACGATGTCGCGGATGTCCCGCGCGAAGTAGACGAGGACCGCGACGATCGCACCCATCTGGATGACCGCGGTGTACGCCGTCACGCCGTCGTCGTCGATCGGGAGGCCGAGGATCTTCTCGGCGATCGTCAGGTGACCGGTGCTGGAGACAGGCAGGAACTCGGTGAGTCCCTCCACGACGCCGAGGATCACGGACTCGAGGTAGTTCACGGGTGGTGAGCCTAAGGGCGTGGCGTGACAGTTTCATGAACGCCGCGCACTAGGGTCTGAGTCCATGCAGCAGCGCCCGGTCGGAGTCAGCGGGCTCCAGGTCTCCTCCCTCGGACTCGGCACGATGACCTGGGGCCGGACCACGGACGAGCACGAGGCGCGCGAGCAGCTCACCCGGTTCCTCGACGCCGGCGGCACCCTCGTCGACACGGCGCACGTCTACAACGAGGGCGCCTCCGAGACCATGCTCGGCGCCCTGATCGCCGACCTCGGCGCGCGCGACGACGTCGTGCTCGCCACCAAGGCCGGCATCACGTCGCGCACGGGCGAGCGCCGGCTGGACACCAGCCGTCGGACGCTGCTCGACGACCTCGACACGTCGCTGCGTCGTCTCCGCACCGAGCGGATCGACCTGTGGCAGGTGCACGTCTGGACCGATCAGACGCCGCTCGAGGAGACGCTCGCCGCACTCGAGCAGGCGGTGACGTCGGGCAAGGTGCACTACGTCGGCATCTCCAACTACAACGGTTGGCAGACCGCTCGCGCGGCGACGCTGCTCGAGGGCTCGGCAGCCCCGATCGTCTCCACGCAGGTGCAGTACAGCCTGCTGGCGCGCGACTCCGAGGATGAGGTCCTGCCCGCTGCTGCGGCATTGGGTGTCGGCGTACTGCCGTGGTCGCCGCTGGCCAGCGGAGTGCTCACGGGCAAGTACCGCACCGGCACGCCCTCGGACTCCCGGGCCGCCGACTCCACCTACGGCCAGCACGTGCACACCTATCTCGACGACCGCAGCCAGGGCATCGTCGGCGCCGTCGCACGTGCCGCCGAGGGCCTCGGGTGGACCCCTGCAGAGGTCGCCCTCGCCTGGGTCCGCGACCGTCCCGGGGTCACGGCGCCTATCCTCGGCGCCCGTACGTCGGCACAGCTGAAGGCCCTGCTTGGAGTGGCCGACAAGAATCTTCCTCCCGAGATCACCGCCGCCCTGGACGACGTCTCGGACATCTAGTCACCCGACCGGAAGGATCCGCATGGCCGCCATCAACCGTCGCCCACCAGCTCCCGGCGTGGAATGGGAGTTCGACTCGGTCGTGCTGGAACGCGCGCTGTCCCGCAACGCCGTCACCCGCTTCCTCGTGGAGCGCGCGGAGCAGGGTGGCTGGGTGCTCGACCGCGTCCGGATCGGCAACGACGGCAAGCGCCGGATCATCCTGCGCCGCAAGATCATCCGCGCCGTCCGCACGGCCTGACCCCTCAGCGTTCAGCAGAGGTCGAGGAACCGGTCGAAGACCCGTGCCCCGAACTCGAGTGCGTCGACCGGGACGCGCTCGTCCACGCCGTGGAAGAGGCCGGTGAAGTCCAGGTCCTCGGGCAGTCGCAGCGGCGCGAAGCCGTAGGTCCGGATGCCGAGGGTGCTGAAGTGCTTGGCATCGGTCCCGGCGCTCATGAGGTACGGCGCCACGAGGGCCTCCGGGTCCTCGGCGAGGAGCGACTGCGCGATGGCGTCGGAGATCGCCGTGCCGGCGTACGGCATCTCCCAGCTCTTCTGGTTGGAGACGAAGTCGATGTCGATGCCGTCACCGACGAGCTTCGAGATCGTCTCGAAGAATCCGTCGTCCGAGCCGGGCAGGAAACGGCCATCGACGTGTGCCGTCGCCTCGGTGGGGATGACGTTGACCTTGTAGCCGGCGCCGAACATCGTCGGGTTGCTGACGTTGCGCAGCGTCGCGCCGATCATGCGCGCGGCAGGGCCGAACTCCTCAACGAGCGACTCGGCGTTGTCCGGTGTCGCCTCCACGCCGGCGATCTCACCGACGGCGGCCAGCAGCGTCTCCATCGTCGGCGTCAGCGTCACTGGCCACTCGTGCGCACCGATCCGTGCCACCGCGCCCGCCAGGCGGCTGACGGCGTTGTCGCGGTTGATCATCGAGCCGTGGCCCGCTGTGCCGCGAGCGGTGAGGCGCATCCACGCCATCCCCTTCTCCGCGGCCTCGATCAGGTAGAGCCGCTTCCCTCGGATCGTCGTGCTGAAGCCACCGACCTCACCCACAGCCTCCGTCACACCGTCGAAGTGCTCACGCAGGTCCTTCACCAAGGGCTCGGCGCCGTGGTGGCCGCCCGCCTCCTCGTCCGCGGTGAAGGCCAGCACCACAGGACGCTTCGGACGTACGCCGGCCCGCTGGCGTGCCCGCACGATGCTGAGGACCATCGCGTCGAAGTCCTTCATGTCCACCGCGCCGCGGCCCCACACGTAGCCGTCCTTGATCTCGCCGGAGAACGGATCGACCTGCCAGTCGCTCGCCTCCGCCGGTACGACGTCGAGGTGGCCGTGGATGAGGAGCGCGTCGTCGCGAGAGCCGTCGCCGCCCCAGTGCGCGATCATGTTGGTGCGACCGGGCGTCGACTCGTGGAGAGTCGCCTCGATCCCGACCTCGTCGAGCAGGCTGGCGACGTACTCCGCCGCAGGCCTCTCCCCCGGTCCGGGCTCGTTGCCGTAGTTGCTCGTGTCGATGCGGATGAGCTCCCGGCACAGGTCGACGACCTCGCCAGCCGGGTCGTAGGTACGGTCGTCAAAGGCCATGACTCCACCGTATCGATCCCGATTAGTGCCACAGCGGCCACACTGCTAACGTTCTGTCCGCACTCGCGCGGGTGGCGGAATAGGCAGACGCGCTAGCTTGAGGTGCTAGTCCACGTATAGTGGGTGGGGGTTCAAGTCCCCCCTCGCGCACGCGATTGCAAGGCCCCGGATCAGTGATCCGGGGCCTTTCGCATTCCTGTCGGCTGGGGTGCCAACCATTAGTGTCGAAGCCATGCGTGCCTCTCGGATGCTCCTCGGACTCGCTCTCCTGCTCCTCCTGCCCTTCCTGTCGGCGTCCCCGGCCAACGCGGCCGGGTTGGCCAGCAAGAAGGTGTGGCTGCACGACGTGGCGGTCGCGATGAAGCCCGCGATCCCCTACCTGGACAGGCGCGTCGCGCGCGGCGGTGACCACCTTGCGATCGTGCTCGACATCGACAACACGTCGCTGGCGACGCACTACGCCTGGCCGCGACCGGTGCGAAAGACGCTGGCCTTCGCGCAGCGCGCGCACGAGCTCGGGGTGAAGGTCTTCTTCGTGACCGGGCGCCATCAGGCCGACGCCAAGGCGCAGCGCCCGAAGCTCCGTCGGGCCGGCTACACGGTCAACGGCATCTGCGGCCGTGGGGACGGTGAGGGCCTCGTGCACAGCAAGGTCCGCTGCCGGACTGCGATCGTCGCCAAGGGGTTCACGATCATCGCGTCCGTGGGCAATCTCCCGAGCGACTTCCGCGGTGGTCTTTACGAGCGGAAGTTCGACCTGCCCGACTACGGGCGCCGACTCAGCTGATCGGAGACCCTTCCGCAGTTGCACTCGCCGTCGCGCTCGCGCTGGCCGACGGCGATACGGAGGGCGACACAGAGGGCGACGCTGACGGCGATGCTGAGGGCGACACGGAAGGAGCGCGCGCGGGACGCGCGTCCACCCGGGCGAGCGTCGTCCGCCCGGAGCGCACGACGGGCAACGCAAGATCCTGCGCAGGCATCTGGCTGGTCCGCGGAAGCTTGAGCACATAGGCGCCCGGATAGAGCCCGCGGAAGCGGGACAGGTCGCCGTTCACGATGGGCGCCGTCCACCACTGGCCGTTGGCTCGGCTCACCACCGTTGCCCAGATCGTGCCGTTCGCCGGTGTGCCGCCCACTCGCAGGATCCCCGCGTAGGAGCCGGACGCTGTCTTGAGTCTCACGTGGAGGTTTCGCCCTTTGCCCGCCTTGAGGCGCCCGAGCCAGATGCTGCGGCCGGTCCAGCGTGCACGCTTGTCCCACGTGAAGACCGAGTAGCTCTGTCCGCCAGGAAGGCCAGCCACTGCGAAACGCCCACGCTTGTCTGCGACGGTCGTGTACGACGCGCCGTACTCACTGGCGACCGCGATCGTGGCGCGCCTGCCCGCCGTACCGTGGCCCCTGCCGACGCGCACGGTCCCGGTGACGAAGGCGCCCTTTCCCATCACGATGTCCCGTTCGACCGCCGCCCCGCTCCCCACGGCGACCGTTGCATCGGTGCGTGCCAGCTTCTTCACGTTCCATGCCGGGCGGACGTCGGTCGCCTGGAGGCGATAGGTGCCTGCGGGAAGATGGTTGAAGCGGAAGACCCCGCCCCGCGTGGACATGCGCGTTCCGAGATACGTCCAGTCGACGGTGAAGAGGGCGACGCTGACCCGCACGGGAACGTGCGTGTGTGTCGTCACGACCCCGAAGACGGTGGAGCTGGTTGCTGCCTGCGCTGCAGGCTGGGGCAAGCGAGGAAACAGCCCGAACGCCAGCGCGAGAATCGCGACCGCGCAGCAGGCAGGCCTCCTCCATCCCATGGGCGTCACTCTACGTGTGGCAGGCCCGCTCAACGGCGTCTTCCGTACTATGGCCCCGTGGGAGAACTATGCGCGCGCTGAGCCCATTGGTCGTGGCAGCATCGGCAGCACTGCTCCTCGCGGCGTGCGGGGCATCCGAGAAGGTGCCCCCCTCGGCCACCCAGACAGAATCCACCTCCTTGCCTCCGATGGTCACGGTCACGCCCTCCTCCGGCGACAATCCGTTCGCGTCGCGACCGCTCTACGTGTGGCCGGAACAGAAGGCCGGGGCGGCGGCATCAGCCCTGACCGGCGAAGAACAGGCGCTGGTGCAACGCATCGCCCTGACACCCACGGCGATCTGGTTGACACCGGAGGAGCATCCCACCGACGAGGTCGCGACGTTCGTACGGTCGGTCATCGCCGCGGCGGGCACGCAGCTACCGGTCTTCGTGATCTACGGGATTCCGGCGCGGGACTGTTCAGGCGGACATTCCTCCGGCGGGCTCGATCCGTCGGGATACTCCGCATGGGTTCAGGCGATCGGCGGCGCGCTCTCCGGCGACCCGGTTGTCATCCTGGAACCCGACGCCCTCGCCTCGGCGCTGGCGTGCAACCTCGTCGAACAGCGTGAAGAACTGCTCGATGGTGCCATCGGTGCCCTGTCGAGCGCAGCGACGATCTATGTCGACGCCGGGCATGCCGACTGGGTTCCGGCCGAGCAGATGGCCCAGATGCTTTCCACCATCGGCATCGAACGGACGCGTGGCTTCTCCGTCAACGTCTCGGGTTATGACGGCGACGCGGGCGAGCGCGCCTATGCAGAGACACTTCGGACTGCGCTGCCCGGCGCCCACTACGTGATCGACTCCAGTCGCAACGGTCACGGTGCCACGGGTGGCGACTGGTGTAACCCCGCCGATCAGGCCCTGGGCGAGTCGCCTGCGGCAGTCCAGGACGGCACCGGGCTCGACGCCCACCTATGGATCAAGCCCCCCGGCGAGAGCGACGGTACGTGCAACGGCGGACCAGCCGCCGGCACTTTCTGGCCCGCACGAGCCGTGGCGCTCGCTCGGGCAGCAGGATGGTCCGGCTAGGCTTCAGCCCTATGGAGACCGGACGGAAAATCGCCGTGATCGTCGAGGACGACCCCGACGTTCGCAACCTCCTTCGCACCGTCCTCACGCAGAGTGGCTTCGAGCCCGTCTTGACCTCGAACGGCGAGGACGGTGTCGCTGCGGTCAAGTACCACAACCCCGTTCTCACCACGCTCGATGTCTCGATGCCAGGCATGGACGGGGTCGCAGCAGCTGCAGCGATCCGCGAGTTCAGCGACACCTACATCATCATGATCACCGCGCAGGACGATGAGATCGATGTGGTCTCCGGCCTCAACGCCGGTGCGGACGAGTACATCTCGAAGCCCTTCCGGCCCCGCGAGCTGCGAGCGCGAATCAGCAGCCTGCTTCGCCGCTCCCGCGGCGTTTCACGGGAAGACGTGCCGGAGCCGGTCGATGACGGGCTCTGGCGGCGAGAGACAGCGCTTCAGCAGCCGCACCCTGAGCCCGTCCAGCCACCACCGGCGGTCCCACCCGTGGCTGAGCCCGGCTGGCAGCCGGTCGCCCACCCTGCACCCCAGCCCGCGCCTTACCCAGCGCCTCAGCCCGCACCCGAGGTGCATCAGACGGTGCCGGCCTGGACGGAGTCGCCCTCGCCGGAACCGATGCCCTACACCCCTGCGGTAGCGCCGGCAGCCGGTCATCCCTTGGCTACCGACCAGGGTCTCTACTCACACAGGGGACTGCTGCTGCACACGGCGAGCGGCCAGGTCACTGTGGACGGCGCCGGCGTCTCCCTCTCCCCCGAAGAGTTCGGCCTCCTGAAGGCCCTGATGTCCAGCGGTCGGCGGGTGCGGAGCAAGGCCGACCTCGTGCTGTCCGCGCGCGGCGAGTCCTACGTGACCTCGTACTTCGTCACCGAGCACGACAAGCGCGTCATCGACCAGCAGGTGGCCTCGTTGCGCAGGAAGCTTCGAGACGAGGGCACGCCCTCACGCTGGATCGAGACGGTCGACAACGTCGGCTATCGCATGACTCCATGAGGCCGGCGGTCAGTTGGCGTCGATGGCGATGGGGAGCACTCGCGTCGGCAGGTCACTCTTGTAGATGAAGATCGGCATCTTCTCCTCAATCGTGTCCTGAACGTACTGGCCGCTTCCGGCCGCCTTCTCGATCCAGACCTTGAACTTGAAGTCCAGGGTCACCTCGGTCGTATCGTCGGGCAGCTCCCCGATCACCTGGTTCCGCACCTCCAGCGACCCCTTGGGCGAGGTGATGAGCTGGCCGTACTTGGCGGACTTGAGGGGATCGGGGTCGAGTGTGACGTCGAGCGGGTCGGCGTCGAGCGTGTACGGCGTGGTCGCGAGCCCGCTGGCGGAGTTGGACGACGACGTGACCTCGACGTGAGAGAGGTAGACCTTGCGCTTGTTCTTGAACGGGTCGCGCATCGCGACGTCGAGGTCGTAGGCCTGGAAGGTGAAGGTGAAGTACTTGTTCCCGCCGGGGTACCACTCGTGGGTGCGGGGCGTTGCCTTGGTGGGGTAGACCGTCATCACGAGGTCGATCCCCGTCGAGGCGGTATGGGTTTCGAACGTCCCGTCACGGGTGAACGCCGACTCGGCCTCGTCGATCTTCGAGTGGGTCTGATACGGATCGGCGGCCGTGGTGACCTCGTCGGTCCCCGTTGTCTCCGGGCGTGACGAGCCGAACGCCTGGCAACCGGTCAGTGCGGGCAGCACCAGGGCAACGAGTGCAGCGGCGGCCCGTGTGGAGATTGTCATGCCTTGTAACCCTTATATGGACGCAGGAGCTGGAACGCCATCCAGAAGGTCTGGAAGACGGTGATGGCGCCGAGTACGCGCCATGACACCCAGAGGACGTCCGACTTGGCCTGGACCGAGAGCAGTTGATCGAATGCGACCACACCTGCGACGTAGGTGAGACAGGCGACCATGAACGGCACCAGGTAAGTGCTGCGGGCGCTGCCCGATTCCGCCTGAGCCTGCAGTTCCCAGTTGTTCGCGGCTCGGGCGAAGAAGAACTTCGACCAGGCGCGCACGAAGTGGCCCAGGCGCACCCATGTATAGAGCTCGGCCGGCAGGAAGAGGCCCGCGAAGAGGTAGTCGGACAGGTGTGGCCGGCCCATGGTGTGGGCGATGCGGATGTTCAGAAGCCAGCCAGCGACCGGCGGGATCGCCCACCACACAGTGAACACGAAGGCGTGGAACAGGAGTGAGCAGGTGAGCAGTGTGAAGAAACCCAACCGCGTCAGGCCGTTGAACAGCATGGAGAAGTTGTCGAGCCACCGGATGCGGAGATTCGGGTGGAAGGGCTGGCCGCGGTGCCCGTTCCGTACGCCGGGCCACATCAGATCGATGCAGCCGTAGTTCCACTTCACCTGCTGTGCGTCCAGGGACTTCATGGTGAGCATTCCGCCCACGTTGGCGCGGGAATCCTTGCTGATCATCGTCTTGTAGCCCGCGCTCTGGATCTGCAGCGACAGCAGCGAGTCCTCGACCTCGCTCACCGTGAGCCACGGCTGGATCTGATGCCCCTCGGCCACCACGGCGTGGAGCGCCTCCATGGAGAAGATGGACAGCTGGCCCCCGAGTACCGCCATCTGGCGGTCGTTGAGCAGGTTGCGCATGTTGAAGGCCGAGAACTGGGCCCGCTGGCCACAGATCAGGAACTTGGCCATCAGGCCGTCGATCGCGGTGTCATCGATGCTGTAGATCGCCGAGATGCCACCGATGCTCGGATCGGTCTCCATCTCTTGGACGAGGTACTCGACCGCGCGTGGGTCGGCCGAGGTGTCGCCGTCGATACCCAGGAGGTAGTCCATGCCGTCGACCAGGCGGAAGCCGTAGTTCAAGGCGCCGACCTTCTTGTCATCCATCGTGCCCAGGTCGTGGACGTGGATCTCGGTGAACATCCGCTCGCCGTTCACGACCATCTCGTGGACGCCGGCGTACCACGCGGCGATTCTCGCTGTGTCGTCCGTGGTGTTGTTGACGATGACATGGATGGCATCAGGCCGGCAGGTCTGCGACAGCATGGAGTCGAGGACGCCAGCGATCGACATCGCCTCGTTGTAGGCCGGCACCACGCAGCCGATCGTCGGACGACGTCGTTCGAGGAGCGCCGGGGCCTCGGGTTGAGGTTCAAGAGACATTGGCCAACCTCTCCTCCGCGGTCACGCGCATGACATCCAGGTCATAGCCTGCCTCATCACTCGACGCCCAGGAGAACACGGGCGTGAGGCGAACCGGAAGGGATGCGGGCGGAGGGACCCGCATCATGCCCGTCTGCACCGCGTTGGCGATGAGTTCGGGGTCGCGGGACGTGACGATGGCGAACCTTCCAGCGCCCAGGTGTCCCAGCACGGCCGACGGCGGCGCCTGGCGACGGAGGATCTCTGCCACCCATCGCAGCGCCGCATCACCGGCGAGATGGCCATACGCCGTGTTCAACTCCACCAGCCCCGGGAGGCTTGCGGTCATGAAATGGACCGGCTGGCCTGCCGTCTGGCACCTCTCCAGCCGGTCGGCGGCCTCCTCGACGAAGACGTTCGCCTCGTGGACGCCGAGCTCGATTCGGTCCTGTTCGTCGCCCAGCGTCCACCAGTTGCCGTAGCGCTCCACGCGTAGTGCCGTCAGTGCGAGCGCCGCGCTCAGTGAGCCGGCGGCGATCACGGTCAGGAAGGCGGCCCATGCCGCATCGTGTCCGATTCGATCGGCCCCGCTCAGGACCGCCAGCACCACACCGGCCCCCGAGTCGGCCCACATCACCGTCTCGAGAAGGATCGAGTTGAGATTGGAGGCCGAGGGACTTCGCCGGAGCTCGACCGCTGCGAACGCATGAACGAGCCCTGCGACCACCGCCGCCGGAAGAAGATCCCATCGCGGAGCCGTGAGTGAGACTACGAGCGCGACCGCGGATGCCAACGTCGCGGCCATGGCGGTGAAGCCAAGGAGAGGGGGCCGCGTGGCGAAGCACTGGCTTGCGTTCCACAGCAGCGCCGCGCCGGCAGTCACGCCCATCGTCATGAGAACCGTCGAGACGGTGCCTGCGTCGCTTCTCGACGCCAGAGAGCCGAGTGTGCCGATCGTCGGAGCCACACCAGCGCCGACAAAAGTCGCGAGGAAGGACGCGGCAGCCAGCCGGTTGGGACGGTCGTCGTGGCGCTGCGTCGTGGTGAGACCGTAGACGACCGCGACCACGCCGACGGCCACGGAGGTAGACAGCGCGATGGTGAGAGGATCGAAGCTCATGCCGCCGCCACCTCCAGTGCGGGCAGGGTGACCGTCATGGTGGTGCCCACGTTGGGGACGCTTGCCACACGGATGGTGCCACGGTGGAGATCCACGAGTTGGCGGGAGATGTTCAGACCGAGGCCGGAGCCGCGTATCGCCGTATGGCGGACCGACGGGGCGCGATAGAAGCGCTCGAAGAGGCGCCGGGTCTCTTCGGGCGTCATGCCGCGGCCGGTGTCGCTCACGGCGATCTCGACCAGGTCGCCCTTCACCTCGTCGTGGCGCTGCGTACCGAGCACCTCGACCTGCCCGCCTTCGCGGTTGTACTTGATGGCATTGGAGAGCAGGTTGTCGATGACCTGGCGCAGTCGAAGGGCATCGCCCAGGACCCGAAGCTCGTTCGGCATGTCGACCGTGATGGCGATGAGTCGGTCACGGGCCATCGGCAGCACGGCCGACACCGAATCGCGGACCACGGGGACCAGGTCCATCGGGACCTTCGAGACGGTGAGACTGCCGGAGGCCTCGCGTTCACGATGAGCAAGGAGGTCGTTCACCAGGATCAGCATGCGGTCGGCGTTCTTGGCCACGACCTCGAGATGCGCCTGGACCTGCTCGCTGAGCCCGGGCTCGTCGAGCGCCAGGTCGACATAACCGATGATCGAGCTCAGAGGAGTTCTGAGCTCGTGTGAGATCGATGCGGCGAGGTCGTCACGCGCCTGGGTGGCCTCGAACTCACCGGTGACGTCACTCGCGACGAGCACGACGCTGGTCGTCGCTCCGCCACGGTCCCTCAGGATCCGCGTCGAGACCGAAAGCGCTGCGCGCGCCTCCCCCGGGTGGCCGAGCCAGTAGTGCTCGTCGTCGACGTCGTCGCCCTGAATGGCGCGCGCCACAGGCGACTGCTCCGGCGCGACGGGCTCGAACCCGTCCGCGCGATAGAAGGGCAGTGTCATCAGGTCGGTGGTCGGTGGAAGCCCCAGTGCGCGCACCAACTGAACGCTCGCGCGGTTCGCCGTGACGAGCCGACCGGCGCCGTCGAAGGCGAGGACGGCGAACGCCACCGCATCCAGCACTTGGCGTACCGTCTCCTCACCCGCGCTGGACCTGTCGAAGGCGCCCTCCAGAATGGCTGTCTGCCGTTGCAGCAGCACGTGCTGAGCGTCGGAGCGCCGGCGCATCCACCACGTCATCGTCGCAGCGAGCGCAAGAGCGCATGAGGCGCTCAGCGCCTGGAGCAGGGAACGGACCGTGACCGGCTCCACCGACACTCCGGGAAGGCGGACCAGCCAGACCAGGACGACCGCGAGGAGGCAGCCGGCGAGGAGCACCCGGCCTGGGTAGGAGGTCGCCAGCCAGATGAGAGGAAAGACCAACAGGGTCTCCAGGCCGCCGTAAGGCGCCTCGCGCATGATGACCGCGAGGCCGACCATGTCGAGTGCGGGCACCAGAAGGAGCGTGGTCTGAGCACTCGGGGACCGGGAGACGGCGAACGCGAGGAGCCCGGCGACGGCGATCAGTGTGATGCCCTCGGCGATCGCGATCCGCTGGGAGAGGCCGGTTCCTCCGAAGACCAGCAGGGCCGTGACCGCCAAGGCCGTCGCGAGCGTGAACTGGAGCTGGAGCTGGGCGACCGGGAACGCCTCGATCCGATCACGGCTCGTCGGGGTGGCCATCGCCAGGCGCCTCAACACGGATCGAAGGCGGGCGGTTCGGGTGAGGACGCCTCCTCGGACTTCCCGAGGGTGTCGGCAAAGGCTTGGCTCCAGCTGCCGTCCTTGTAGGCCCGGAGCAAGGTCCTCTGGATGTAGTCGCACATCCCGGTCATGCCCTTCTGGTAGCCGACGCCGTACTTCTCCTCGGTGAACGGGTCGCCCACGACGGCGAGGGCCCCCCCGGCCTCATGTGCGTAGCCCGTCTCGACAGCGCCGTCGGCGACGACGGCGCTCACGCCACCCTGCTGGAGCAGGCCGACGCAGTCCGCGAAGCTGGCCTTGACCACCGGCCGTTGCCTGAACTCGTGCGCGATGACGTCCTGCGCGGTGGAGCCACTCGTCGTGCAGGTCTTGGCGTCGAGGGTCTGCGGAAGCGCGCGGACCCGGGGATTGCCGTTGGGGCCCGGGAGCATGGCGCTGAACTGGGCCCGATCGGCCGCGCGCACCAGGAGTTGGGCGCCCGTGACGTAGTACGGTCCCGCCATCCCGACCTGCGCTTCGCGACCGCTGGACATCGAGTAGGACGCGACCACGAGGTCCACGGCATTGCTGGTCAGGGCCTGCTCACGAGTGGAGTTCAACATCTGCACCCACTCGATCTTGTCCGCCGGGATGCCGAGCCCGCCGGCAAGAATCTTGGCGATCTCCACGTCGAAGCCTGCTGGGGTGGTCTTCCCCGGGGCGAGGTAACCGATGCCTGGTGCGTCGTACTTCACGCCGATCCGGAGCCGCCCGCTCTGCGCAAGCTGCTTGGCATAGCCGGTCAGACCGCTCACCGGCGCCACCTTGGCGCCCGACGTCGTCTCACCCTTGCCACCGGACGTAGAACAACCGCCCATCGCCAGCACCATCGGCACGACCAGCAACGGAATCCACCGTTGTCGTCGCACGTACCCTCCTTGAGTCGGTCCATCCCCGAGAAGGTCCCGATACTAGGCTAGAGGCTCCGCTCCGGTTTGTCAGACGCTCCGTCAGATGCCGACGTGTCGGCGCGTCGTGGGGCCGGGATGTCGACCGCGAGCATCTCGACCAAGTCCGCCAACGTCGCGAACGGTGTGACGTCATCGAGCGAGGGAGCAACACTCTCCGGGTCCGCCCGCCGGTCCCGGCGACGGACCGATCTCCGGCCAAGGCGCTCCTCGGCCATATCGGTGAGGACGGTGACTTCGGCGCCCATGCGGATCAACTCCTCGTAGGCGGGGTGTCCCTTCGCCGTGCCGCCTCGCGCCTCGTGCGCGAGGAGGAAGTCCAGGAGAAGTTCTGACCGTGGCACGAGGTCGGCGATCCGGCCGAGCGCACCCGGCAGCACTCCCAGTTCCAGGAAGACCGCCACGCCCTCGCGCACTGTCTCGTAGGCGTCGGCCAGGTCGGTGCGCACCGAGCGACCTGGCGGCCGTTGAGAGTCAAACCACGCCTGCGAGCGGCTCAAGGTACCGAAACCGGCGCCGAGCAGGCCCAAGGTGAGGAGCACGACCACCACGTCGGAGAGTCGGCCGTGGACCGGGTCGTCCGCGACTCGTGTGGCTACAAGGACGACGCCGACGGCGCAGACCGCTGTCACGGCGAAGGTGATGATGGGGATCCAGACCGCGGCCTGCTGGTCGATCGCCTTGATGGTGTTCAGCTCGCGCGCGGAGTAAGTCAGCCGACGCAGCGAGTGCGGGTAGCGCGCTGCCTTCGTCCGCTCTTCCAGGCGCCATTCGAACTCGGCGCGGATCTGATTCGTTTCGTCGGGCTCGGGGTCTGCGGCAGGCACCGTCGTCTGGCCCCGCCATGGCTCCTGTGCTTCCTGCGTCAGAGCCGCGCCCTCATCCATGAGGTGATCGGTCACGCCTCACCATCGGCCGCCAGGCCCCGGTTCTGAGCGGGACGTCAGGCGGAGCGGCGGCCGAACTGCGTGGCGCGCTCGGCGGCCAGCGCACGCTCGGCCGGTGTGGCGGCCGGATCGGCGGCGAGCCGACGGAGCGCCTCGGCGGCTCGCGCACGCCGAGCAGCCTTGAGCACGACCACGGACGCGACCGTCGAGGCCGGCGTCGACGGTGCAGGCGCGGGTGCTGCGGGCGCGGCTGGCGGGCGCCCCATCGCCCACGCCAGCCGCTGTACCGCACCGAGCGAGGCCGCGTCACGCAGGCTGACCTGCGGAACGTCGATGCCTACGGTTGCGATCATGCCCCTTCAACGTGGTGGGCCGGGCGCCGTTACGGTGGCGGCATGACCTTCCGTCTCGGCTACGTCACCGGCGCGACCCCGGACAAGTGGGCCCGCGCCTGGCGCGACCGGTCCCGGGAGTCACTGGAGCTGGTTCCGCTTGACGAGGCCGATCAGCTCAGCGCGATCCGCGAGGGGAAGGTCGACATGGCCCTGGTCCGTCTCCCCCTCGACACCGACGGCCTCCACCTCATCCGCCTGTACGACGAGGTGCCGGTCGTCGTCGCCGGCGTCGAGCACTTCGTCGCGGCCGCCGATGAGGTCTCGCTCTCGGACCTCGACGGTGAGCAACTCGTCGCCCCCCACGCCTCGGGCTGGCAGCCGTCGACCGAGCAGCTTCCCTGGCCGCCGATGGGCCCGAAGGATGCGATCGAGACCGTCGCCGCGGGAACCGGCGTCGTGCTGGTGCCGATGTCCGTGGGCCGGCTCTTCCGCCGCAAGGACACCGTCCAGCGCCCGGTGACCGACTTGGACCCCACGACGGTCGGTCTCGCGTGGTTGAAGGAGCGCGACGACGAGCGCACCCAGGCGTTCGTCGGGATCGTCCGCGGGAGGACGGCCAACTCCTCGCGCGGTTAGCTCTCGTCCACCGGACGGTGGGTGACGAGCCAGTCCGCGAGGTCGCGCGCCGACCGCTCCACCACTTCGGCCCACGCCAAGGCGCCCTCATCCGCCTGGTCGGACACGTGCTTGACCAGTGTCACGGGCACTGCGGCCTGGCGGGCGGCCCAGGCGACGGCGTACCCCTCCATGTCGGCGAGGTCGGCGAGGTCGGCCAGGCGTGCACGGACCACCGGGTCGGAGACGAACAGGTCTCCGGTCGCCAGCCGGATGGGCTCGGGCGACAGGGTCAGCCACTCCTGCGGGTCGTAGCCGAAGTTGCGTAGTGCGTCGGCGGAGAGGTCGTGGTTGTGCACCGACCCGACGACGTGCAGGCCCTCGAGGTGGTCGTGCAGCGCTCCCGCCGAGCCGATGTTGACCACCTCGGTGATCGACGGGTCGGCGGCCAGGGTCGCGGCGACCGCCGCGGCGGCCGGCACCTTCCCGACGCCGGTGATCAGGACGCGATAGGCGGAGGGGACGTGCGCCGCCTCCTCGGGCGTCGCACTCACCACAAGGAGAGTCACGACGCCCGAGGCTAGTGGACTACTTGAGCTCGGCGCTGGAGAGGCCCAGTACGCGGCGGGCCACGATCAGCTGCTGGATCTGCTGGGTGCCCTCGAAGATGTCGAGGATCTTGGAGTCGCGGGCCCACTTCTCGAGCAGCTCGTTCTCGTCGTACCCGACCGAGCCGCACAACTCGACGCACGACAGCGTGATGTCGGAGCCGACGCGACCCGCCTTCGCCTTGGCCATCGAGGCCTCGAGCGAGTTGGGCTTGCGGTTGTCGGCCATCCACGCAGCCTGCAGGGTGAGGAGGTAGGCGCCCTCCCAGTCGGCCTCCATCTGGAGGAACTTCGAGGCGGCAGCCGTCTGTACGGCGGCGGGTCGGTCGTAGTCGACCTCGACGCCGGCCTTCGCCAGCAGTTCGCGGGTGAGGTCGAGGGAGGCGCGGGCGCAGCCCACGGCCATCGCCGCGACCAGCGGGCGGGTGTTGTCGAAGGTCGCCATGGCGCCCGCGAAGCCCTCGGCCGTGTTGATCTCGGGCGAGCCGAGGAGGTTGGCCGCAGGCACGCGTGCGTCGGTGAAGGTGATGACAGCGGTGTCGGAGGCGCGTATGCCGAGCTTGTGCTCCAGCCGCTCGACCTTCACGCCGGGCGTCGACTTGGGCACGAGGAACGACTTGATCGCCGCGCGGCCGAGACTCTTGTCGAGCGTCGCCCAGACGACGATCGAGTCCGAGCGGTCACCGGAGGTGACGAAGATCTTCTCGCCGTTGATGACGTACTCGTCGCCGTCCTTGACGGCGGTCGTCGACACCTGCGCCGAGTCGGAGCCGAAGCTCGGCTCGGTGATCGCCATCGAGGCCCACGTGCCTTCGAATCGCTTGAGCTGCTCGTCGTTGGCGACTGACGCGATGGCGGAGTTGCCCAGCCCCTGGCGCGGCATACCGAGCGTCAGGCCGGTATCGCCCCAGCACATCTCGGCCACGGTCATGACCGAGGCCATGTTGGAGCCGTTCTTGACGCTCTTGTCGTCGGCGTCGGCAGAGCGGCGTACGCCCGTGGCGCCCGCGCCCTCCCCCGCGCCGGACTCGGCCAGCCCGTCGGCCATGGCCGCGAGCATGTCGAGCTCCTTGGGGTACTCGTGCTCGGCGAGGTCGTACTTGCGCGAGATCGGCCGCAGCATGTTCATCGCGACCTGGTGCACCTGGTCGCGGATGCCCCGGAGCTTCTTCGGGTCCTCCAGATTGATCGCCATCAGACGAGCACCGTCCCTTCCATGATCCCGATGGCGCGCAGGTCGCGGTACCACCGCTCGACGGGGTGTTCCTTGACGAAGCCGTGACCACCGAGCAGCTGGACGCCGTCGAGGCCGATCTGCATGCCCTTGTCGGCGCAGAGTTTGCGGGCCAGCGCGATCTCACGGGTGGCGTCGATTCCCTGGGCCACGCGGGAGGCGGCCTTCCAGGTGACAAGCCGCATCGCCTGCAGCTCGATGGCGATGTTGGCGACCATGAAGGCGACGGCCTGGCGGTGGGCGATCGGCTCACCGAACGCCTCGCGCTCCTTGACGTACGGCGTCACGTAGTCGAGTACGGCCTGGGCCGTTCCGATCGCGAGTGCACACCAGGCCAGGCGCGAGAGCCGCACGCACTCCACGTACGTCGACCCGTCGGTCTCACCGAGGATGTTCTCGGCCGGGACGATCACGTCGGTCAGCGACAGCGTGGTGAGGCCGGCGGCCCGGACACCCATGGCGGGGTCGCCCTCGACCGTGAGGCCCTCGGTGCCGGACTCGACGAGGACCAGCACGGGCTTGCCGTCGAGCGAGGCGCCGACGATGAAGAGTTCGGCGTCGGCACCGCGGGCGACGAGCGACTTGGCCCCGTTGAGCACGAGGTTGGCGCCACTGCGGCTGGCCGTGGTCGCGGGCGCCAGCACGTCGAAGAGGACAGTGGGCTCGTTGAGCGCCAGCGAGGCGGCCGGCACGTCCGTGCCCGTGAAGGCGGGCAGGTAGGTCTGCTGCTGCTCGTCGGTGCCCCACAGGCTCAGGGCGGTGGCCACGGCACCGGGCGCGAGGGTGGCGACGGCAAGGCCCATATCGCCCTTGGCGAGTGCTTCGGCGACCAGCACGCCGGCGGTCGCGGAGCGCTCCTCGTACACACCGCCGAGCTCCTCAGGGACGCCGAGGATCGGCAGGCCGATCTCGAGGGAGGACTTGAGGAGCGGGTCCGGCGCGGCGCACGCCTCGTTGGCCTCGTTGGCAGCGGGACGCAGCACCTCCTCGGCGAACTCGGCGACGACGTCGACGAGCATCTGCTCGTCCTCGGTCGGGGTGAGGTCGAAGACGCCGGGGCGGGAGGCGGTCGCGGCACGCGTGCCGGGCTTGCCCTTGCTGCCCTTCTTGGCGAAGGTGCGGCCCGCGACGGTCATGGCCTTGAAGCCGCTGCGCGTCGCGGTGAAGACCGTCTGCTCGGCCTGCTTCCGGACGCCCAGACGGTCGAGGAGCGGGCTCTGTGCCAGCTGGTTGAGCGCCGCGACGGCGTACCCGATGGGATCGCGCGACTCGGTGGACGCCAGGCCGAAGCGGCCACCGCCCTTGAGGCTGTTCAGGAGGGACATGCGAGAAACTGTAACTCGGAGTTACACATTGCGCTACAGATTGGCTCCCGGTCTCCCCGAGGACCTAGTCTCGACGCCGTGAACGCCCCGGAGACGCCCGCCGAGCATGCGCCGTACGGCGCCCTTCCCGAGGGCGGGACGGTTCGCCCGGTCGTCCGCTGGGGCACTCCCGTGATGCACCGCCGCCTCGCCGAGGTGACCGTCTTCGACGCCGATCTCCGCACCCTCGCTGCGGACATGGTCGCCACGATGTACGCCGCCGACGGCGTCGGCCTCGCCGCGTGCCAGATCGGCGAGGACCTCTCCCTGTTCGTGTTCGACTGCCCCGACGACACCGGTGAACGCTGGGTCGGCGTGGTGTGCAATCCCGTCCTGACGCTGCCCGAGGGCCGCGAGCGGACGATCGACAACGACGACGAGGGCTGTCTCTCCTTCCCCGGTGCCTTCGTCGACCGCGCCCGCCCCGACTGGGCACGGGTCGATGGCGTCGGACTCGACGGTCACCCGGTGACCTTCGAGGGCGGCGGGCTCTTGGCCCGCTGCCTGCAGCACGAGACCGACCATCTCTACGGCACCGTCTTCGCCGACGCGCTCTCGGACCGTGCCCGCAAGAAGCTCGCCAAGCAGCACGACAAGGCCGCCGCCGAGTTCCCCGAGGACTGGCCCGTCACGCCCCGGCGCGACTGACGCGGGTCGCGTAGAAAGCGACGGCCGTGGCGGCGGCGACGTTGAGCGAGTCGACGCCCGGCTCCATCGGGATCGTCACGCAGAGGTCGACCTGCTTCTCCGTGCGGGGATCGACCCCTGCCCCCTCGGTGCCGAAGACCAGTGCAAGGCGCTCATCCCGCCGGGCGGCGAGCGCATCGAGGCTGATCGAGCCGTCGGCCAGGGTAAGGGCAGCCGTCGTGAAGCCGCCGTCCCGCAGCGCGGAGAGGATGTCCTCCATCCCCCGAGCACGCGTCCAGGAGACGTTGAAGACGTTGCCCATCGACGTCTTGATCGCCCGGCGGTAGTAGGGATCGGCGCACGCCTCGGTGATGAGCACGGCGTCCACGCCGAGCCCGGCCGCGTTGCGGAAGGCCGCCCCGACGTTGGCGTGATCGATCAGGTTCTCCAGCACGGCCACGCGTCTCGCTCCGGCCACCACGTCGGCGAGGGCAGGCAGTGGCTTCCGCACCAGAGAGGCAAGCGCACCACGATGGACATGGAAGCCGGTCACGTCCTCGATGGTCCGTTCCGGCATCACGTAACAGGGCGCATCGGTCGTCGCCAGTGCGTCGGCAAGGCCGGCGAGCCACTTCGGAGCCATCAGGAACGAGCGCGGGGTGAAGCCGCCCTCGACGGCACGACGTACGACCTTCTCCCCCTCGGCGAGGAAGAGGCCGTGCTCGACCTCGAGCGTGGTGCGCAGCTGCACGTCGCGCAGATCGCGATAGTCGGACAGCCGCGCGTCGGCCGGATCCGAGATCTCGATGAAGGTCGCCATCACAGATCGGGGTGGGCGACGCGGACGACGTCCCCGATGACGATGATCGCGGGAGGCTTCACGGACTCCTCCTCGAGCCGCGAAGTGAGGGTGTCGAGCGTCGCGAGCACCGTGCGCTCGGTGGGCATCGAGCCGTCGCAGATGACCGCCACCGGAGTCGCCAGGTCCCGACCGCCCGCCAGGAGTGCGGAGGCGATGGCCGGAGCGTTCTCGACGGCCATCATCAGGACTACCGTCCCGCGGAGTCGTGCCACGGCCGACCAGTTCACGAGCGAGTCAGGGTGCCCGGGCGGGAGGTGCCCGGAGATGACCGTGAACTCGTGCGTCACACCGCGGTGCGTGACAGGGATCCCGGCCAGGCCAGGGACGGAGACCGGTGACGTCAGGCCCGGGATCACCCGCACCGGCACGCCGGCCTCGCGGCACGCCTCGATCTCCTCGAAGCCACGGCCGAAGACGAAGTTGTCCCCGCCCTTGTAGCGCGCGACGACCTTCCCCTCCAGCGCCCGGGCCACGATGACCTCGTTGATGAACTCCTGCGTCGCCGAGCGCCCCCGCGGCAGCTTGGCGACGTCGATGAGTTCGACGTCGGCCGGGAGCTGGGCGAGCAGCTCACGAGGCGCGAGCCGGTCGGCGACCACCACGTCCGCCTCCATCAGCGCCTTGCGGCCAGCGACGGTGATCAGATCGGGATCGCCCGGTCCGCCGCCGACGAGCGTCACTCCCGCGACCCGCTCACGCTCGTGCCGCGCCCCCAGAGTCCCCTCGCGCAGGCCCTCGACGATCCGGTCGCGGAGCGCGGCGGAGCGGCGCGGGTCCCTGTTGCCGAGCACCGCCACCGTGACGCCGTCGTCATGACCGACGGCAGGGGTCCACGCGCTGGCCGCGAGGGCGTCGTCCGACCGGACGCAGAAGATCCGCCGCTCCTCTGCCGCCTCGGAAACGGCGGTGTTCACCGCCGCGTCGCGGGTTGCGGCGACGACGTACCACGCGCCCTCCAGATCCGACGCCGAGAAGCCCCGCGCGACCCAGGTGACCTCTCCGGACCCGACCAGACCCTCGATCGCGGGCGTGATGTGGGGTGAGACGACCACGACGACGGCACCTGCAGCGATCAGGGCAGGGATCCGGCGCTGGGCGACGTGGCCACCGCCGACCACGACGACGCGTCGGCCGGCCAGCCGCAGGCCCGAGGGATAGACAGGAAGATCCATGATGGCCCCATCATTCCCGACCGCGTTACTGTCGAGGACATGAGTCTCGAACGCCCGGTCCACCCCGACCCTTACGAGCTTCTTCCCACCGTCCCCACCTTCTCCGTGACCAGCTCCGACGTCACCGACGGCCAGCCGCTGAATGACGCGCAGGTCAACGAGGGCGGCAACACGTCACCCCAGCTCAGCTGGGAGCCCGGCCCCGAGGGCACGAAGTCGTACGTCGTCACCTGCTACGACCCCGACGCCCCGATCGTGAGCGGCTTCTGGCACTGGGTCGTCGTCGACATCCCGGCGGACGTCACCTCGCTCGACACAGGCGCCGGCGCAAGCGACGACACCTTGCCCGGCGGTGCCTTCCACGTCCGCAACGACCTGGGGACGCGAGAGTTCACCGGCGCGGCCCCGCCCGCGGGTGACCAGGTGCACCGCTACTACTTCGTCGTGCATGCCGTGACCGACGAGAAGCTCGGCGTCGACTCGGACGCGACCCCGGCGGTCGTCGGATTCAACCTGGCGTTCAAGACCGCCGGACGCGCAGTCTTGGTCGGGACCTACCAACACTGAGGCCTCAGCAGCACTAGCCTTGCGGGCATGTCTGTCAGCCGGCGCTCGCTCTACGACGCGCTGGTCTCGGTCGGCGCGCTGGCTGCGGTGGCCGTCGGCGCTGCTGCGTGGTCCCAGGACGGCGTCCCGCACGTCTCCACCTATGCGCTGATCACCCTCGGCGGCGCCGCGGTGCTGGCGCTCATCGCTGGTGCGTTCGTCCGCGAATCGACGGCACGCGACGCGACCCCGGTGATCGCCGGCGTGTGTCTGGCCATCCTGGGGATCGACCATTCCGCCGACCTGCTGCGGGTACTCCCGCCCTGGGCGATCGCGGTCGTCGTGGGCTACCGGGTCCTGGTCGGCCCGTTCATCTCCAGCCTTCCGCGTGCCGCGGTCGTCGTCCTTGCCGGCGTGGTGCTGACGGTCATCGTGCCCCTGGCCGACTGGGGCCACGCGCCGTACGACCGCGTGGTCGCCGGCCTGGTGGCCTTCGCGCTCGCCCACGCCCTCCTCGAGTGGCTCAGGCCGGGTGACCGCGCCAGTGCATTCGGGCGCCGCGCCTTCGTCCTCGCCTGCGCCGGGGTGGTCTACGCAGCGGGCCTGGTCCTGGTCGTGGAGCAGATCAAGGACTTCTCCGACGACCCGTGGCCCGCCGTGGCCGTCTCGGCGATCATCGGCCTCGGTGGCGTGGCTGTCGCGCAGTTCGGGCGGATCGCCATGCTGGCCCGCGTCACGGAGGCGCTCACCGAAGCCTCCATTACGACGCCGTGGCCTGCGGACCTCATCGACGACACACTGATCCGCCTCGTCAGCGACCACGTCCGCGCCGCCGACATCTCCGTCGAGGCCCGGTCGGGCGGCCCCGACACGCTCAGTGAGCAGATCCACTCCGGCTCAGTGCTCGTCATCCGGCGCGAACCCGGCGACGTCAGCTTCAGCCGGTACGACGCCCGCCTGGTCGCAGGGCTCGCCGCCATGGCCCGCGCCTCCCACGCACAGGCCGCGCGCGAGAGCCAGCTCAGGGTCGCGACCGTCACGGACGAACTGACCGGGCTGTGGGAGTACGAGCACTGGCGCGACGAGCTGCGTGACGTCTCTCGCACCCGGGGTGGCCGGGAGCGCATCGGGGTCGTCTTCCTCGACCTCGACCACTTCAAGCAGGTGAACACCGAATTCGGCCACCTGCGCGCCGACCAGCTGCTCACCGCGATCGGCGGCCGGCTCCAGGACCAGTCACCGCAGTGGCGCTTCGGGCGTTTCGGCGGTGACGAGTTCGTGGGTCTCGCCCGCAACGTCCGTGACGAGGCGCACCTCGACGATCTGTGCCGAGGACTGGCGGCGATCGTCCGACAGCCGGTCGAGACCGACGGCTTGACGATCTCCGTCACCGCGTCGATCGGCCGGGTGCTCTCCGCCGTCCGCACCGAGACCGCCGATGTCATCCTGGCCCGTGCGGAGAAGGACCTCCGTGAGCGGAAGGCGGCCCGCCACTTCCCCATGGCTCCCATCGTCGAGGTCAACGAGGAGGAGATCATCCGTCGGCTCATCGACCACGGCGTCGACGTCGCCTACCAGCCCATCATCGACGTGAAGAGCCTCGAGCTCGTCGGTTGGGAGGCGCTCCTGCGCGGCAGCCTGCCGCTGCTGGGCACGCTCAACCCCGAGGAGCTCGTGGGCTCAGCGGTGCGTGCCGGCGTGATGGACATCGTGACCCGTCAGCTCGCGAAGCAGGCGATCTCCACCTCGGCCGAGGCGGCGCGGCGGGTCAATCGCCGCCTGTCACTGAGCATCAACCTGGAGCAGGAGCAGTTCCGGCCGGACAGCCCGCTGATCGCCTGGGTCATCGAGCAGGCCGGCATCGCTCCCGTGGACCTCGTGCTCGAGTTGACCGAGCGCGGCAGCATCGACCACTGGGACACGGCCGAGGACGGCCTCGCCACGCTCCTCGAGGAGCACGGCATCGGCCTCGCGCTGGATGACTTCGGCGCCGGCGGTAACCGGATCCCGCTCCTCGTCCGCCGGGACTGGCACACCGTGAAGCTCGACCGTTCCTTCCTGTTGGGCGGAGCGCGAGCGCTCACCCTCCTGGGCCACACGGTCAGGATGCTCCGCAGCCTCGATCTCACCGTGGTCATGGAGGGTGTGGAGACGGCTGAACAGCTTGCGCTCGTCGAAGGGCTGGGTGTCGACCACGTGCAGGGGCACTACTTCGCCCCGGCGGGCACGGCCGAGGAGGTGCTCGCCTTCATCGACCGCTACGGCGTCGACTTCTCGCAGGCGAGGACCCGAGAGGGAGATGTCATGACCCCTCGCTCGCCCGCCTGAGCAGGGTCTCGAAGTCGGTGATCGAGCTCGGGTCCTCGAAGGCCTGCTCGACGAGGTCGCGCTTGGGTCCCGACGTACGACGGCCGCCGGCTCCGACGAGGGCGGCGAGCTCCTCGGCCGCGCGGTCGACGCGCTTGGCCAGCTCCGGTCCGGCGAAGTCCTCCGACGCGGCGAACACCCCGGTCGGTACGACGACCGCGCGGAGATACGAGAAGAGCGGCCGCATCGCGTGGTCGAGCACGAGGCTGTGCCGCGGGGAGCCCGCCGTCGCACCGATGAGCACCGGCTTCGCGTCCATCACGCCGAGCTCGAGCACGTCGAAGAACGTCTTGAAGAGCCCGGAGTAGGACGCCGAGAAGACGGGCGTGACGGCGATGACGGCGTCTGCCCGGCGGACGCGGTCGATCGCAGCCTTGAGCTCGGCGGTCGGGAATCCGGTCAGGAGGTGGTCGGTGAGCGCGTGGGCGAGACCGCGGAGCTCGACGTGCTCGAGCACCGCCTCCGCTCCGCGGCCCTCAACCGCGGCCACCGAGGCGTCGCCGAGCATGTCGGCGAGGAGCTTGGTCGACGACGGGTTGGAGAGCCCCGCCGAGACGACGACGATCCTGACGGGTCCCGTCACAGCTCGTCCACCAGGTCTCGGTCGGAGGTGCCGGTGGCGTCATCGGCCGGCGCGTAGACGGTGGCGTCGTGCGCCCCGCCCGCCGCCTCGACGAGAGAGGCGTGTGTGGGCGCGTCCGGCACGCCGGGCTTGCGAACCTTGGCGAACTCCTCGCGCAGGGTGGGCAGGATCTCGCCGTAGAGGTCGAGCTGCTCGAGCACGGTCTTGAGCGGCAGGCCGGCGTGGTCGATGAGGAAGAGCTGGCGCTGGTAGTCGCCGACGTTCTCACGGAAGGTCAGCGTCCGCTCGATCACCTGCTGGGGCGAGCCCACCGTCAGAGGAGTGCCGGCCATGAAGTCCTCGAGCGACGGGCCGTGGCCGTAGACCGGGGCGTTGTCGAAGTAGGGCCGGAACTCGTTGATCGCGTCCTGGCTGTTCTTCCGCATGAAGAACTGACCACCGAGGCCGACGATCGCCTGGTCGGCGGTGCCGTGGCCGTAGTGCTCGAAGCGCTGGCGGTAGAGCTTGACCATCTGCGCGGCGTGGCTCTCGGGCCAGAAGATGTGGTTGTGGAAGAAGCCGTCGCCGTAGTAGGCGGCCTGCTCGGCGATCTCGGGGCTCCGGATCGAGCCGTGCCATACGAACGGCGCGACACCGTCGAGCGGGCGCGGGGTCGAGGTGTAACCCTGCAGCGGCGTGCGGAACCGGCCCTGCCAGTCCACGACGTCCTCACTCCACAGCCGGCGGAGGAGCGCGTAGTTCTCGACCGCGAGGTTGATGCCCTGGCGGATGTCCTTGCCGAACCACGGGTAGACCGGGCCGGTGTTGCCGCGGCCCATCATCAGGTCGACGCGGCCGTCGGTGAGGTGCTGCAGCTTGGCGTAGTCCTCCGCGATCAGCACCGGGTCAGTGGTGGTGATCAGCGTCGTGGCCGTCGACAGGATGATCGTGGAGGTCTGCGCGCCGATGTAGGCCAGCGTCGCCGTCGGGTTCGAGGCGATGAACGGCGGGTTGTGGTGCTCACCCGTCGCGAAGACGTCGAGCCCGACCTCCTCCGCATGCTTGGCGATCTCGACGGTCGCCTTGATCCGCTCGTACTCGGTCGGGGTCTTCCCCGTCGTGGGGTCGGTGGTCACGTCCCCGACCGAGAAGATTCCGAACTGCATGCCCATCATTGCCTCCGAGGTGCCCATAGTCATCACTTGAAGATTCAAGTAATGGGTACAAGCGTCGTTTCCGACAATCTATTCCGGAGCGGGTCAGGCGGGCTCGGGCAGCAGATCGTCCGGAGCTGAGGAGGGCGGAGTGTCGAGGTTGCTGATCGGCCCGGTGAACCAGTGCCGCACTGAGGCGAACCAGTAGACGGTCAGCAGGATCAGCGCTGCCGGCAGGACGATGATCGCGTAGTTCACGAACTTCATCGAGAAGCCGTCCATCCCCGGCATGCCGACGCTGGCGGTCGGCAGCAGGCCCACGATCGACATGACGACGATCTCGGCGACTGCGACCAGGCACATCCACCTGTACTTGCCACCGAGGTTCCAGGCGCCCGCTTCGAAGGCGTCGCCCTTCTTCCAGCGCAGGAAGATCGGGATGGCGAAGGCGAGGTAGAGGCCGATCACCCCGATCGAGACGACGGCGTAGAAGGCGATCGGGCTCGGTGCGCCGTTGATGTCGACCTTGATCAGCGCGGGCAGCGTGATGACCAGCGCGATCACGACCGAGGCGATGACGCCGTAGACCGGCACCTTGTGCGCGTTCAGCTTCGACCAGATCCTCGAACCCGGCACGGCGCCGTCACGGGAGAAGGCGAAGAACATCCGGCTCGTCGACGTCATGCAGGCGCAGGTGCAGAAGAACTGTGCGCACGCGGAGATGAAGACGATGATCGCCTCGGTGTGCGGCGTGAACGCCTGTCCGAGCAGGACGAAGATCCCGCCACCGCCGGCGGTCAGGTCGTCCTTGGACTGGACGGCGAAGAGCAGGCTGAGCAGCAGGATCCAGCCGCCGATCGCGGAGAAGAGGATCGACTGCCAGATTCCCTTGGCTGCGCTGTTCGCGGCACCCTGCGTCTCCTCGGACAGGTGCACGGAGGCGTCGTACCCGGTGATCGTGTACTGCGTGAGGATGCCCGCCATCGGTAGGACGTAGAGCAGGAAGCCGATGCCGCCCGTGTGGCCGTGGAAGAAGCCGGTGTTGTTCACGCCGCTGGCGAAGACGTCGCCGACGGAGGCGTGCGAGGTGCCGTCAGCCGTGAAGAACCACAGCATGATCACGATGATCGCCGCGCCCGCCACGTGCCACCACACGGAGACGTTGTTGATCAGGGCGAGCAGATGGCTCGAGAAGACGTTGATCAGGCCCGCGAGGACCAGGATGATTGCGAACTCGATGAAGACCCGCGTCAACGAGTAGTTCGCCGCCCAGGAGTCGCTGAAGAGGCCGACGAAGGTGTCGAAGAAGCCTGCGCAGCCGTAGGCCACGGACGCGTCGATGGCGAGCAGTCCGATCAGGTTGAGCCAGCCGGTGTAGAAACCGGCCATGGGTCCGCCGAGCTTGCTCGCCCACCAGTAGATCCCGCCCGAGGTGGGGTACGCCGACACCAGCTCGGCCATGCAGAAGCCGACGATCAGGATGAAGACCGAGACGATCGGCCACCCCCAGGCGATCGCGGCCGGGCCACCGTTGTTCCAACCGACGTAGAACGTCGTCAGACAGCCGGCGAGGATCGAGATGATCGAGAAGGAGATCGCGAAGTTCGAGAAGCCGGACCACGTCCGGGCGAGCTCCTGCTTGTAGCCGAGCTTGGCGAGGTGCAGTTCGTCGGCCGACTGCGTGTCGAGGTGGGGGTCGACGGTCTCATGTCCTTCTGGCATGGCGGCAACCTAGTGTTTTCGTTGTCCTGGCTCTCTTTCACGACGGTGTCGGTAGCGTAAAACCTTCCTTGAGCCCGATCCCGGTAGCACCGAGCTCGCGCGCGCCCACCACGAGGCTCGCGATCGTCCGTGCGGCCGTGCCGTAGTCCAGCCCGTGCGGCGGCCTGATGTTCGAGACACAGTTCCGCGCCGAGTCCTGGATACCGGGTCGGGGCTGCCAGGTGAGGTAGGCGCCGAGTGAGTCGCTGCTCGACAGGCCGGGTCGTTCGCCGATCAGGACGAGCACCAACTGCGCGCCCATCGCCTGGCCGATCGGGTCGCCGAGGGCGACGCGCGCCTGGGTCGCGACGACCGGTGCCGCCACCGAGATCGCGTTGCCCAGCAGGGGAAGGAGCTCCGCGAGCAGGTTCACCGCATGCCGGTCGACCGCCTCGGCCGAGAGCCCGTCGGCGACCACCACCGCGACATCCGGGTTCTGGCCCTCCGAGATCCGGGTTCTGACGAGCGCGTCGAGCGCACCCGCTGCGGGCGTACGGCCGAGATCCGGCCTGGTCAGGTAGGTGGCGCGATCGGGTGCCGCCGACGGCACCGTGGCCGTCTCCCCCAGCCCCAGTCCGTCCAGTCCCATGACCAGCGTCTCGACGTCGAGCGGCAAATGGATCGCGTCGCGTGCCGCCGCATGGGCCGCGCCGAAGGCCAGCACCTCGGCGGTCGGCACGCCGTTGCCTGCGCGACCGAGGCCGATCCTGGCCGGCGTCGATGCGCGGACCTCGGACCAGAAGTCGCTCACACCAGCTCCCGGAGGGGCGAGGTGGCCGGGTCGACCGCTCGGATGCTCCCGTCTACGCCGAGCAGTCCGAGCCCGTCGAGCCACGCCTCGAACTCCGGCGCAGGCCGCTTGCCCAGCACCTTCCGGACGTAGAGCGCGTCGTGGAAGGACGTCGACTGATATCCCAGCATGACGTCATCCGCCCCCGGGATCCCCATCACGTAGTTGAGGCCGGCTACGCCCAGCAGGGTGAGGAGCGTGTCCATGTCGTCCTGGTCGGCCTCGGTGTGGTTCGTGTAGCAGACGTCGGCGCCCATCGGGACGCCGAGCAGCTTGCCGCAGAAGTGGTCCTCCAGCCCGGCGCGGATGACCTGCTTGCCGTCGTAGAGGTACTCCGGACCGATGAAGCCCACCACCGTGTTGACCAGGAAGGGCTCATAGGCGCGCGCGACGCCGTACGCCCTGGCCTCGAGGGTCTGCTGGTCGACGGGGAGGCCGTCGGTGCCGCGGTGGGCGTCGGCGGAGAGGGCCGAGCCCTGGCCGGTCTCGAAGTACATGACGTTGGCCGTGGCCGGATCTCCGACGGTCGCGCGACGAAGCTCACGAGCGGCGGTGTTGGCCTCCGCCAGCATCGACAGCGAGACGCCGAAGCCCGCGTTGGCGCCCTCGGTACCGGCGATCGATTGGAACGGCAGGTCCACGGGCGCGCCGGCGGTGATCAGGTCGATCGTGGTGGTCACGTGGGTGAGCACGCACGACTGCGTCGGAACGTCATAGCGCTGGCGCAGGTCGTCGATCAGCGCCAGCAGCGCCGCCACCTGGCGCGGGTTGTCCGACGCCGGATTGATCCCGATGACGGCATCGCCGCTGCCCAGGAGCAGGCCGTCCAGGATCGAGGCGGCGATGCCGGTCGCGTCGTCGGTGGGGTGGTTGGGCTGGAGGCGGGTCGACAGCCGACCGGCCAGTCCCACGGTCGTGCGGAAGCGGGACGTCACGACGCAGGCCGCGGCGATCGCGATGAGGTCCTGGTTGCGGCAGAGCTTGGAGACGGCGGCGACCATCTCCGGCGTGAGGCCGGGCGCGACCCGCGCCAGGGCTGCCGCGTCATCACGGGCCGCGGCCTCGAGAAGCCACTCCCGGAAGCCGCCGACCGTCAGCATCGACACCTCCGCGAACGCGGTAGCCGAGTGGGAGTCGATGATCTGCCGCGTCACCTCATCGGTCTCATACGGCACGAGCTGCTCGGCGAGGAAGGTGGACAGCGGCAGGTCTGCGAGCACATAACGAGCCGCCGCGCGCTCGGCGTCGCTCTCCGCAGCGCAGCCGGCGAGGACGTCGCCCGACTTCGGCGCCGACGCCTTGGCCATGACCTCGACCAGCCCCGAGAACGTGAAGGTCCTGCCCAGGACCGTCGTTGTGTAGCGCACCCGGAGACGCTATCGGGAGCCCATCACGTGCACGTTACATTGACGGCCGTGGAGACCGATCGCCTTGGGCCGCCGTACACCGCTGAGACGCTGACGCTGACTCCGGACGACGAGGGGGACGTGATCGCGACGCTCGTGAAGCGTCCGGCGAAGACCACGAAGACCACGAAGGCGGCCGGCGCCAGCACCAAGGCGGTGCTGCACATCCACGGTTTCTCCGACTACTTCTTCCAGAAGGAGTTCGCGGAGTGGTGGACGAACAAGGGTTACGACTTCTACGCCCTCGACCTGCGCAAGTACGGCCGCTCCCTGCTGCCCCACCAGACGCCCGCCTACGTCACCGATCTGCAGACGTACTACGAGGAGATCGACCAGGCGTGGGAGCGGATCGTCGACCGCGACGGACACACCGAGGTGGTCGTCACCGCCCACTCCACCGGCGGCCTCACGATGCCGCTGTGGGCGCACGACCGCCGACCTGAGCAGCTCGTCGGCATGGTGCTCAACTCGCCGTGGTTCGACCTGCAGGGCTCGACATTGATGCGCGTCTTCGGCACGCCCGTGATCAAGCAGCTCGGTGCCCGCCGGCCGAAGTTCCACATCCGGCGCCATGTCAGCGGCGTCTACGCACGCAGCCTGCACCGCGACCATGAGGGCGAGTGGGACTTCGAGCTCGATCTCAAGCCCCTGACGTCGTTCCCGGTGTACGCCGGCTGGCTCAAGGCGATCCGGGATGGGCACGCCCGCCTGCACGCGGTCCTCGACGTCCCCGTCCCGGTGCTGGTCCTCTCCTCGGACCAGTCGCACTGGACGGTGCACATGACCGAGCGCGCACACAACGCCGACCTCGTGCTCGACGTCCAGCAGATCCGGCGCTGGGCGACCGCGGTCGGCTCCGACGTCACCTACAAGGCGATCGTCGGAGCCCGTCACGACGTCGTGCTGTCCCTCCCGGAGGTGCGGGGATGCGCGTACGACGTCATCAACCGCTGGCTCACGGCATGGGTGTCGTAGACCCCTGCTCACCGAGCCCGCCGACGACGGAGCCGAGCCCCTTGAGGGCGTCGCCGATCTCCGAGGGCACGATCCAGAGCTTGTTGGCGTCGCCCTGCGCGATCTGCGGCAGCATCTGGAGGTACTGGTAGGCCAGCAGGGCCTGGTCGGGGTTGCCGCTGTGGATGGCGTTGAAGACGGTGCCGATGGCCTGCCCCTCACCCTCGGCGCGCAGGATCTGCGCCTGCTTGTCGGCCTCGGCCGAGAGGATCTGCGCCTCCTTGGCGCCCTCGGCGTTGAGGATCGCGGACTGCTTGTTGCCCTCCGCCGTGAGGATCGCCGACTGACGCTGGCCCTCGGCGGTGAGGATGAGGGCGCGCTTGTCACGGTCGGCGCGCATCTGCTTCTCCATCGCGTCCTTGATGGACGCCGGCGGGTCGATGCTCTTCACCTCGACACGCTTGACCTTGATCCCCCAGCGACCGGTCGCCTCGTCGAGGACGAGGGAGAGCCCGGTGTTGATCCGCTCGCGGCTGGTGAGGGTCTGCTCGAGGTCCATCGAGCCGGCGATGTTGCGCAGTGTGGTCATGGTGAGCTGCTCGACGGCCTGGATGTAGTTGGCGATCTCGTAGGTCGCGGCGACGGCGTCGGTGATCTGGAAGTAGACGACGGTGTCGATGGAGACCGTGAGGTTGTCCTCGGTGATCACCGGCTGCGGCGGGAAGGTCACGACCTGCTCGCGCATGTCGAGGTAGTACCGGACCTTGTCGATGAACGGCACGATGATGTTGAGGCCGGGCGTCAGCGTGCGGTGGTACTTCCCGAAGCGCTCGACCACGCCGGCCCGGGCCTGCGGGATGATCTTGACCGTCTTGGCCAGGAACGTGATCGCCAGCAGGACGACCAGGATCAGGATGATGAGAGCGGCCATGTGCTTGTCCTTGTCTGTCCTTCGTCGGACCTACGCGACGGGCGCCACGATGGCGGTGGCGCCGTTGATGGCCGTGACCACGACGGTCTGGCCGGGCTTGATGGGAGCGGCGCCGTCCGCGGGGCGAGCGGTCCACAGCTCCCCGTCGATCTTCACCTGACCGGGCTCCTCGGCGCTGAGGGCGACGAACGTCTGGGCCTGCACCCCGATCATCCGCTCAGGACCGATCAGCAGGTCGGGCCCGGTCTGCAGGCGACGTACGATTCCCGGCCGTACGACGGCCAGCAGCCCCACCGCGATGACGACCGCGACGACGATCTGGATCTCCCAGGCGTCGGTCAACACAGCCGTGACGGCACCGCCGAAGGCACCGATCGCGAGCATGAGGAGGACGAGGTCCAGGCTGGCCAGCTCACTGATCAGCAGGACTGCGGCGATCCCGAGCCATGCGGCCCACAGATGGTCCCCCAGCCACTCCATGACTGGAACCTATCCCAGTTCTCAACGCGCCGCGCGGGTTCTCCGTCGGGCCCAGTAGCGGCCGTCGTTCTGCTCGAGAGTGAGCGGCATGCCGAAGGTCGCGGAGAGGTTCGCCTCGTTGAGCTCGTCGTCGATCAGGCCCGCGGTGACGACCCGGCCTGCGCGAAGCATGAGCACGTGGCTGAAGCCCGGCGGGATCTCCTCGACATGGTGACTGACCAGGACGGTCGCGGGCGCCTCGGGCGCGAACGCCAGCATCGAGAGCGTGGAGACGAGGTCCTCACGACCGCCCAGATCCAGACCGGCGGCTGGCTCGTCGAGGAGCAGCAGTTCCGGGTCGACCATGAGGGAGCGGGCGATCTGGACGCGCTTCTTCTCGCCCTCGGACAGCGTGCCGAAGATCCGGTCGGCGAGACCCGTGATGCCCACCTCGACGAGGAGGTCCTCGGCGCGGTCGTGGTCGACCTGGTCGTAGACCTCCTTCCACCGGCCCAGCACGCCGTACGCCGCCGAGACGACGACGTCGCGGACGGTCTCGTTCCACGGGATCCGGTCGGCGAGGGCCGCGCTGGTGAGGCCGATGCGCGGGCGCAGCTCGAAGACGTCGGACTTGCCGAGCTGCTGGCCGAGGATCCTGACCGTGCCGGACGAGGGGTGCATCTGGGTCGAGGCGAGCTGCATGAGCGTCGTCTTGCCCGCTCCGTTGGGCCCGAGGATCACCCAGCGCTCGTCCTCCTCGACCGTCCACGTGACACGGTCGAGCAGGGTCGAGGGGTGGCGTCGGACCGAGACTTCGTCGAACTCCAGCACCGCAGCCATGCCGTGGATCGTATCGTCAGTCACTGTGCACGATTCACTCAGGCTGGCGTGGTGGGGCACCTCGTGGCTGCGCGGCTCAACGTCACCGGACGAGCTGCTGGATGCCGTGCGCGGGGACGATGCGCAGCACCTCGTCGGCGGCATCGACGGCGCCCCGGACGGTCTTCTCGTCGGCCTCGGCCGCCTGCGTACGTCGGGTGCCGTCTCCTTCGGCCTGGCGCTGCCCATCGAGGGCGATCCGGTGGGTCTCGGCGGGCCGCCGCCCTTCAACCACGCCGCTCTGGCCGTCGGTGAGGCGGTGGTCGTGGCGGGTGCTGGCGTCGGGTTGGTGCCGTCGCGGACTGGCGCTGCGGTGGTGTGGGACGTGCATCAGGCGAGCCGACGGCAGTTGCCCGATGTCGGTGAGGCCGAGCGCTCCTTGCGGGCGGCGTTGCCTTCCGTGGCCGATGCGCTCGCCCGCCTCGAGGTGGCGCGCTGGCGCCCCGAGGTGGCCGACGAGCTGATGAACCTGCGCCACCTGCACGTGCCTGCTGCGCCTGCAGGCGTGCCCGGTCGAGTCGTCGAGCTCGCCGGCCGTGCATTCCAAGCGCTGGCGATCGTCGACCTCGCCCTCGTCGACGACGGCGGGGCCGTCTCCGCCACCGAGATCGCCGCCCGCCGCGACGCGTTGTTGCCGTTGGGGCGGGCGGCGCGGCGCGCCGTCGTCGCCGCCGGCTCGCCCGAGGTCTGGCCGGGCTGAGCGGCACGGGCGCGGCGACCGATAGAGTTCAGCACGCCATGGAACGCCCTGACACGCTGTTGTTCACGCTCACCGGACGGGACCGGCCGGGCGTCAGCTCGCAGGTCTTCTCGACACTCGCAGGATTCGGGGTCGACGTACTCGACCTCGAGCAGATCGTGCTTCGCGGTCGGCTGATCCTGGGCGTACTCACCTCCGTGCCCGACAACCTCCCCGCGCTGCAGGGGGCGATCGCGACGGCGGCCGCCGAGCTCGGGATGAACATCGAGATCGAGCGCGGCACCGGCGACACCAAGATCGAACGCACCGGCCGTTGTCACGTCACGGTCATCGGTGTGCCGCTGACGGCCGCTGCTCTCGCGGGCGTGACGCAGCGGATCCGTGAGGCCGGGGCGAACATCGACCGGATCGAGCGGATGGCCCGCTACCCGGTGACCGCGTTCGAGCTGGCGCTGTCGGGCGCGGATGTCGACCAGCTCCGTGCGCAGCTCGCCGTGTTGGCCGCGGAGCAGTCGGTCGACATCGCGGTCCAGCCGGCGAGCCTGCTGCGCCACGGGGCGCGGCTGATCGTCATGGACGTCGACTCGACCCTCATCCACGGCGAGGTGATCGAGATGATCGCCGCCCACGCCGGCTTCGAGGCCGAGGTCGCCGAGGTGACGGAGCGGGCGATGCGCGGCGAGATCGACTTCGAGGAGTCGCTGCGCGCACGCGTGGCCCTGCTCAAGGGTGTGCCGGCCTCCGCGCTGGATGAGGTCTACAACGCCATCGAGCTCAACCCCGGGGCGCGCACGCTCGTCCGGACACTGCGCCGGCTCGGTTACCGATTCGCGATCGTGTCCGGTGGCTTCAGCCAGATCACCGACCGGCTCGCACAGGACCTCGGCATCCACTACGCCCGGGCCAACGAGCTCGAGATCGTCGACGGCGTGCTCACCGGCGGCATCGTCGGCGAGGTCGTCGACCGCGCCGGCAAGGCCCGCGCACTGCGGGAGATCGCCGCCGAGATCGGGATCCCTGAGGAGGCGACAGTCGCGATCGGCGATGGCGCCAACGATCTCGACATGCTCTCGGCGGCCGGGCTGGGTATCGCCTACAACGCCAAGCCACTCGTACGCTCCCAGGCCGGCACGGCCATCAACGTGCCCTACCTCGACACGATCCTCTACCTCCTCGGCATCAAGCGTGAGGAGATCGAGGCCGCCGACGCTGCAGCCGGCGTCGTCACTCCCGCCCCGCCGATCTGAGCCAACGGGTCGTCCGGGATGAGATCACCCGGCCGTGCGGAATCAACCGGGCGACGTCGTCCCGGACAGTGCGTGGTCCGGGACGACCTGACCCGGTTCCCGGTCCCAGAGTGGGCGACGTCGTCCCGGACGTGGGCGGGCTCAGCTGCGCGGGACCTCGAAGGCCCGCAACCGGGCGGAGCCCACGTCAAGAGACGCCCAGTCGCCGTCGCACTCGAAGACCGCGATCGCGGAGGTGGCGAACTCCCCCAGCGGCACGCCGGACCCGTTGTGGAGAAGCTGCGCGACCATCCCCATCGCGGGGTTGTGACCGACGATGACGGCAGTCTGCGTGTCGTCCTCCAACGCGTGCACGAGCTCGAGCACCGTGTCGACGCCGGCCTCGTAGAGCGTCGCGTCGACCCACGGCTCCTCGACCCACCCGGCCGCCTCGGCGATGGCGGCGTAGGTCTCGCGGGTCCGCAGCGCGGTCGAGACCAGTGCCTGTTCGGGCACGATCCCTTCTGCATAGAGCCAGCGCCCGGCCGCTGCAGCGTCAGACTCGCCGCGAGCGGTGAGGGGCCGCTCGTGGTCGGAGGAGCCGAACTGCTCGGCCTTGGCGTGTCGGATGATCACGAGCGTCCGCGTCATGGCTTCACCCTAGGCGGCCGCCGGTGCGACTCTCAGGCACCCATGGCGTGGTAGCCGCCGTCGACATGGATGATCTCGCCCGTCGTGGCGGGGAAGAAGTCCGACAACAGCGCGCAGACGGCCTTGGCGGTCGGCTCCTGGTCGGTGTTGTCCCAGCCGAGCGGGGCGCGGTCCTTCCAGACGCCATCGATCTCGTCGAAGCCGGGGATCGCCTTCGCAGCCAACGTCTTCAGCGGACCTGCGCTGACCAGGTTGACCCGGATGCCGTCGCCGCCGAGGTCGCGCGCGAGGTAACGGGCACAGGACTCCAGGCCCGCCTTGGCGACGCCCATCCAGTCGTACGCCGGCCACGCGACCGTCGCGTCGAAGGTCAGTCCCACGATGCCGGCGCCGGGCGTGAGGATCGGCCGCACTGCGTGGGCCAGGCTCATCAGCGAGTACGCCGACACCTGCACGGCCTGCGCCACGTCCTCCCACGGAGCCCCGACGAACTTGCCGCCGAGCACCGTCTCTGGATTGCCGAAGGCGATCGAGTGCACGACACCGTCCAAGGTGGCATCGGCACCGAGGTGCTCACGCACCTGCTCGACGAGGCCCGCAAGATGCGCAGGATCGGTGACGTCGAGCTCGAGCACCGGTGCAGGCGCGGGCAGCCGGCCGGCGATGCGCCGCGTGATGCCCAGCGCCCGGCCGAAGTTGGAGATCAGCACGGTCGCGCCCTGCTCCTGCGCGACACGGGCGGTAGCGAAGCCGATGGAGGTGTCCATCGTGACGCCGGCGACGAGGATGGTCTTGCCGTCGAGGAGGCCCATCTCAGTGTCCCATCCCGAGTCCGCCGTCGACCGGGATCACCGCACCGGACACGTACCCGGCGGAGGCCAGCCACAGCGCCGCCTCGGCGATCTCTGCCGGGTCGCCGTAGCGGCCCAGCGGCACCTGCGCGCGGATCGCTTCCCTCTGCTCCTCCGACAGCTCGGCGGTCATGTCGGTGTCGATGAACCCGGGAGCGATCACGTTCGACGTGATGCCGCGCGGCCCGAGCTCACGGGCGAGCGAGCGGGAGAAGCCGATCAGGCCGGACTTGGAGGCGGCGTAGTTGGCCTGCCCCGCCGAGCCGAGCAGCCCGACGACCGACGAGATGAAGATCAGTCGGCCCGACCGCGCGCGGAGCATGCCCTTCGACGCGCGCTTGGCCAGCCGGAAGGCCGAGGTGAGGTTGGTGTCGATCACGTCCGCCCAGTCGTCGTCGCCCATCCGCAGCAGGAGCGTGTCGCGGGTGATGCCGGCGTTGGCGACCAGCACCTCGACCGGACCGTGCGCCTCCTCGACCGCCGCGAAGGCGTCCTCGACCTGGCGGGCATCGGTGACGTCGCACTTGATCTCGAGCGTGCCCTCAGGTGCGCCACCGCTGCGCGTCGTGACCGCGACCTTGTCGCCGGCCGCGACGAAGGCCTCCGCGATCGCGCGGCCGAGGCCCCTGTTTCCGCCCGTGATGAGGACTGATCTGCTCATGACCTCGACGCTAGGGACTACCGCTCAGTAGGCCGGGGACAGCCACTGACAAGGATTGCGGGAGCGGTTCGTAGGATGTCTACATGGCACGCGGCAGGAAGGGCGCCCCCGAGGCGATCCGGATCACGGACGCGCCGGCACCCCTGTCCGATGACATCAAGAAGCGTCAGCGGCGCTACCTCGCCGCGATGCTCGCCCGCACCGCCTTCTTCATCGCCGCCGGCGTCACCGGAATCATGGGGATCCTCTGGCTCGCGATGATCTGTGTCCTGCTCGCGATCCTGCTGCCGTACGTCGCCGTGGTGATGGCCAACGCCTCGACCCCGAAGGGCGCAGAGACCTCGCCCTTCGGCGCCGCGATGACCCAGCAGGACCGGCTCCGCCAGCTCCCGTCGCGGCACGATCCGCGGTGACCACCCTGTGACGCTGGACGACAAGAGCGAGCTCGACCTCTGCTCGGCCAAGGGCTGCCACATGCCCGGCTCCTGGGGGCTGCGCTGGAACAACCCGAAGATCCACACCCCCGACCGCCGCAAGATCTGGCTCGCGTGCGAGGACCACAAGGAGTCTCTGAGCTCCTTCCTCAGCGCTCGCGGCTTCCTCAAGGAGGTCGAGCCGCATGGCGGGTAGATCGCGGATCAGTTTCGTCGCAAGTCGCCGGTGGGCGCTCTTCTTCCTCGCCGTCATTGTCGTCGCGATCGGCACGTACTACCTGGGTCGATGGCAGTTCCACCGCCTCGCGGACCGCAAGGCCGATAACAACATCGTCCGTGCCAACGAGCAGCGCACCCCGGTTCCGATCGACCAGGTCCTCTCCCCCGGGCAGCACGCGCCGAAGAAGGACGAGTGGCTGCTCGTCACCGCCACCGGCACCTACGACACCGCGCACACGGTCACGTGGCGCTACCGCAACAGCGACCAGTACGACGAGGCCGGCATCGACGTCGTCGTTCCGCTGGTGACCGCTGACGGCACCGCCGTCGTCGTCGACCGCGGCTTCGTGCCGACCGACGGCAACAACGCGCTGGCGAAGGCGCCCGCGCCGCCGTCGGGCACCGTCACGGTGACGGGCTACGTCCGCCTCGACGGCACCGGTGACTCGACCGCCGTCGACGAGAGCCTCGGCACCCGCAGTCTCTCCTCATCCACCGTGGCGAAGGCGACCGGCCACACGACGTACGGCGGGTGGCTGCAGCTCAAGCACGAGGACCCGACGCCGGCGACGGCACCGGCCCTCTATGAGCTGCCGGACCTCGGCAACGGACCGCACTTCTTCTACGGCATCCAGTGGTGGTTCTTCGGCCTGTTGGCGATCTTCGGCTTCGGCTACCTGATGTGGGACGAGTACCGCACGCAGGAGGACGACGACTCCGAGGAGGCGGTACGCCGACGGGAGGCCCGCACGGATGCCGAGCGTGAGAAGGCGGCCAAGATCGAGAAGAAGCGCGCGCTCAAGGCCGCGTACCAGCAGGCCTACGAGCGCGAGAAGAGCGACCGGACCTGACGCTGAGGTTGGTCAGCCGACACCCAGGCCGGTGTCACAGGCGGAAATGTCGTTGTTCGAGGCCATGCCCTTCTTGAACTCCGACTCACGTTGGGCCGATGAACCGTGCGTCCAGGACTCGGGGTTCGTGCCGCCCTGCATCTTGTTCTGGATGTAGTCGTCGCCGACGTCATGGGCGGCACCGATCGCGTCGCTGATGTCGGTGTCGGTGAGGTCGGAGATGAGCGGCTCGTTGTCGTCACCCGAGGCGGTGGTCGCAGCCTGCGCCCACATGCCCGCGAAGCAGTCAGCCTGGAGCTCGAGCTTGACCGAGTCGGAGTTCTGGCCCTGCTGCGTCTTCACCTTGTTCATGATGCCGAGCAGGTTCTGGATGTGGTGGCCGTACTCGTGCGCGATGACGTAGGCCCGGACGAACGGCGCGTCCTGACCACCGAGCTGGCCCTCGAGCATGTCCTGGTAGAAGGCGGTGTCGAGGTAGATCGTCTGGTCCGTCGGGCAGTAGAACGGCCCGACGTCCTCGGTGGCGGTGCCGCAGCCCTGCGTGCTGACCTGGCCCTCGAAGACGTGCACACCGTTCTCGTACTGGAACTGGCTGCCGAGCTCCTTGCTCCAGTAGTCCCCGAGCGAGTTCTCGACGGCCACGAGGGCGCAGTCCTCGCTGTTGTTGGCGTCGTCACCGGTCTGGCAGCTGGAGAAGTCGTGGGTACCGCTGCCCGTGCCGGCCACGCTCGCGCCGGAGAACCTGCTGGCGTCCAGGCTGGTGGTGCTGCCGCTCAGGACACCGCCCGTGAGGTCCACACCGGTGCACTGGCTGATGATGACGAGCGCAATGATCAGGATGATCCCGCCGATGCCGCCGCCCATCTTCCCGGTGGGGATGGGAAGGCCACTCAGACCGCCGCCCCCGAGGCCACCGCCTCCGCCGCTGCCCACGTCCTGCACGCGGCTGTTGTCGAGACGTGCCTTCGGGTTGAACCGCATCCGAGCCCCCTCAGTGAGAATGCGGGGCTTCCGCCCCGCGCCCATAGACTAGTGACCCGTCATGATCACTGCCCAGAACGTCGAGATCCGCGTCGGACCCCGCAAGCTGATGGGCGATGTGACCTTCCGCGTCGGTCCCGGCGACAAGGTCGGCCTCGTCGGCCGCAACGGCGCCGGAAAGACGACGCTGACGAAGGTGCTCGCCGGTGACCTCGAGCCCGATGCGGGTTCGGTCAGCCGTGTGGGCGACCTCGGCTACCTGCCCCAGGACCCGCGCGTGGGTGACCCCGAGATCCCCGTGTCGCAGCGGATCCTCTCCGCGCGAGGGCTTGATGACGCCGTACGGCGGCTGCGGGCCTCCGAGGTCGAGCTGGCCTCCGAGGACCCGGCCGTGGCCGAGAAGGGCATGCGCCGCTTCCAGCGGGCGCTCGACGAGTTCGAGGCCGGTGGCGGGTACGCCGCCGAGTCGGAGGCCAAGACCATCGCGAACGCCCTCGGGCTGCCCGAGCGGCTCTGGGAGCAGCCGCTCAAGACCCTGTCGGGTGGTCAGCGTCGCCGCGTCGAACTGGTCCGCATCCTCTTCTCCGACGCCGAGGTGCTGATCCTCGACGAGCCGACCAACCACCTCGACGCCGACTCGATCATCTGGCTGCGTGAGTGGATGAAGACGTTCAAGGGCGGCTTCATCGTGATCTCCCACGACAACGACCTGCTCGAGCAGACGGTCAACAAGGTCTTCCACCTCGACGCCAACCGCGAGGTCATCGACGTCTACAACATGGGCTGGAAGCCGTACCTCCAGCAGCGTGAGGACGACGAGGCGCGCCGCAAGCGCGAGTCGATGAACGCGATGAACAAGGCGAAGACCCTCACCGACCAGGCCAACAAGATGAAGGCCCGCGCCTCCGGCGCCTCGGCCGCGCAGTCGATGCTGAAGCGCGCCGAGCGGCTCAAGCAGGGCATCGAGGCCGAGCGCCAGGCCGACAAGGTCGCGGCGATCAAGTTCCCGACCCCGCAGGCCACCGGCAAGACACCGCTCATGGCCGAGGGGCTGTCGCGCAACTACGGCGCGCTCGAGGTCTTCACGGCCGTCGACCTCGCGATCGACAAGGGCAGCCGCGTCGTCATCCTGGGTTTCAACGGCGCCGGCAAGACCACACTGCTGCGGATCCTCGCCGGGGTGGACCAACCCGACACCGGCGAGGTCATCCATGGCCACGGCGCCAAGCTCGGCTACTACGCCCAGGAGCACGAGACCCTCGACGTCTCCCGCACCGTCCTGCAGAACATGCAGGCCGCTGCTCCCTCGCTGGACGACACCGAGGCCCGCACCGTGCTCGGCGCGTTCCTCTTCCAGGGCGACGACGTGCACAAGCCGGCCGCCGTCCTCTCCGGTGGTGAGAAGACCCGCCTCGCGCTCGCCTCGCTGGTCGTCTCGAAGGCCAACGTGCTGTTGCTCGACGAGCCCACCAACAACCTCGACCCGGCCTCGCGCGAAGAGGTCCTCAACGCGATCCGCTCCTACGAGGGCGCGATCGTCCTGGTCACCCACGATGAGGGCGCCGTCCGGGCCCTCGACCCGGACCGGGTACTCCTGCTCCCCGACGGCGCCGAGGATCTCTGGAACGAGTCGTACGCCGAGCTCGTCTCGCTCGCCTGAGTCTCCCCATCGCAACCGTGGTCAGTCCGGAGTCTCGACCGTCGGCCTGATCGTCAGGCTCTCGACCATCGCCTCCGGTGGCGCGTCCACCGCCATCCGTACGCCGGCGGCGATCGTCTCGGGCTGGACGTAGGTGTCCTCCGGTCCCTCGGAGCCGTTCGCGATGCGGGTCTGGTGCGCCATGTCGGTCGAGGTCCAGCCCGGGTGGACAGAGACCACCCGCACGCCGTGCTCCCGCTCCTCGCTGCGGAGGCAGTCGGCGAGTGCCCGGAGGGCGAACTTTGTGCCGCAGTAGACCGAGCCGCCGGCGTACGTCATGAAGCCGGAGTCGGAGTTGAGCAGCACGACCGTCCCACGAGCTGCTCTGAGCGCCGGCAGCAGGCGCGCGACGAGGTCGGCGGCGGCGAAGACGTTGACCTCGAAGGAGCGGCGCCAGTCGGCGCGCGTCGTGGTGCCGAGCGGCTGCATCTCGCCCAGCCCCGCGGAGTGGACGAAGACGTCGAGTCGGTCGAGGCCGAGTCCGTCGACCGCTGCGGCGAGGGCCTCCTCATCCCCGAGGTCCGCGATCAGGCCGAGGGCGTCGGGGATGTCGCGCCGGGTCGCCTCGAGCGCTTCCACGCTCCTGACACCCGCGATCACCTGATGTGTGCGGGCCAGGTCGAGGGCGATCGCGCGGCCGATGCCGCGCGAGGCTCCGGTGACGAGGGCGAGAGGACGGGTCATGGGACGTCACCGTGCCAGAGCCGTGTTACAGATCGAGCAGGGCCTCGACCGCGGTATGTTGCCGCTGCAGCGCACGCAGGTGGGGCGCGACCGACGGGTGCCGGAACTTCCCGGCCAGGGCGCCCTCTCCTCCGGCGACGCGGGCCAGGGCCCACTCGGCGCGGTTGAAGGCGGTGAGGACCACGGTCACCTGGGCACCGAGCGTCACCTGCTCGCGCGTCGCGACGCCGGCGGGAAGGCCGACGAGGTAGGCGTCGAGCAGCGGCTCGAACTCCTCGCGCGCACCGAGCGCGTAGTACCCGAGGTCGGACCCGACCGGCCCGATGCCCAGCGTGCCCCAGTCGACGGCGACCAGGTCGTCGCCCTCCCGTCCCCGCATGTTCCGCAACGTCGGGTCGCCGTGCTGCGCGACCTGGGGCAGGTCATCGAGAAGTGCGAGGAGTCGCTCCCGCTTGGTCCACAGGACGTGTGCGATGTCGCTGGCCGTCGTACGGGAGAGGGTCTGCCACCCGCCGCGACGCTCGATCCGTGCCAACCGGCTGCGAAGCTGCCCGCGGGCGAGCCAGCGGATCGAACCCAGCTCGGCGGCGGCGAAGCGGCCCATCGAGAGCGCCGCGAAGAGCCCCGAGTTGGCGCCGTCCTCGACCCAGTCCTGGACGAGGGTGATGCCGTCCTCGTCGGCCTCGACCGCCGTCACCGGAGCGCGCAGACCGGGCGTGGAGTCCAGCAGGCCGTACGTCGCCACGTCGGCCTCGCGCCGCCACCAGGCGAAGTGGTGCGGGTCGGAGAGCTCCGGCGGGTCCTCCTCGGTCGGCGCGGAGAGCCGTTTGATCACCACCGCACGGCCGGCGATGTCGGTGCGCCAGACGCCGAGCGTGGACGTGGCGGTGCCACCGCTCAGGGGATGCCACCCCGGCTCGGGCTGCCACATGGATCGCACGTTAACCGATGTCGCGCTCCCGGAAGCGGAACCAGGCCCCCACGGTCGCCAGCGTGGCGAGCACCGCGAGAACGATCAGGGGCATCCATCGCCACGCCTCGGCGGGGTACTGCGGCACGGCCGAGTACGGCGAGAGGTCGATGACCCACTCCGGCAGCTCGAGCAGCTCACCGACCACGGTCAGGAGCAGGAACAGCACCAGAGCGAACCAGCCGACGATCGACCAGCTCGGCCGGAAGGACCACGCCAGAAGACCGAAGGCCGCCACCAGAGTCACGGCGGGGATCCAGGCGAGCGAGGCCCCGAGCGCCGCGTAGGGGTCGTTGCCGCCGGCCAGGCCGTAGCCGAGCCAGAGCCCGAGACCCAGGACGAACACGAGCCAGCCAGCTCCCGCGAAAGCCACGACTACTGTGCCGGCGTACCAGCCGCGCCGGGAGGCGCCGGTGGAGAGGACCATCTCGAGACGGCCGTCGGTCTCGTCCGCCGAGGAGTGGTTGATGACCGTGACGGCGAAGCAGGTGATGATCATCGCGCCGATCGACAGCACCGCCGCGATCATCACCCCTCCGAGCCGGTCGATCAGCTCCTGCCCACTGCCGACCGACTCCACCATGTCGTCGAGGCCGGGCGCCATGGCGCCGAACGCGACGCCCATGAAGGCGATGGCGACGGTCCAGAGGATCAAGGACGTGCGCTGGAGCCGCAGGATGAGCGCGATCGGACTCCGCACCCAGGCCGGTCCGACGACGCGGCCGGGCCGGGCGGCGATCAGACCGCCGCCGAGGTCGCGGTGGGCCCGAAGCTCGCGGGCGAGCACGAGCAGCACGGCCGTGATCGCCGGATAGAGCAGCACCGCCCAGCCGCGCGGGTCCGACCATGCGCGGAGTTGGGTGTTCCAACCGAGTGGCGAGAGCCAGGAGAGCCAGGTCCACCGGCCTCCGTCGCCGAGGGCGCGTAGGAGGAAGATGCCTCCGAGCATCCCGGCGATGAAGCCGCCGCAGGTGCGCGCGCTGGCTGACAGTTGGACGGCCACGGCCGCGACCGCTGTGCCCACGAGAGCCGTGCCGGCCCATGTGAGGCCGAACCACACCGAGCCGGAGACCGGTAGTCCGCCGGCGATCGCCGAGCCGCCCACGGCGAGGCCCAGCACCGCTGCAAGCCCGGCACACTCGACCAGCACCGCTGCCATGGGCGCGTCCCGCCCGACGACCGTCGCCCCGATGAGCTCTGAGCGCCCGCTCTCCTCCTCGACCCGCGTGTGGCGACGGACGAGGATGACGAAGAGGACCGCCGCGAAGAGGGCGTAGAGCTCGGTCATCTTGCTCATGGCCAACTCGCCGACCGAGCCCGGGTCGAGGATGGGACCGTAGAGCGCCCGCAGTGCCGGCTGCTCGTTGATCGAGGTCGCGAGTCTGAGCCGGTCGGCCGTGGTCTTGAAGAGGGTGGTGGTGGACGCCGCGGAGGCGTAGGTCATGACCACCATGACCGCGATCCAGACGGGCGCGATGATCCGGTCGCGGCGAAGGTTCTGTCGAAGGAGCAGCGCCGTCCCTGTGAACGGTCCGGCGTACGCCGTCGTCCTCATCGATCGCCCGGTCATGACTCGTAGGCGCTGAGGAAGAGCTCCTCGAGGCTCTTGCCCTCGGCGCTCCCGTCGGCCTTGGTGAGGCGCAGCTCGTCGAGCGTCCCGCTCTCGACGGTCCGGCCGTCGCGGATGATCGTCACGCGGTCGGCCAGCCGCTCCACCTCCGAGAGGATGTGGCTGGAGAGCAGCACGGTGGCGCCACGGGAGGTGTGCTCGGCGACCAGCTCGTTGAAGACCTTCTCCATCAGCGGATCGAGGCCGCTGGTCGGCTCGTCGCAGATCAGCAGGTCGGTGTCGGCCGCGAAGGCGGCGACCAGTGCGACCTTCTGGCGGTTGCCCTTGGAGTAGGCGCGGCCCTTCTTGGTGAGGTCGAGCTTGAACCGCTCGACCATCTCCGCCTTGCGTGTCTTCGCCGGGTCGAGGCCCCGCATCCGGAGCAGCAGGTCGACGGACTCGCCGCCCGACAGGTTGGGCCACAGGCTGACATCACCGGGGACGTAGGCGAGCCGCTTGTGCAGCTCCGGAGCCTTGCGCCACGGGTCGTCACCGAACAACGTCACAGAACCGCCCGACGCACGCATCAGCCCCAAGACGATCCGGATCGTCGTCGACTTCCCAGCCCCGTTGGGCCCGAGGAAGCCGTGCACCTCACCGGGAGCGACCGAGAGGTCTAACCCCTTGAGGGCGCGGAACTTCCCGAATGTCTTGACGAGGCCTCGCGTCTCGATCACAGCACCGCTCACCGTGGCAGCCTAGGGTCAGCTCATGCCGTGCGGCGAGCAGTCAGTCTGAGATGGAACCGGAGGGCGGGGCTCCGCGTGTACGTAGTGTGAGCACCACGGCGCCCAGCGACCTCGCGGACTTCTACGTGCTCGCCTGCCCACCACTCATCGGCTACCTGACGGTGCTCACCGGCAATGCGGCCGATGCAGAGGAGGTTGCGCAGGAGGCGTTCGTACGGCTCTGGCAACGCTGGTCCACCGTCCAGCACTACGACAACCCGTCAGCCTGGCTTCGCCAGGTCGCCACCCGGCTCGCCATCAACCGGTTCCGACGGAGCAAAGTCGCTGTCCTCGCGCTTCCTCGCCTGCGCACGGTCGACCACTATGAGATCGACGATCCTGACGTGGACCTCACCCGAGCGCTGGGCACGCTGCCGATCGAACAACGCGCGGTCGTGCTGCTCCACCACCTCCACGACCTGCCGCTCACCGAGGTGGCCAGCCTCCTCGACATCCCGTCGGGCACCGCGAAGTCACGTCTCGCCCGCGCCCGGACCGCATTGGCCCCACTGCTCGACAGGAGCGAGGCATGAACGAACTCCAGCAGCGCCTGACCGGACTCCTTGAACGGACCACTCCCGCGTTGGCGCCGCCGTACGCCGACCTCGTGCGCCGGGCACATCGGCGTTCTCGCATCCGTCGCACGATGGCGGCTGTCACAGCGGCCACCGCGGTCGCAGCAACCGGGGGTGTGATGCTCTGGAGCTACGGCCCGGGACCCGAGCGGCGCGACTCCGCAGCGTCCGATTCGAGCAGCAGCGACGGCTCCTCCGCCTCCGGTCCGTTCGCTGCCATCGGAATCCTTTCCACTGTCACCAACACAGGACTCGGCATCGACCTTGCGGTCGAGGGCGCCGACGGAAGGACAATGACGTACGCCGTCTGTGATCTGCCCGCCACCACGCCCTGCGGCGGGACCCGCTGGGTGCCCGCCGGGCCTGCCCTCACGTTCGGATCGACCCCCGTCACTTCCGTGACCGTGCCGACCGCTCTTCGAGGGGATCCGAAATCGGTCGAGGTCGAGAAGCACGGCGGTGGATACCGGTTGGTCTCGACCGACGAGAACGGGGTCTACGTCGTACGCATCGTGCTCCCGAAGAGCGCGACCTCGGACCTCGCCGCGGCGTCGAGCAGAGTGGTGACCCTCACCGTCGTGTGGGGCAACGCGCTCGGTGCCGGCATCCCTGCGGCTCCCGCCGAGGAGGAGACACAGTGACCCGCCGGCGGCGGTGGAGCATCGGCACCGCGCTCGTGTCCCTCTGCGGAGCCGTGATCCTCGTCTCGATGTTCCTGGGCCGCACGGCGGACGGCGGCATGGCAAGGGATGTGCCCGCAGCCAGTCAGACGCCCAGCCCCACGGCGGTTCCGACCGCGTGGCCGATGAAGGTGCCTAGCGGTCCTGACGACCACGTCCCGGCGCTCGTCGTGCACCTTCCCGATCACGACGTCGCCCTCAGGCCATGGACGATCTGCGGATTCGGCTTCGGTGGCTGCGCCGACGGTGCTCCGGGCCTCGCCGGCACGCTGCCTCGGCTGGACGGCGGCGCCACGGCAGACTTCCGATTCCTGCCCGAGGTTGACAGCATCACCGCGACCGCCGTCCAGGTGGACCGCGACTGCCCGCGGTGGCTCTCCGCGTCGGTGGACGACCTCGGCAGCGGTGAATACGGCGTCCATCCGGTCGGACCCGCCGGGCTCTGGAGGATCGACGTCACCGCTGCGCGCAAGGGCGAGGACGCCCACTACAGCTTCGAGTGGCGCACCGATACGACGACCGCTGTGACCACACCCGTCGACAGCACACTCGCGGTGCTCGCCGACCACGATGGGCAGCTCGACTCCTACGGTGTCGAACTGGGCGTCAACGGTCTCGCATTCGATCTCGCGGAGGTGAGTGCCCGCGTGACCGTCACAGCAGAGGACGGCCGTTCCGTGGGCATCAGGCCGACCACGAAGCAGCGCGATACGTGCTACCAGGCCGGATCGGTCTCTCTGACTGCGTCCGAGGCCGATGGCCGCCGCGCGGCAGCCCTCGGCGGCCGGAGCTTCCGCTACGACGTCGACCTGACGCTGGACGGCCGCACGTTCCACGGCGTCGGCCAGTGGCCAGAGGGCGAGCTGTCGGACGACGAGCCGAGCGTCTCCCTCAGGTGGACGCCCGCCCTGCCGGCGTACAGCGTCCCCTGACCGTCGGCGGACTCAGACGTTGAAGCCGAGCGCCCTGAGCTGCTCGCGTCCGTCGGGGGTGATCTTGTCCGGGCCCCACGGCGGCATCCAGACCCAGTTGATGGTGACGTTGGTCGCCATCTCCTCCAGGGCTTGGTTGGTCTGGTCCTGGATCAGGTCGGTGAGCGGGCAGGCGGCCGAGGTGAGGGTCATGTCGATCGTCACCTCGTTGCCGTCGAGGTGGAGGCCGTAGATCAGGCCGAGGTCGACGACGTTGATCCCGAGCTCGGGGTCGACGACGTCCTTCATCGCCTCTTCGACGTCTTCAACGGTCAGGCTCATGCGTTCTCCTTCGACAGCGACTGGGCCGTCGCGTCCTTCCATGCCATCCAGCTCAGCAGCGCGCACTTCACGCGTGCCGGGAACTTCGCCACGCCGGCGAAGGCGATGCCGTCCTCGAGCAGCTCCTCATCGGGCTCCACCTCACCCTTGCCCTGCATCAGGTGGAGGAACTCCTCCTGGATCGCGAAGGCGTCGTCGATGGGCTTCCCGACCACAAGGTCGTGCAGCACCGAGGCCGAGGCCTGCGAGATCGAGCAGCCGAGGCTGTCGTACGACACGTCGGCCACCTTGCCGTCGGCGAGGTGGACGCGCAGCGTGATCTCGTCACCGCAGGTCGGGTTGACGTGGTGCACCTCGGCTTCGAAGTCCTCACGGAGCCCCTTGCCGTGTGGGTGCTTGTAGTGGTCCAGGATGATCTCCTGGTACATCGCGTCCAGCGCTGCGTTGCTCACTGTGAGTCCAACTTGAAGTAGTCGCGGGTGTATTCCAGCGCGTCCACGAGCGCGTCGATCTCGGCCGGCGTCGTGTAGAGGTACGACGACATCCGGCATGACGCCTGCACGTTGAACCGCTGGTGGGCGGGCTTGGCGCAGTGGTGGCCGGCACGGATCGCGACGCCCCTGGAGTCGAGCACCTGCGCGACGTCGTGCGGGTGCACGCCCTCGAGCTCGAAGGAGATCGCTCCGCCGCGCTTGGCGGCGTCGAGCGGCCCCATCACCGTCAGGCCCTTGACCGACTGCAAGCGCTCGAGCGCGTACGTCGTGATCGCGAGCTCGTGCGCGTGCACGTTCTCCATGCCGAGGTGCATGAGGTACTCCAGTGCCGCCCCGAGACCCACTGCCTCGACGATCGGCGGCGTACCCGCCTCGAACTTGTGCGGGATCGGCGCGTACGTCGACCTCTCCATCGTCACGGTCGCGATCATCTCGCCGCCTCCGAGGAACGGAGGTAGCGCCTCGAGCTGCTTCCGCGCGCCCCAGAGCACGCCGATGCCGGTCGGGCCGACGGTCTTGTGCCCGGTGAACGCGAGGAAGTCCGGACGCTCCAGATGAGGCATCGCGGCCAGGTCGATCGGCAGCACCGGCGCGGCCTGCGAGGCGTCCACGACGACGAACGCGCCGATCTCGTGAGCCTTCCGTGCAATCTCCGCGATCGGGTTGATCGTGCCGAGCATGTTGGAGACCCACGTCAGCGCGACGACCTTCGTCGCCGGCGTGATGAGCTCGTCGATGTTCGTCAGGTCCAGTTGACCGTCGTCCGTGAGGCCGAACCAGCGGAGGTCGGCGCCGGAGCGCTGCGTCGCGAGCTGCCACGGGACGATGTTGGAGTGGTGCTCCATCTCGGTGGTGACGACGACGTCCCCGGCTGACAGCGGGACGGTCTGCGCGACGAGGTTGAGTGCCTCGGAGGCGTTCTTGGTGAAGATCACCTCGTCGCGCTCAGGCGCCCCGATGAAGCGCGCCACGATGTCGCGGGCGTTCTCGAACGCCTCGGTCGCCTCGGCGCCGAGGTGGTGCATCGCGCGGGCGATGTTGGCGTTGTGCCGCTCGAGATGGTCGACCATCGTGTCGATCACGATCTGCGGCTTCTGCGACGTGTTGGCGCTGTCGAGGTAGACCAGCGGCACCGCGTCGTCGCCCGCACCAAACTCCCGGTCCAGGATCGGGAAGTCCTTGCGGACCAGATCGAGGTCCGGGAGCAGGCCGTCCATCAGGCGCCCAGCGAAACAGACTTGAGGAACCTGTCATACCCGTTGGCCTCGAGCTCCTCGCCGAGCTCCTCGCCACCGGTCTCGGCGACGTGACCGTCGACGAAGACGTGGATGAAGTCCGGCTTCACGTAGCGCAGGATGCGGGTGTAGTGCGTGATCAGCAGGACGCCCTTGCCGTCGCGCCCGCGGAAGCGGTTGATGCCGGCCGAGACGACCTTGAGCGCGTCGATGTCGAGACCGGAGTCGATCTCGTCGAGGATCGCGACCTTGGGGTCGAGCAGGTCGAGCTGGGCGATCTCGGCGCGCTTCTTCTCACCGCCGGAGAAGCCCTCGTTGACCGAGCGCTGCGAGAACGCCGGGTCGAGGTTCATGTCGGAGAGCGCGGTGTTGACGTCCTTGACCCACGTGCGGAGCTTGGGCGCCTCACCGTCGAGGGCCGTCTTCGCCGTACGCAGGAAGTTCGACATCGAGACGCCGGGGACCTCGACGGGGTACTGCATGGCGAGGAAGAGGCCTGCCTTGGCCCGCTCGTCGACGGACATCTCGAGGAGGTTCTCACCGTCGAGGAGCACCTCACCGCCAGTGATCGTGTACTTCGGGTGGCCGGCGATGGAGTAGGCCGTCGTGGACTTGCCGGAGCCGTTGGGGCCCATGATCGCGTGGGTCTCGCCCTCGTTGATCGTCAGCGTGACGCCCTTGAGGATCTCCTTGATGCCGCCCTCGGCGTTCTCGTCCTCGACCGTGACGTGCAGGTCCTTGATCTCAAGCTTGCTCATGCGGTGATTCCATTCAGTTCGTTCTCGACGGTGGCGAGGAGCTGCGACTCCAGGTCAGGCACACCGATCTGGCGGATGAGGTCGTTGAAGAAGCCGTGCACGACCAGGCGGCGTGCCTCGGACTCCGAGATCCCGCGCGAGCGCAGGTAGAAGAGCTGCTCGTCGTCGAAGCGGCCCGTCGCGGACGCGTGGCCCGCGCCCTCGATCTCGCCGGTCTCGATCTCGAGGTTGGGGACCGAGTCGGCCTGGGCGCCATCGGTGAGGACGAGGTTGCGGTTCTCCTCGTAGGTCTCGATGCCTTCGGCGACCTTGCGGATCAGGACGTTGCCGATCCAGACCGTGTGGGCACCGTCGCCCTGCAGCGCGCCCTTGTAGACCACGTGGGACTTGGTCTTCGGGGCGGTGTGGTCGACGAAGAGGCGGTGCTCGATGTGCTGGCCCGCATCGGCGAAGTAGAGACCGAGGAGCTCGGCAGAGCCGCCCGAACCGCTGTACTGCACGGTCGTGTCGTTGCGGACGACGTCGCCGCCGAAGGTCACGTCGATGTGCTTGAACTCCGCGTCGCGGCCGACGGCCACGTGGCGGTGTCCGGCACGGACGGCATCGTCGGCCCAGTCGTCGATGGAGACGACGGTGAGCTGGGCACCGTCCTCGACGACGATCTCGACGTTGTCGGCCAGCGTCGCGCTGCCCTCGAAGCGGAAGACGATCGTGGCCTTGGAGAACTTCCCGGCACGCAGCACCACGTGCTCCGCAACAGCGTCCGTCGACGTACCGGTGATCGTAACGACGTACGGCGTCGCCAGCTCGGCCTCGGCGGGGACCGTGACGACGGTCGACTCACCGGCGGCCGCGAGCGCACGCGCCGCGATCCGATCGGTGGGCACGAAGCCGCTGACGCCGGCGATGCTCGACGTGGGCACCGTCTCGACGGTGACGCCCTCGCCGGTGCTGCTCAGCTTCAGCTCGCCGGTGAAGGCAGCGTCCTTGTGCAGGTTGCGGAGCCGCTTGAGCGGGGTGAAGCGCCAGATCTCCTCGCGACCCGTCGGCACCGGGTGCGTGTCGACGTCGAAGGAGCCGGCCGGGTGGAGGTGTGACTCCACGGGCTCGAGCTCGAGGGAGGAGAGGACCGAGTCGAGCGCCTGCCCGAGCTGGACCTTTTCGTGCGTGGCGGTCATATCAGCCGACCGCTCCTTCCATCTGCAGTTCGATCAGGCGGTTGAGCTCGAGGGCGTACTCCATCGGGAGCTCCTTCGCGATGGGCTCGACGAAGCCACGGACGATCATCGCCATCGCCTCGTCCTGCTCCATGCCGCGGCTCATCAGGTAGAAGAGCTGGTCGTCGGAGACCTTGGAGACGGAGGCCTCGTGGCCCATGGAGACGTCGTCCTCGCGGATGTCGACGTACGGGTAGGTGTCCGAGCGCGAGATCTGGTCGACCAGCAGGGCGTCACACAGCACATTGCTCTTCGAACCGTAGGCACCCTCGTTGACCTGGATCAGCCCCCGGTACGACGTCCGGCCGCCGCCACGCGCCACCGACTTGCTCAGGATCGAGCTCGAGGTGTGCGGCGCGGCGTGGACCATCTTGGCGCCGGCGTCCTGGTGCTGGCCCTCACCGGCGAACGCGATGGAGAGCGTCTCGCCCTTGGCGTGCTCGCCCATCAGGTAGACGGCGGGGTACTTCATCGTGACCTTGGAGCCGATGTTGCCGTCGACCCACTCCATCGTCGCGCCGGCCTCGCAGAAGGCACGCTTCGTGACGAGGTTGTAGACGTTGTTCGACCAGTTCTGGATGGTCGTGTAGCGGACGCGCGCGTTCTTCTTCACGATGATCTCGACGACGGCCGAGTGCAGCGAGTCGCTGCTGTAGATCGGGGCCGTGCAGCCCTCGACGTAGTGCACGTAGGAGCCCTCGTCGGCGATGATCAGCGTCCGCTCGAACTGGCCCATGTTCTCGGTGTTGATCCGGAAGTAGGCCTGCAGCGGGATCTCGACGTGGACGCCCTTGGGGACGTAGATGAACGAGCCACCGGACCACACGGCCGTGTTGAGCGCGGCGAACTTGTTGTCGCCGACCGGGATGACGGTGCCGAAGTACTCCTTGAAGATGTCCTCGTGCTCGCGCAGGGCGGTGTCGGTGTCGACGAAGATGACGCCCTGCTCCTCGAGGTCCTCGCGGATGGAGTGGTAGACGACCTCCGACTCGTACTGCGCGGCGACGCCGGCGACGAGGCGCTGCTTCTCCGCCTCCGGGATGCCGAGCTTGTCGTAGGTGTTCTTGATGTCCTCGGGGAGGTCGTCCCAGCTCGCCGCCTGCTTCTCGGAGGAGCGGACGAAGTACTTGATGTTGTCGAAGTCGATGCCGCTGAGGTCCGAACCCCACGTGGGCATGGGCTTGCGGTCGAAGAGCGAGAGGCCCTTGAGGCGCAGGTCGAGCATCCACTGCGGCTCAGACTTCTTCTCGGAGATGTCGCGCACCACGAGGTCGGAGAGACCGCGCTTGGCGTTGGCGCCGACGTCGTTCTTGTCCGACCAGCCGAACGCGTACTTGCCGATCCCCTGGAGCTCGGGGTTGAGCTCCTCGATGCGGTTGTCAACTGAGGTCATGAGACCTTCTCCTTCTTCTGAGGGATGCACGTGGTGCAGACGCCGTCGCCGTGGGCGATGGTCGCGAGTCGTTGGACATGGGTGCCGAGGACGGCGCTGATCGCCTCGGTCTCGGCCTCACACAGTTGCGGGAACTCGTGCGCGACGTGGGAGACAGGGCAGTGCTGTTGACACAACTGCTCACCCACGATGGGCAATTCCCGCACCGACGCGGCATAACCCTCGTCGGTGAAGACCCGGGCGAGGACCTGGGCCGGGCTGAGCATCGGGTTGTCGAGCGCCACCGCGGAGAATCGTGTGGAGATGAAGGACGCCCGCTGGGCTGCGAACGCCTTCACCGCGTCCTCGCCCGCGGTGTCGCGGAGGAAGCGCAGCGCTTGGGCGGCGAGGTCGTCGTAGGTCTGCTCGAAGCCCTCCCGACCGGCGTCGGTCAGTACGAACTCCTTGGCAGGCCTGCCGCGACCGCGGTCGCGCGCGAGACGTGGCTCACGCGCCTCCGCAGCACCGTCGGCGACCAGTTGGTCCAGGTGTCGGCGTACGGCTGCGGGGGTGAGGTCGAGGCGCTCGGCCAGCGCCGCCGCGGTGGACGGGCCGTCGACGAGCAGAGACCGCGCCACGCGTCGCCGCGTCGCCCCGCTCTCCTGACGCTCATCGATTTTCACAACACAAGTGTGCTCTTATTCATCGGGCGCGTTCAAGCAAGGGTCCCCTAACCACTTCCCGATGCGGGAGGACATGGCGAAGATCCCTATATTGTCCGGGTGCCGGGCCCCGCAGTCGTCATCGAGTCGCTCCGGATGGCGTACGGCGACAAGCAGGCGGTCGACGGGCTCTCGCTCACTGTCGAGGCTGGCACCATCACCGCTGTGCTCGGCCCGAACGGTGCCGGCAAGACGACGACGCTCGAGACCTGCGAGGGCTACCGCAAGCCGCAGGGCGGCACCGTCCGTGTCCTCGGACTCGACCCCGTCGCGCAACGCCGCGACCTGCTCCCCCGGATCGGCGTGATGCTCCAGGGACAGGGCGCGTGGAGCGGTGTCAGCGCGATGGAGATGCTGCGCCACATCGCCCGGCTGCACGCCCACCCGCTGGACGTCCAGATGCTCTCGGACCGGCTCGGGCTGCATGAGTGCGGGCGGACGCCGTACCGACGACTCTCCGGCGGCCAGCAGCAGCGCCTCGGCCTGGCGATGGCGATCGTCGGCCGGCCCGAGCTCGTCTTCGTCGACGAGCCGACCGCAGGCATGGACCCGGGCGCCCGCCGCGCGACGTGGGAGCTGCTCCGCGAGCTCCGCACGGACGGCGTGACCGTCGTGCTCACGACGCACTACCTGGAGGAGGCCGAGCAGCTCGCCGACCAGGTCCACATCATCGACCACGGCCGCCTCGTCGCCTCGGGGACGCCCGAGGAGCTCACCCGTGGCTCCTCGGCCACCGTCCGTCTCGTCGTGGACCGGGAGCTCGCCAGCGTCGCTGAGCAGGACCTCCGCGACTCGGTCACCGCCTGGGGCCAGCGCCACGGCGTCGGCGTGGAGTCGATGACGTTCGGCTCCCGCACCCTGGAGGACGTCTTCCTCGAGCTCACGGGCCACGATCTTGCACAGGAGCACACGGCATGACCACCGCGACCTTCACCCCGCGTCCGGGTGGTGCCCCGCTGCTCCGCCAGATCCCCGCGCAGGCCTCGATGGAGGCGCGGCTGATGCTGCGCAACGGCGAGCAGCTCCTCATCGCTGTCGTCATCCCCGTGATCGTCCTGATCGGCGGAGTCCGCGGGGGTCAGCACCTCAACCTGCACGAGGATCACCCCCTCGTCGACATCTTCACCCCGGGTGTGCTCGCGCTGGCGATCATGTCGACCTCCTTCACCTCACTGGCCATCGCCACCGGCTTCGAGCGCCGGTACGGCGTCATCAAGCGTCTCGGCGCCTCTCCCCTACCGCGCTTCGGGCTCCTGGCCGGCAAGGTGCTCGCCCTGCTGGCGGTCGAGGTGCTGCAGCTCATCGTGATCGGCGGCGTGGGCCAGCTGCTCGGATGGACGCCGCGGCCCGGCGTACTCGGATTCCTGCTCGCCATCGTCCTCGGCACCGCCGCGTTCGCCTCACTCGGCCTCTTCGTCGCAGGCGTGCTCCGCGCCGAGGCCACCCTGGCCGCGGCCAACCTGATCTACCTGCTCCTGATGGCCGGCGGCGCCGTCGTGCTGCCCGCCCATGCGTATGGCGGCTTCGGCGACCTCACCCGCTTCCTGCCGTCGGGTGCCCTGGGCGAGGCGGTCCGTGACGCCTTCCTCGACAACACCGTCGCCTGGCGCGACCTCGGCGTGCTGCTCGTGTGGGCCGTGCTCGGGAGCGCCCTCACGGCAAGGACCTTCAAGTGGGAGTGATGTCGACCCTGAGGCGCGCGTACGTCGACTGGTGCCGCGCCCACGTCCCGGCCCTCGCGGTCGCGAACGTCATCGCCAACGTCCTGATCGTCGTCAGTGGTGGGATCGTGCGGCTCACCGGCTCCGGCCTTGGTTGCCCGACCTGGCCGGAGTGCCAGAGCGGGTCGCTGGTCCCCCACGGCGCGGTCGACCACCACAAGCTGATCGAATTCGGGAACCGGACGCTCACCTATGTGCTGGCGGCCGTTGCGATCTCGTGTCTGGTCTCCGTGTGGCACCGCGACGGCGTCGTCCGCCGGCTCGCGCTCATCATCGCCCTCGGCATCCCAGCCCAGGCCGTGCTGGGCGGCGTCACCGTCCTCACCGACCTCAACCCGTGGATCGTCGCCTGTCACCTCCTGCTGTCGATGGTCATGGTCGGCCTGTGCGTCTGGCTCCTCGACGACCTCACCGGTCCAGCCCATCCGGCCGCGAGCCGGGTCACCCGCGCGCTGTCGTGGGCCGTGGTCGTCGTCGGCGCCGTCGTCATCTGGCTCGGCACGGTCGTCACCGGCTCCGGTCCCCACGCCGGCGACCAGGACGCCAAGCGCAACGGCCTCGACCCGGCGGAGGTGTCCCACATCCACGGCTACTCGGTATGGCTGCTGGTGCTCCTGACGGTGGCACTCCTGGTCCTTGCCGCCCAGCGCCAGGAGGGATGGCTGGCGATCTTCACGGCCGTGCTCCTCGGCATCGAGCTCCTCCAGGGCGTCCTCGGCTACGTCCAGTACGCACTCGACGTCCCGATAGCCCTCGTCATGCTGCACATGCTGGGCGCCGGCCTGATCGCCGCGGGTCTCGCGCGCGTGGCGCTCACCACGCGCGACCACAGCCCCGTCTGAGCCCGCCTCACCAAAGGGTCACCGTGACCCTCTGCGGCGTGCGTGACCTTGCGAACGGTCACTCACAGCCCGAAAGGTCACGGTGACGTTTTGCGGACAAGCGCCGCGGGCCGAGCGTGCGAGGCTCAGCGCGAGATCAGCGGGTCGAGCGCGACGGCCACGAAGAGCAACGACAGGTAGAGGTTGCTGCTGTGGAAGAGCCGCATCGGCTTGATCAGACTCAGGTCCTCGGTGTTGCGGGCGCGGCGGGCAAGCTTGTGCGCCTCCACGAGGAAGACCGCGCCCAGCACCACGGCGACGATCGAGTAGAAGGCACCCGTGCCGGCCACAGGCCACAGCAGGAGTGACGTCGCCACCATCACCCACGAGTAGGCGACGATCTGGCGGGCGACGACCGCGGCAGGCTTCACGACGGGCAGCATCGGCACGTCGACGTTCGCGTAGTCCTCGCGGTAGCGCAGCGCCAGCGCCCAGGTGTGCGGCGGCGTCCAGAAGAAGACGACCGCGAAGAGCACGATCGGCTCCCAGCCGAGCTGGTCGGTCACGGCGGTCCAGCCGATGAGCGCCGGGAAGCAGCCGGCGATCCCGCCCCACACGATGTTCTGCGTGGTGCGTCGCTTCAGCAGCATCGTGTACACGAAGACGTAGAAGGCGTTCGCCGCGACGGACAGCACCGCCGAGAGCGGGTTGACCCAGAGCCAGAGCACCACCGTCGAGAGCACGGCGAGCACCGAGCCGAAGACGAGGGCGGAGACCGGCGTCACGATGTGACGCGGCAGCGCACGCCGACGCGTGCGGCGCATCTGCTCGTCGATGTCGCGGTCGTAGACACAGTTGAACACCGAGGCCGAACCGGCCGACAACGTGCCGCCGATGACGGTGGCGACGACGAGCCAGAGGCCGGGCACGCCGCGGGCCGCGAAGAACATCACGGGCACGGTGGTGAGCAGGAGGAGCTCGATCACGCGGGGCTTCGTCAGACCGACGTACGCCGCGACGACGTCCTTCCAGGTGGCGGACTCGACCTGCTCCGTCACGAGGGTGGTAGTCACGGGGTGAGTCTAGACCCGGGCATGGGTAGGCTCGGAAACGTGACTGACTCCCTCCCCGACCTTGAGTGGACCGACCTCGACAAGAAGGCCGTCGACACGAGCCGAGTTCTCGCGATGGACGCCGTGCAGAAGGTCGGCAACGGCCACCCCGGCACCGCGATGAGCCTCGCGCCGGCGGCGTACCTCCTCTTCCAGAAGGTGATGCGTCACGACCCCGCCGACCCCGACTGGATCGCACGCGACCGGTTCGTGCTCAGCGCGGGACACAGCTCCATCACGCTCTACACGCAGCTCTACCTCGGCGGCTTCGGCCTCGAGCTCGACGACCTGAAGAGCCTCCGCACCTGGGGTTCCAAGACCCCCGGCCACCCGGAGTACGGCCACACCGCGGGCGTCGAGGTCACGACCGGTCCGCTCGGACAGGGCATCTCCAACGCCGTCGGCATGGCCATGGCCGCCCGGCGCGAGAAGGGCCTGCTCGACCCCGACGCCGGTGACGGGCCCTCGCTCTTCGACCACCACGTCTACGTGATCGCCTCCGACGGTGACCTGGAGGAGGGCGTGAGCAGCGAGGCCTCCTCGATCGCCGGCACCCAGGAGCTCGGCAACCTCACGGTCATCTACGACGCGAACCGGATCTCCATCGAGGGCGACACTCACATCGCCTTCAACGAGGACGTCGCCAAGCGCTACGAGGCCTACGGCTGGCACGTGCAGACCGTCGACTGGACGGGCACCGACCACAACGACCTCAAGAACTACAAGGAGGACGTGCCGGCTCTCTACGAGGCGATCGGCGCGGCGCGTGCCGTGACCGACAAGCCGTCGATCATCGTGCTCAAGACCGTGATCGCGTGGCCGGCCCCCAACGCGCAGAACACCGAGGCCGCCCACGGCTCCGCCCTCGGCGCCGAGGAGGTCGCCGAGACCAAGCGGGTCCTCGGCTTCGACCCCGAGCAGGACTTCGAGGTGCCCGATGACGTCCTCGCCCACACCCGCTCGCTGCTCGAGCGCGGCAAGGCGTGGGGCGCCGAGTGGGACAAGCAGTACGAGGAGTGGGCCGCCGCCCACCCGGAGGGTGCCGCCACCCTCCACCGGATCAAGGAGCGCGCGCTGCCCGAGGGGCTCGAGGCGGCACTGCCGGTCTTCGAGGCGTCGGAGAAGGGCCTCGCGACCCGTGCGGCCTCCGGCCAGGTGATCAACGCGATCGCGGAGATCATGCCGGAGCTGTGGGGCGGCTCGGCCGATCTCGCCGGCTCCAACAACACGACGATCAAGGGCGCGAAGTCCTTCCTTCCGAAGGACCGCTCGGTCGAGGAGTGGGAGGGCGACCCCTACCAAGGTCGCGTCCTGCACTTCGGCATCCGTGAGCACGGCATGGGCGCCATCATCAACGGCATCGCCGTCCACGGAGGCACCCGCGTCTTCGGCGGCACGTTCCTGCAGTTCTCCGACTACATGCGCGGCGCCGTCCGCGTCGGGGCCCTGCAGAAGGCCCCCGCGATCTGGATCTGGACCCACGACTCCATCGGCCTCGGCGAGGACGGCCCGACCCACCAGCCGGTCGAGCACCTGTGGGCGCTGCGCGCCATCCCCGGCCTCGACATCGTCCGCCCCGCCGACGCCAACGAGACCGCCGCCGCCTGGCTCCAGGTGCTGAAGAACAGCGACCGCCCCGCCGGCCTGGTCCTCAGCCGCCAGAACCTGCCCACCTTCCCGCGCGGCGAGCAGGGCTTCGCGACCACCGAGAACGTCGGCAAGGGCGGTTACGTCCTGGTCGAGGCCGACGGCGGCCAGCCCGACGTCATCCTGATCGGCACCGGTTCGGAGGTGCAGCTCGCCGTCACGGCACGCGAGCAGCTCAAGTCCGACGGCATCAACGCCCGCGTGATCTCGATGCCCTCCATCGAGTGGTTCGAGCAGCAGACCCAGGCGTACCGCGACCAGGTCCTGCCGCCGACGGTCAAGGCGCGCGTGAGCGTCGAGGCCGGCGTACGGCTCGGGTGGCGGGAGTACGTCGGCGACGCGGGCCGCATGGTCAGCCTCGAGCACTACGGCGCCTCGGCCGACGCTGCGCGCATCTTCAAGGAGTTCGGCTTCACCCCCGACGCCGTCGCCCAGGCGGCCAAGGACAGCATCGCCGCCGTCATGCACTGACGCTCCGACCACCTACCCCTCGCTTCCCCGCGATATCAGGAGGAACCATGAACGACCGTCTCAAGGCACTGGCCGACGCCGGTGTCTCCATCTGGCTCGACGACCTCTCCCGTGAGCGCATCGACTCCGGCAACCTGAAGACGCTGATCGACGAGAACTCCGTCACGGGCGTCACGACGAACCCGTCGATCTTCCAGGCGGCGATCGGCGCCGGCGGCGCCTACAACGAGCTGATCAGCAAGCTCGCGGCCGACGGCCAGGGCGTCGACGAGGTCATCTTCGCCCTCACGACCGACGACGTCCGCGACGCCTGCGACATCTTCGCCCCCGTCGCGGCCGCGACCAAGGACGACGGCCGGGTCTCCATCGAGGTCGAGCCGACGCTGGCCAACGACACCGAGGCCACCATCGCCTCGGCCAAGGCCCTGTGGGCCGCTGTCGACCGTCCAAACGCACTGATCAAGATTCCCGGCACGGTCGAGGGCCTCCCGGCCATCACCGAGGTCATCGGTGCCGGCATCAGCGTCAACGTCACCCTGATCTTCTCCACCCCGCGCTATCGCGAGGTCATGGACGCCTACCTGGCCGGCCTGGAGAAGGCGAAGGAGGCGGGCATCGACCTGTCGACGATCCGCTCGGTCGCCTCGTTCTTCGTCTCCCGCGTCGACACGGAGATCGACGCACGCCTCGAGAAGATCGGCACCGACGAGGCGCTCGGCCTGCGTGGCAAGGCGGCCATCGCCAACGCCCGCCTGGCCTACGCGGCCTTCGAGGAGGTGCACGCCAGCCCGCGCTGGAAGGCGCTCGCCGACGCCGGTGCCAACGCTCAGCGTCCGCTCTGGGCCTCCACCGGCGTGAAGAACCCGGACTACCCCGACACCCTGTACGTCGCCGACCTGGTCGTCGCCGACACGGTCAACACCATGCCGGAGAAGACCCTGCTGGCCTTCGGCGACCACGGTGAGGTCAAGGGCGACCAGGTGAGCGGCAAGGGCGAGGAGGCGCAGGCCGTCTTCGACCAGCTCGCGGCCGTCGGTGTCGACCTCGACGACGTCTTCACCGTCCTCGAGACCGAGGGCGTCGACAAGTTCAAGGCGTCCTGGACCGACCTGCAGAAGACGGTCGCCGACGCGCTCGCCCAGGCCTGAGCATGGCCGACGCCGCGAAGACACCGATCGACGCCACCTCCACCGCCGCCTGGAAGCAGCTGAGCTCGCTCGCCGAGACGTTCCAGCCGGACCTGCGCGGCTGGTTCGCCGCCGACTCCACGCGTACGGAGCGGCTGACCTTCGATGCGGCCGACCTCCACGTCGACCTCTCCAAGGGTCTCGTCACCGACGAGGTGCTCAACGCACTGCTCGATCTCGCCGACGAGACCGGTGTGGCGGCCCGGCGCGACGCGATGTTCGCCGGTGAGCACATCAACGTCACCGAGGACCGGGCCGTGCTCCACACGGCGTTGCGCCAGCCGAAGGGCGCGTCCGTGTCGGTCGACGGCAAGGACGTCGTACCGGACGTGCACGAGGTCCTGGACCGGGTCTACGCCTTCGCCGACAAGGTCCGCTCGGGTGAGTGGACCGGCGTCACGGGCAAGCGGATCCACACGGTGGTCAACATCGGGATCGGCGGCTCCGACCTCGGCCCCGTGATGGCGTACGAGGCGCTCGCGCCCTACCGTGCTCTGCCGGACGGCAGCGGCGAGCTCGAGTGCCGGTTCATCTCCAACATCGACCCCACCGACGCGGCGCTCAAGCTCCAAGGGCTCGACCCCGAGACGACGCTCTTCATCGTCTCGTCCAAGACCTTCGGCACGCTCGAGACCCTCACGAACGCCCGACTCTGCAAGGCGTGGCTCCTCGATCAGCTGGGTGAGGGTGTGGACGAGAAGGCCGCGATCGAGAAGCACTTCGTCGCCGTCTCGACCGCGCTCGACAAGGTGGCTGCGTTCGGGATCGACCCGGCCAACGCCTTCGGCTTCTGGGACTGGGTCGGCGGTCGCTACTCGGTGGACTCGGCCATCGGCACCTCGCTCGCTGTGGCCATCGGCCCCGAGGCGTTCGCGGACTTCCTCGCCGGCTTCCATGCCCTCGACGAGCACTTCCGCACCGCGGACCTCGCCGACAACGTGCCGGTCCTGATGGGCCTGCTCAACGTCTGGTACTCCAACTTCCTGGGCAGTGAGACGCATGCGGTCCTGCCGTACGCGCAGCTGTTGCACCGGTTCCCGGCGTACCTCCAGCAGCTGACCATGGAGTCCAACGGCAAGGGCGTCCGCTGGGACGGTTCCCCCGTCACGACCTCCACGGGCGAGGTGTTCTGGGGCGAGCCCGGCACCAACGGACAGCACGCGTTCTACCAGCTGATCCACCAGGGCACGCGGCTGATTCCTGCCGACTTCATCGCCTTCGCCAACCCGCCGTACGCGCTCAAGGACGGCGACGTGGACGTGCACGAGCTCTTTCTCGCGAACTTCTTCGCCCAGACGCGCGCACTGGCGTTCGGCAAGACCGCGGACGAGGTGCGGGTCGAGGGCACGGCCGAGGCGATCGTGCCGGCCCGTGTCTTCACCGGCAACCGACCGACCACGTCGATCATGGCGCCGGCACTGACGCCGTCGGTCCTCGGCCAGCTGATCGCCCTGTATGAGCACCTGACCTTCGTGCAGGGCGTCATCTGGGGCATCGACAGCTTCGACCAGTGGGGCGTCGAGCTCGGCAAGCAGTTGGCCCTCCAGGTCGCCCCCGCCGTCGGCGGTGACGAGGAGGCGGCCGCCACGCAGGACAGCTCGACGCAGGCCCTCATCCGCTACTACCGGGAGAAGCGCGCATGACGACCCAGTCCGACGCGCGGGTCGAGGTCCACGAGGACGCGGCCGAGCTCTCGGCGGCCATCGCCGGTGAGCTGCTCAGCCGGATCGCCGACCTCCAGGCCGCCGGCGACGTTCCACAGATCTGCCTGACCGGTGGCACCATCGCCGAGGCGATCCACCGTGACGTCGCGCGCCTCGCCGACGACTCCGGCGTGGACTGGGGCGCCGTCGACTTCTGGTTCGGCGACGAGCGGTACGTCGATCCCGACTCCCCCGACCGCAACGTGGGTCAGGCCAAGGCTGCGTTCCTCGACGAACTCGGTGTCCCGGCCCACCGGATCCACGAGATGGCCTCGACGTCGGCAGCCGGCTCGGTCGACGAGGGAGCCGAGGCCTACGCCGCCGAGGTTCCCGAGCGCTTCGACGTGATGATGCTCGGCGTCGGTCCCGACGGTCACATCGCCTCGCTCTTCCCGGGCTTCGCCCAGCTCGACGTCGAGGACACGCTCGCGGTTGGCGTCACCGGCTCGCCCAAGCCGCCTCCCCACCGGATCTCGCTCACCTACCCCGCGCTGCGACGCGGCGCGTCGGTGTGGTTCCTGGTCTCCGGCGAGGGCAAGGCCGGCGCGGTGGCGAGCGCCCTCGGCGGCGCGGACCTCCACGAGACACCCGCGGCCGGCGTGACCGGACGTGACGAGACGATCTGGTTCCTCGACCGGGCGGCCGCCTCACAACTCTGAACCCAGCGCTCACTCTGCGGGCCACCGTTCCTCCACAGGGCGGCGGCCCGCAGCCGTTTCCCACCGTCGTACTCCGACCCCGTCGCCTCCACACCGACGCGCGCTGAGGATCTGGCGCATGACCCGCCTGCGCCTCCTCGCCCTGCTCGCCGTCGTCGCTCTCGCCGCGATCTGTCTCGACCCTGTCCGTGCTGCCACCCTCGGCCACGGTCGCGCGCCGTCGAAGGGCTTCTCGGGCTACGTCTCCCGTGACGGCGCCGAGCTCGGCGTCGGCCGCCTGCCCAACGGCGTCCGAGGGATCTGCCTCGACACCGGCACCTCGTGGACGTGGCCCGACAAGGTGCCCGCGTCCCATCTCGTCAACGACCCCGTCGTCGGTTACCTGACCTCGACCTACCTTCCTCGCGCAGCCAAGGACCCTGTGCTGGCAGCGGCACTCTGGTGGGCCGTCGGCGAGAGGCTCAACAGCCACCCGCTCAAGGTCAGTGGTCATGTGGCGCTCATGCGGAACGAGACGCCGAAGCTCGCCCACCGCATCGTGGCGGCGCACGCCACGCTGGTGAACGCGGCACTCAGATGGGCGCCTACGGTCGCAGGGTATGCCGCCATGAAGCTGGCGCTCACGCGCGGCGATGTCTCCGGGATCGGCGTACGCTCTGCCACCGGCCACTGGGTGCCCGGCCTGCCCGTCGTCGTCACCGTGCAGGGCGCCCAGTTCGCCAACGGCGGCACGACGTGGCGTGGCACGACGGATGAGTCACCGCTGCGGCTCCCACTGAGCCCTGACGGTGCCGAACCCGTGAGCGTCGCCGTTCACGTCAGCCGGCTGCCGGCGGCCCGGTTCCGACTTTACGACCCCATGAGGGACCACCGCCAGCGCGTCGCCGCCTCGGCCGGACCGGGGACGATGGCAGCTTCTGCTGAGCTCGCCTTCGTACCGGCACAGCCTCGCCTCGCCACGACCATCAACACCCGGCAGGCCACCGAAGGCGCCACCCTCGTCGACCGCGTCGCCGTCTCCGGCCTCTCCGACGTCCCGGGCTCCGGCCCGGTGACCGGGGAATGGCAGCTCGTGGGTCCGACTCGCCCCGATCGCAACGCGACCTGTCGCGGAGCCGCCTGGGCAGGCGCTCCCTTGGCCGGTCACGGCACCTTCACCGTGACCCGGAGCGGCACCGTAGCGGTCGGCGCGACGCGCATCCAACGCGGCGGCTGCTACACCTACCGCGAACGCCTGATCCCGACGGCGTACAACCTCGGCGTGCCATGGACACCGCTCGGCATCGTCGCTGAGACCGCGGTCGTCGGCCCCGCCCAGCCGCGCGTGCCCGGGCATCCCCTCGTGAACTCCGGTGGCGAGTCCGACGGCACCCCGGAGACCTCAGACCGCCGTACGCCGGCCCGTATCCGCCTCGGCGCCGTCGGACTCAACACGACGCTCTCCGGCGTCACGTTCCACGGCAGCACGATCACTCCGCCCCACGCCATCAGCACCGGAGGCATCTGGCGTGAGGGCGCTCCGGTCGACGCCCTTGTCGGCACCACCGTCGTGGTCGGCCACGTCTCGGACAACCACGACCGCCCCGGCGCCTTCAAGCGCCTGCAGAAGGCGAAGCGCGGTCAGGTCATCGAACTCACGTCGCCCGCCGGCGTCCGCACGGCGTGGAGGATCACCAACATCAAGGCGGTGGACCGGGCCCGGCTACCGCGCTCGATCTTCGGCCAGGGCGTGCAGCGCCGGCTCGTCCTGGTCACGTGCACCGACAAAGTCACATACGCCAACGGCGGGTTCCATTACCGCAAGAACCTCATCGTCACCGCCGAGCCGGCGTGAGGATCAGAAGACGATGTCTCCGGACTTGCGGCGGCTGCGGAGGAGCTGGACGGCCTCGTCGAGGATGTCCGCGGCCTCAGCGTCCGAGCGACGCTCCTTCACGTACGCGAGGTGCGTCTTGTACGGCTCGATCTTCGGAGCCGGCGGCGCGTTCTCGATGTCGAGACCGGCCGGGAGACCGCACTTGGGGCAGTCCCACGACTCGGGCGTCGTGGCCTCGACCGCGAAGGTCACGACCGAGCGGTGCTCGTTGGTGCAGAAGTAGGTGACCGCCTTGCGAGGAGCCGCGTCGCCGCGCTCCGCCTCGCCCATCGGACCTGCGCCGACCCGGCTACCCCGGATCGCGCTACCGCCGCCGGCCATCAGTAGGCCTTCAGGAGGCCGAGGGCGATGACGCAGGCGAACCAGATCGCGCCAATGCCGATGGTGAGACGGTCGAGGTTGCGCTCGGCCACCGAGGAACCGCCCAGGCCACTGGACACGCCGCCGCCGAACATGTCGGACATGCCGCCGCCACGGCCCTTGTGGAGCAGGACCAACAGGATCATCAGCACACTGCTGAGGACGAGGACGATGGTGAAGAGGGTTTCGAGCACGATCAGGAATCCTACGTCACGATTCGCCGGTCAGATGACAGGCATGGCGTAGTAACGGCAGATCGCCGCGAACTCGTCCGCCTGCAGGCTCGCTCCGCCGACGAGCGCACCGTCGACGTCGGGCTGCGCCATGATCGAGGCCACGTTGTTGGCCTTGACCGAACCGCCGTAGAGGACCCGGACACCGTCGGCCGCCGAGTCGCCGAACGACTCGCGCACCTGGTCGCGGATCGCCTTCGCGACCTCCTGGGCGTCCTCAGGCGTGGCCACCTCGCCGGTGCCGATCGCCCACACGGGCTCGTAGGCGATGACGAGGCCGGCGACCTGCTCCGCGGTCAGGCCGGCGAGCGCGCCCTGGGTCTGGGCGGTGCAGTGTGGCACCTGCTCACCACCCTGGCGCACGTCGAGGGACTCCCCGACACAGACGATGGGCGTCATCCCGGCCGCCAGCGCGGCCTTTGCCTTGGCGTTGACGAGCTCGTCGGTCTCGGCGTGGTACTCGCGCCGCTCGGAGTGGCCGACGACGACGTACGAGCAGTTGAGCTTCGCCAGCATGCCGGCGGAGATCTCACCGGTGTAGGCGCCGGACTCGTGCACCGAGACGTCCTGGGCGCCGTACCTGATCGCGAGCCGGTCGCCGTCGACGAGTGTCTGCACCGAGCGCAGGTCCGTGAACGGCGGTACCACGACCACCTCGGCCTGGCTGTAGTCGTGCTTCTTGTCCGCGAGCGTCCAGGCGAGCTTCTGGACCAGCACCACGGCCTCGGCGTGGTTGAGGTTCATCTTCCAGTTCCCCGCCATCAGCGGGGTGCGCGTGGTTCCCATGGGTCAGCTCTCCAGCGCCGTGATGCCGGGGAGTTCCTTGCCCTCGAGGTACTCGAGGGAGGCACCACCGCCGGTGGAGATGTGACCGAACTGGTCGTCGCTGAAGCCGAGCGCGCGTACGGCGGCTGCGGAGTCGCCGCCGCCGACGACCGACAGTCCGTCGACCTTCGTCAGGGCCTCCGCGACCGCGCGTGTGCCCTCGGCGAAGGCGGGCTGCTCGAAGACACCCATCGGGCCGTTCCAGAAGACCGTCTTGGCGCCGGCGATCGCGGCGGCGAAGGCCTTGCCGGACTCCGGGCCGATGTCCAGGCCGAGCGACTCGGCCGGGATGGCGTCAGCCGCCACCACACGCGCCGACGCCTCGTCACCGAAGGAGTCGGCGACGACGATGTCGGTCGGCAGCACGATCTCGACACCCGAGGCCTTGGCCCGCTCGAGGTACTCGAGCACGGTCGGGATCTGGTCCTCCTCGAGGAGGCTCTTGCCGACCTCGTGGCCCTGCGCCTTGAGGAAGGTGAAGAGCATCCCACCGCCGATGAGCAGGGTGTCGGCCTTCTCCAGGAGGTTGTCGATCACGCCCAGCTTGTCCGACACCTTCGAACCGCCCAGCACGACGGCGTACGGCCGCTCGGGGGTGTCGGTGAGGCGACGGAGCACGTCGATCTCCGCAGCGACCAGCCCGCCCATGGCGTGCGGCAGGCGCAGCGCGATGTCATAGACCGAGGCCTGCTTGCGGTGGACGACACCGAAGCCGTCGGACACGAACGCGTCACCGAGCGAGGCAAGCTCGTCGGCGAAGGCGCCGCGCACGGCGTCGTCCTTCGACGTCTCGCCCGCGTTGAAGCGCACGTTCTCGAGCAACGCCACCTGGCCGTCGGACAGGCCGGCGACCGTCTCCTGGGCTGACGAACCGACCGTGTCGGACGCGAAGGCGACCGGCGAGCCGAGCAGCTCGCCCAGACGCGCCGCCACCGGCGCCAGGGAGTACGACGGGTCCGGCGCGCCGTCGGGACGGCCGAGGTGCGCCATGACGACGACCCGGGCTCCGGCGTCCGCGAGAGCCTTGATCGTCGGGACGGAGGCGCGGATACGCCCGTCGTCGCCGATGACTCCCTCCTTCAGAGGGACGTTGAGGTCCGACCGGACCAGGACACGCTTGCCGGCGACCTCGCCGAGGCCGCTGTAGTCACCCACGGATCAGAGAGTCTTTCCGATGTAGTCGATCAGGTCCGCGAGGCGGTTGGAGTAGCCCCACTCGTTGTCGTACCACGACGCGACCTTGACCTGGTTGCCGATCACCTTCGTCAGCGGGGCGTCGAAGATCGACGAGGCCGGGTTGGTGACGATGTCGGAGGAGACGATCGGGTCGGTCGAGTAGACGAGGTACTTGCCGTCGGCGGCCTTCTTGACGATCTCGTTGATCTCGTCGACCGACGTCTCGCGGGAGGCCTCGAAGGAGAGGTCTGTCAGCGAGCCGGTCGGCGTCGGCACGCGGAGCGCGTAGCCGTCGAGCTTGCCCTTGAGCTCAGGCAGGACGAGACCGATCGCCTTGGCCGCACCGGTGGACGTGGGGACGATGTTGAGCGCGGCGGCGCGGGCGCGGCGCAGGTCCTTGTGGATGTTGTCCTGGAGGTTCTGGTCGGCGGTGTAGGCGTGGACCGTCGTCATCAGGCCCTTGTTGATGCCGATGCCCTCGTGCAGCGCCTTCGCGAGCGGGGCGAGGCAGTTGGTCGTGCAGGACGCGTTGGAGATGACGGTGTGCGACGACGGGTCGTAGATGCCCTCGTTGACGCCCATCACGATGGTGGCGTCCTCGTTGGAGGCCGGCGCGGAGATGATGACCTTCTTCGCTCCGCCGTTGTCGACGTGCGCCCGGGCCTTCGTCGCGTCGGTGAAGAAGCCGGTGGACTCGACGACGACGTCGACGCCGGCGTCGCCCCACGGCAGCTTGGCGGGATCGCGCTCGGCGAACGCCGTGATCACCTGGTCGCCGACCTTGATCTCGTCACCCGTGGCCGTGACGTCGGCATCGAGGGCGCCGAGGATCGTGTCGTACTTGAGCAGGTGGGCCAGCACCGCGTTGTCGGAGAGGTCGTTGACGGCAACGATCTCGATGTCGAGGCCGGACTGGCGAACGGCCCGGAAGAAGTTGCGGCCGATACGGCCGAATCCGTTGATTCCTACGCGAACGGTCATGCGGCCGACCCTAGCGCAGGGGCACAGCCCTAGTCGTCGGCGAGCATGTCGGGGGTGAGGGAGGCCTCGGTGTCGGGGATGCCGAGGTCCTCGGCCCGCTTGTCGGCCATCGCGAGCAGGCGCCGGATGCGCCCGGCGATCGCGTCCTTGGTCAGCGCGGGGTCGTGCAGCTGGCCGAGCTCCTCGAGGGAGGCCTGCTTGTGCTCCAGGCGCAGCGAGCCGGCCTGGCGGAGGTGGTCGGGGATCTCCTCGCCGAGGATCTCCAGGGCCCGCTCGACGCGGGCACCGGCGGCGACCGCGGCACGGGCCGAGCGGCGCAGGTTGGCGTCGTCGAAGTTGGCCAGCCGGTTGGCGGTCGCGCGGACCTCGCGGCGCATCCGCCGCTCCTCCCAGGCCATCAGGGACTCGTGGGCCCCCAGCCGGGTGAGCAGCTCGCCGATGGCGTCACCGTCGCGGATGACGACCCGGTCGACGCCGCGGACCTCGCGCGCCTTGGCCTGGATACCGAGTCTGCGGGCGACGCCGACCAGGGCGAGCGCGGCCTCGGAGCCGGGGCAGGTCACCTCGAGCGAGGAGGATCGGCCGGGCTCGGTCAGCGACCCGTGGGCGAGGAAGGCTCCACGCCATGCGGCCTCGGAGTCGCAGACGCCTCCGGAGACGACGGCAGGGGGCAGTCCACGGACGGGACGGTTGCGCTGGTCGAGCAGGCCGGTCTGGCGGGCGAAGGCCTCGCCGTCGCGCGTCACACGCACGATGTAGCGGCTGCCCTTGCGCAGGCCGTTGGCCTGGACGACGGTCACCTCGGCCTGGTGGCCGAAGACGTCGGCGATGTTGGCCTTGAGGCGTCGCGCCGCCGCGCCGGTGTCGACCTCGGCCTCCACGACGATGCGTCCGTTGACGATGTGCAGACCGCCTGCGAAACGCAGGATCGAGGCGACTTCGGCCTTGCGGCAACAGGTCTTGGTGACCGGGGTGGCGGCAAGTTCCGCCTTCACCTGTGCCGTCATCGCCATGGCGCAGATCCTCCCATGGGAGTCAACAACCCTCGAAAAGCTGAGGCCAGTTTGACCGGGTCATGACGGGGCGTTCCGTCCCCGACCGAGACATCGGTGAGGATCAGTGTGGCGCCGGCGGCCTCGACCGCTTCGGTCAGCTCCGGCAGGGCGTCGCCGACCGACGTGGTGTCGGCCAGGACGGTGTCCACGTTGAGCTGTGGCGCGTGCTGGAGCAGCACCGCGAGGTGGTCGGCCGGCCCGAAGCCGGGCGTCTCCCCCGCCTGCTCCTCCAGGTTGAGTACGACGACGACCCGGGCCGACGTCGACACGAGGGCGTCATGGAGGGCAGGCACGAGGAGATGCGGGATGACGGAGGTGAACCACGAGCCGGGCCCGAGCACCACCCAGTCGGCGTCGTGGATCGCGGCGACCGTCTCCGCCGAGGTCGGAGGGTCGCTCGGGTCGAGCGCGATCGAGTCGATCACCCCGTCGGTGGTCGCGACCTCGACCTGCCCACGGACCGAGGTCAGTCGATCGGGATCGGACGGCTCGAGACCGCGGACCTCAGCGGTGATGTCCATCGGGGTGAGCGCCATCGGCAGCACCCGGCCCTTCGCGCCCAACAGTCGGCCGACCCAGTCCAACGCGGCGACGTGGTCTCCGAGGAGCTCCCACAGCCCGACGATCAGCAGGTTGCCGAGGTTGTGGCCGTTCATCTCGCCCTCGCCCGCGAAGCGGTGCTGCATCACGCGCGCCCAGGTCTCGCCCCACTCGTCGGAGCCGCAGAGGGCCGCCAGCGCCATCCGGAGGTCGCCCGGCGGCAGCACGTCGAACTCGCGGCGCAGCCGACCCGAGGAGCCGCCGTTGTCCGCGACGGTGACGACGGCGGTGAGCGAGTCGACCGTCACGTCGTCGACCAGGAGCCGCAGCGCCGAGAGGGTCGCGTGCAGGCCGTGGCCGCCGCCGAAGGCGACGACCGCCTGGGCGCGGTCGTCGATGTCCAGGACGTCGATCGGCCCGGTCATTCGCGCCCCAGGTCACGGTGGATGGCACGCGCGTCGAGCCCCCGGGCGCGCAGGCGGCGTGCGATCTCCTCGGACATGGCGACCGAGCGGTGCTTGCCGCCGGTGCACCCGATCGCCACGCGCATGAAGCGTTTGCCCTCACGGAGGTAGCCGTCGGCGACGCCGGCGAGCACGGGCACGTAGCCGTCGAGGAACTCCCGGGCGCCCGGAGCGGAGTAGACGTAGTCGGCGACCTCGGGGTTGTCCCGGCCGTTGCCGGCCTTGAGCTCGGGCACCCAGTGCGGGTTGGGCAGGAAGCGCATGTCGGCGACGTAGTCCGCGTCGACCGGGAGGCCGTACTTGAAGCCGAAGCTCACCACCGAGACGTTGAGCTTCGTCGTGTCCGGCGTGCCGAACATCGCGGCCATCCGGGCCGTCAACTGGTGGACGTTGAGCGCAGAGGTGTCGATCACGAGATCGGCCATCGCCCGCAGGTCACCGAGCACCTTCCGCTCCCGCACGAGGGCGTCGAGCAGGCGGTCCTGCCCCTGGAGGGGGTGCGGGCGCCGGGCGGCCTCCTGTCGACGTACGAGCACCTCGTCGGTGGCGTCGAGGAAGACGAGCGTCGTGCGGCGGCCGAGGAGGCCGCGGCCGAGCTCCTCGCGGAGCTCCTCGAAGAAGGCGCCCGAACGCACGTCGATCACGACGGCCACGCGTTGGCTCGTTCCGCGGCTCTCGTCGACCAGGGTGAGGACCTGGGGCAGCAGCGAGGGTGGCAGGTTGTCGACGACGAAGTAGCCGAGGTCCTCGAGCTCCTTCGCGGCGGTGCTCCGGCCGGCGCCCGTCATGCCGGTGACGACGACGAGCTCGCCGGCGTCCTTACCCCCGGCCGCGTCACTCTCCGTCATTCGATGATCTCCCCCGTCGTCGTGTTGACCGCCACCCCGGCCTCGTCGAGATCGACGGCCCGCTTGATCGCCGCCGCCGTCACCGGTCCGATGCCCGGCACCGCCGCGATCTCCTCCATCGTGGCCGACCGGAGCTTCTTGAGCGAGCCGAAATGCTTCATCAGTGTGCGACGTCGCACCTCGCCCATGCCGGCGACGTTGTCGAGGATCGACTCGACCATCGACTTCGAGCGCCGGTTGCGGTGGTGCGTGATCGCGAAGCGGTGGGCCTCGTCGCGCAGCCGCTGCAACAGGTAGAGCCCCTCCGACGTGCGCGGAAGGATCACGGGGTCCTCGTCACCGGGGACCCAGACCTCCTCCAGCCGCTTGGCCAGTCCACATACAGGGATGTCGTCGATGCCGAGCTCCTCGAGTGCCCGTACGGCGGCGGCCACCTGGGGCGCGCCACCGTCGACGACCACGAGGCCGGGCGAGTAGGCGAACTTGCCGGGCCGCCCTGTCTCGGGATCGATCTCCGTGGCGTTCGCCTGGTCGTCCAGGAGCCGGCGGAAGCGCCGGGTGATGACCTCGTGCATCGCCCGGACGTCGTCGGAGCCGTCCTGGCCCTTGATGATGAAGCGGCGGTACTCCGACTTCCGGGCCAGGCCGTCCTCGAAGACCACCATCGAGGCGACGATCTCGGTGCCCTGCAGGTGGGAGATGTCGAAGCACTCCATCCGCAGCGGCGCCTCGGGAAGGTCCAGCGCCTCCTCGATCTCCTCGAGCGCCTTGGAGCGGGTGGTCAGGTCGGAGGCGCGGCGGGTCTTGTGCAATGCGAGCGTCTGGCCGGCGTTGCGCGCGACCGTCTCCATCAGGACCCGCTTGTCGCCGCGCTGCGGGACCCGGATCCCGACGCGTGCTCCCCGGATCTCCGAGAGCAGCTCCTCCAGGGCCTCGAGGTCGGGCGGCAGCGTGGGCACGAGGATCTCGCGCGGGATGGACTCGCGGTCGTCGGGGTCGGTGCCGGCGTACAACTGGAGGACGAAGTCCTCGACCAGCTTGTCGGTCTCGCCCTCGTCGGCCCGGTCGGCGACCCAGCCGCGCTGGCCGCGGATGCGGCCGCCGCGGACGTGGAAGATCTGCACGGCGACCTCGAGCGGGTCCTCGGCCAGCGCAATCACGTCGGCGTCGGCACCGTCGCCGAGGACGACCGCCTGCTTCTCCAGCGCCCGGTCGATGGCGGCGAGGTCGTCGCGCAGGCGGGCGGCCCGCTCGAACTCGAGCTCGTCGCTGGCGTGCAGCATCTCCCGCTGCAGGCGCCGCTGGATGTGGGTGGTGCGACCGGCGACGAAGTCGCAGAAGTCGTCCACGATCGCACGGTGGTCCTCGGGCGAGATGTTGCCGACACAGGGTGCGGCGCACTTGTCGATGTAGCCGAGCAGGCAGGGACGCCCGACCTGCTGGCTCCGCTTGAAGACACCGTTGCTGCAGGAACGCATCGGGAAGACACGGAGCAGTGCGTCGACGGTCTCCCGGATGGCCCACGCGTGGGAGTACGGGCCGAAGTACTTCGTGCCCTTCCGCTTCGCGCCGCGGCCGACCATGACGCGCGGGAACTCGTCGGAGACCGTGACGGCGAGCCAGGGGTAGGACTTGTCGTCGCGGAACATCACGTTGAACCGCGGGTCGAACTCCTTGATCCAGGTCCACTCGAGCTGGAGCGCCTCGACCTCGGTGTTGACCACCGTCCACTCGACGCTGGCGGCCGTCGTCACCATGGTCGCGGTGCGCGGGTGCAGGTTGGCGAGGTCCTGGAAGTAGTTCGAGAGCCGGGCGCGGAGGTTCTTGGCCTTGCCGACGTAGATCACGCGGCCCTTGGGATCCCGGAACCGGTAGACCCCCGCACTCGTCGGGATCTCCCCCGCCTTGGGTCGATACGTCCGGGGGTCACTCACAGGTAAACATTAGGCCGCGGGTCCGACGCTTCCTTAGTCGCGTGAGTTAGTTTACTTACATGCGTATGCCCGACGTGTACGGCCTGTGCCTGACCACCTCCGCGTCCGCAGCCGCCGCCTACAACGCCGGACTGCGTGAGGTGCTGCGCCTGCGCACCGGAGCGACCCGTCACTTCGCCGAGGCCATCGCCTACGACCCGACCTTCGCCCTGGGCCACGCGGCCCTTGCCCTGCTGGGTCAGGAGCTCGGTGCGTCGGTCGACCTGCACGCCCGGATGGCGGCCGCGACCCTGCACGCGGCCCGCGGCACCGAGCGGGAGCAGAGCCACGTCGCGGCCGTGGCCGCGCACCTCCGCGGCGACTCGCAGCCGCTGTTGCGCCATCTCGAGGCCCACCCGCGTGATGCCCTCCTGCTCTCCGCGGCCGTCCCGACGATCGCCTTCACCGGCGCCACCGAAGTACCCCAGGAGGCGTGGTCCCTCGTGGAGCGATGTCGGCCGGCGTACGGCGACGACTGGTGGTTCCGCGGCCTGCTGGCGTTCATCCGCACCGAGCAACTGCGCTTCGACGAGGCGATGGACCTGGCCACGGCGTCCCTCGACCTCGAGCCGAGCGCCGGGCACTCCGCCCACGCCCGGGCGCACGCGCACTACGAGACCGGCGACCACGAGGCCGGACTCGCCTGGATGGACGCCTGGGTCGTCGGGGACGGCGCGACCGCGGAGTCCCTGACCCACTTCGCCTGGCACGCCGCGCTCCACGAGCTCACCCTCGGTGACCTTGATGCCGTGCGCCGCCGCTTCGAGACGCAACTGGACCCCCGGCATGCCATCGGCTGCCGGGCCCTCGTCGACTCCGGCTCGCTCCTCTTCCGCTGGGCCCTGACCCCGGGGGCGACCGACGTGCCGTCGATGGACGAGGTCATCGCGGCCACCAGCACCACGACCCTGACGCGGCCGACCACGCCGTTCCTCGCGATGCACACCCTCGTCGCCCACCTGGCCATGGGCGACGTATCCGCGCTCCAGGAGGTCGGTGCCGCTGCCCGGCGCCAGCGGCACGCCACCCAGCGTGAGGTCATCGCGCCGATGGCCGACGCCTTCGCGCTGATGGCGTCGGGCCGCGCGTCGGAGGCGGCCGATTCCCTGTGCCGGCTGCAGCCCCACGTCTGGCGGGTCGGCGGCTCCGACGCCCAGCGCGAGATCGTCGAGGAGGCCCGGATCGCTGCGCTGCTCCGCGCCGACCGGTGGGACGAGGCGCGCGAGGTGCTCGACCGGCGCCTGGACCGACGTCGCTCGCCGCGCGACTCCGCCTGGCGTCAGCAGGCTCAGGCGAGGTAGATCTCGCCGTCCGTCACCGTCAGCGCGACCGGCGAGAGCGGCGCAGGCGCGGGGCCGCCCTCGACCGAGCCGTCGGTGATCGAGTACTTGCTGAAATGGCAGGTGCAGACGATCTGGTCGTCATCGACCTTGGACACGAGGCACTGCTGGTGCGTGCAGGTCGCGTCGAAGCCCTTGAACTCCCCCGCCGTCGGCTGGGTGACGACGACACGCTCGTCCTTGAAGATCTTCCCGCTGCCGACCTCGATGTCGCTCGCGGCGGCGAGCGGCGGGACGGCGGGACGACCCGAAGTGCTGGCCGAGGGAGCCTCCGTCGAGGACGTCGCCGTCGACGGGGCGGCCGAGGTGGCCGGCGCGGTGGGGGTGTCCGAGGCGGAGTCGTCGGAGGTGCCGCACGCGGCAAGGAGAGGAACAGCGATACCCGCGCCGACGGCGCCGCGACGTGTGAGTCCGGTCATGGCGCCATGATCGCCGCTCAACCCAAGAGTGGCTTGAGAAAGCGACCCGTGTGGCTGTCGGGATGCGCGGCGATGTCCTCGGGCGTGCCCTCGGCGACGACCACGCCACCGCGGTTGCCGCCCTCCGGACCCATGTCGATGATCCAGTCGGCGGTCTTGATCACGTCGAGGTTGTGCTCGATGACGAGCACCGTGTTGCCCTTGTCGACGAGGCTCCCGAGGACACCGAGGAGCTTGCGGATGTCCTCGAAGTGCAGGCCCGTCGTGGGCTCGTCGAGCACGTAGATCGTCCGGCCGGTCGAGCGCTTCTGCAGCTCGCTGGAGAGCTTGACGCGCTGGGCCTCACCGCCACTGAGCGTGGTCGCGGGCTGGCCGAGGCGGACGTAGCCGAGGCCGACCTCGACGAGCGTCTTGAGGTGGCGGGCGATCGCGGGCACGGCGGCGAAGAAGTCGACCGCCTCCTCGATCGGCATGTCGAGCACCTCGCCGATGTTCTTGCCCTTGTAGTGCACCTCGAGCGTCTCGCGGTTGTAGCGCATGCCGTGGCAGACCTCGCACGGCACGTAGACGTCGGGCAGGAAGTTCATCTCGATCTTGATCGTGCCGTCGCCGGCGCAGGCCTCGCAGCGACCGCCCTTGACGTTGAAGGAGAAACGGCCCTGTTGGTAACCCCGCACCTTCGCCTCCGGCGTGGAGGCGAAGAGCTTGCGGACGTGGTCGAAGACGCCCGTGTACGTCGCCGGGTTGGAGCGCGGCGTACGCCCGATCGGACTCTGGTCGACGTGGATGACCTTGTCGATGTGCTCCAGGCCGGTGATGGTCCTGTGCCGGCCCGGGATGGTGCGGGCGCCGTAGAGCTGCTTGGCCAGCGAGGTGTAGAGGATGTCGTTGACCAGCGTGGACTTGCCCGAGCCGGAGACGCCCGTGACCGCGAGGAAGACTCCGAGCGGGAAGCTGACGTCGATGTTGCGGAGGTTGTTCTCCTTGGCCCCGAGGACCTTCAGCTCCTTGCCCTTGGTCAGGGGTCGGCGTACCTCGGGGAGGGCGATCTGGCGCTTTCCGGAGAGGTACTGGCCGGTCATCGACTTCTTGTTCTTGTACAGCGCCGGCACCGTCCCGGAGTGCACGACGTGGCCGCCGTGCTCTCCGGCACCGGGGCCGATGTCGACGACCCAGTCGGCGACCCGGATGGTGTCCTCGTCGTGCTCGACGACGATCAGCGTGTTGCCGAGCTCCTTGAGCCGGACGAGGGTCTCGATCAGGCGGGCGTTGTCGCGCTGGTGCAGGCCGATGCTCGGCTCGTCCAGCACGTAGAGGACGCCGACGAGACCGGCGCCGATCTGCGTTGCGAGCCGGATGCGCTGGGCCTCACCGCCACTCAGGGAGCCGGAGGGACGGTCGAGCGAGAGGTAGTCGAGGCCGACGTCGAGCAGGAACTGCAACCGCTCCTGGATCTCCTTGAGCACCCGTTCGGCGATCTGCTTCTCGCGCTCGTTGAGCTCGACCCTGTTGAGCCAGGCACTTGCCTCGTTGATCGGCAGCGCACAGATCTCGGCGATGTTCAGGCCACCGTGGCCGCCGTCCGCGTCCTTCTCACCGAGCGTGACGGCCATCGAGACCGGCTTGAGCCGGCTCCCGCCACACGCCGGACACGGGACCTCGCGCATGAAGCCCTCGAAGCGCTCGCGACTGGTGTCGGACTCGGCCTCACGGTGGCGGCGCTCGACGTAGCCGCGGACGCCCTCGAACTCGGCGTCGTACGCGCGGCGGCGGCCGTAGCGGTTGACGGTGACGACGTGGACCTTGCGCGAGTGCCCGTCGAGGATCACCTTCTGGGCGGCCTTGGGCAGCTTCTCCCACGGGGTGTCGATGTCGAAGCCGAGCTCGTCACCGAGCGCACCGAGGAGGCGCAGGAAGTAGTCGGAGATGTGCGCGTGGCTCCACGGCTGGATCGCGCCCTCGGCCAGGCTCGCCTCGGGGTTGGGAATGACCAGCTCGGGGTCGACCTCCATCCGGGTGCCGAGGCCGTGGCACTCCGGGCAGGCGCCGAACGGGCTGTTGAAGGAGAACGAGCGCGGCTCGAGGTCGTCGGTGTCGATCGGGTGGTCGTTCGGGCACGACATCTTCTCGGAGAACTTCATCTCCGAGCCGTCGTCGACGAAGTCGATGAGGACGAGGCCGCCGGTGAGGACGAGGGCGGTCTCGACGGAGTCGGTCAGCCGCTGCTTGCTGGACGCCTTCACCTGGAGGCGGTCGATGACGACCTCGACGGTGTGCTTCTGCTGCTTGTTGAGATTGGGGGGCTCCGCGAGCTGGATCGTCTCCCCGTCGACGCGGGCGCGGCTGTAGCCCTGCGCCTGCAGTTGGGCGAAGAGGTCGACGAACTCGCCCTTGCGGCCACGGACGACGGGCGCGAGCACCTGGAAGCGCTTGCCCTCCTCCAGGGTGAGGATGCGGTCGACGATCTGCTGCGGCGTCTGCCGCTCGATCGGCGCACCACACGTCGGGCAGTGCGCGCGACCCGCGCGCGCGAAGAGCAGGCGGAGGTAGTCGTAGACCTCGGTGATCGTGCCGACGGTCGACCGCGGGTTCTTCGAGGTCGACTTCTGGTCGATGGAGACCGCCGGCGAGAGGCCCTCGATGAAGTCGACGTCCGGCTTGTCCATCTGCCCGAGGAACTGCCGGGCGTACGCCGACAGCGACTCGACATAGCGGCGCTGGCCCTCGGCGAAGATCGTGTCGAACGCGAGACTGGACTTGCCCGAGCCGGAGAGGCCGGTGAAGACGATCAGCGCGTCGCGCGGCAGGTCGAGCGAGACATCCTTGAGGTTGTGCTCACGGGCACCTCGGATGACGATCTGGTCTGCCACATTTCCTCCGTTCGAACAGATGTTCGTCACCCTATCATCGGGACATGAGCCTCCGGTCATCGCGCTTGGTCGTGGATCCACGCATGGCGAACAACTGCTACCTGCTCGAGTGCACCGCCTCCGGCGAGCGCCTGCTGGTCGACGCGGCCGACGAGGCGGAGGGCCTGCTCGCGTGGCTCAAGGCGCAGCCGGGCACCGGCCTGGCGTCGGTCCTGACCACGCATCAGCACTGGGACCACCACCGTGCACTCGCCGCCGTCGTCGAGGCGACCGGGGCGTCGACGTACGCGGGGGCGGCGGATGCCGACGCGATCACCGAGGCGACGGGAGTCCCCATCGCCACGACGCTCGAGCACGGGGACACGGTCACGGTCGGCGAGGTCGTGCTCGAGGTGATCGCCCTGCGCGGCCACACCCCCGGCTCGATCGCCCTGCTCCACACTCCGCAGTCCGGTCCGCCGCAGCTCTGGACCGGGGACAGCCTCTTCCCCGGCGGCGTCGGCAACACGTTCGGTGACGCGGAGGCGTTCACCCAGCTCTATGACGACGTCGTGGCACGGGTGTTCGACCGACTGCCGGACGAGACCGGGTTCTTCCCCGGCCACGGCGACCCGTCCACGCTCGGCGCCGAGCGCCCGCATCTGGCGGAGTGGCGCGACCGGGGTTGGTAGCCCGCCCTCAGGCGCGGCCGAGGAGGCGGCCAGCGAGGAGGTCGCTCCAGCCCGAGGCCGGACCGCCGTTGCAGGGGCCGTCACTCTCGCCGGGGTGCTTCAACCACAGCAGCCCGTCGAGGCTTCCGGTGCGGAGCATGGCCGGGCGCTGGCCCACCCGTGCCCACGGCGGGTTGCACCACTGGGTGTCCAGGGGCGCGGCGCCGTTGCGTGAGGTGTCGATGACGAAGTGCTTGCCGGGTATCCCCTGAGCACCGAGGGCGGCGGCCACCGCATCGCCATACGCCTGGGCCTCCGGGGTGGGGCGGAAGTTGGCGACGTTGAGGCTGAATCCGCGGACGTAGCTGATCCCGGCCTGCCGCAGCCTCGCAGCAGCCGTCTCGGCCGTGAGCCAGTTGCTGTGCCCGGCGTCCAGGTAGACCCAGGTGCGGCTCGCGGCGAGGATCCTCGTCGCCGCGCGGAGCGTCGCCAGCCGGGCGGCCCCTCCGCACCGGTCCTCCATGGCCAGTGCATCCGGCTCGACGACGGCGATCGCATGACGGCCCCGGAGGACGGAGGCGATCGCCCGGACCCACCGGAGGTACGCCCTGGGGCTGGCCCAGCCTCCACCCGAGCAGTCCCGGTCCGGGATCGCGTAGAGGACCACCTGTGGCGTCCGGTGCCTGGCCGCCGCTCTACGGACGTAGGCGCGCAGCTGACCCCGCACCGTCCGCACCGGCGCCGCCCCCAGCCAGAGCGCCTGTGGCACCGACCCGAGCGAGGCGTAGGGGCCTCCGCGGACCGCTGCAGAGCTGTGTGTGTCGGCGTAGCCGGGCTGCGTCAGCCGGGGGTCGAGCCTCTTTCCCTGCTTCGCCACCGCGGATGTCCCGCCCAGCAGGGTCACGACAAGACAGACGACGGCCACGGCCACGAGGGTGGCCCTCCCTGATCCCCGCACCGGAGCAGCCTAGACGTAGGCTCGACTCCGTGATCGAGCTCCGCACCCCGACCCAGATCGAGCAGATGAAGCCCGCCGGGCGATTCGTCGCCGACGTACTCCTCGCCCTGCAGGAGAAGGCAGCGGTCGGAGTGAACCTGCTGGAGCTCGACGCCCTCGCGCACCGGATGATCAAGGACGCCGGTGCGGAGTCCTGCTACATCGACTACCACCCCAGCTTCGGGGCGATGCCCTTCGGCTACGTGCTCTGCACCAGCGTCAACGACGCCGTTCTGCACGGCCTCCCCCACGACTACGTCCTCCAGGACGGGGACCTGCTCAGCGTGGACTTCGCGGCGAGCCTCGGCGGCTGGGTCTCCGACAGCGCCCTCAGCGTCGTGGTCGGCAACGCCGACCCCAAGGACCTCAAGCTCATCGAGGCCACGACCCAGGCCCTCGACGCCGGGATCGCCGCAGCCCAGGCCGGCAACCGGATCGGCGACATCAGCCACGCGATCGAGGTCGTCGCCAAACGCAACGGACTCAAGGTCAACACCCAGTTCGGCGGTCACGGCGTCGGTCGCACCATGCACGGCGACCCGCACATCCCGAACGCGGGTAAGGCCGGTCGTGGCTACAAGCTCGAGCCCGGCCTCGTCATCGCGATCGAGCCGTGGTTCCTGCACACGACCGACCAGATCTACATCGACCCGGACGGCTGGACGATCAAGTCGCAGGACGGCTCCCGCGGCGCCCACATGGAGCACACCGTCGCCATCACCGCCGACGGACCGCTCGTCCTCACGGCTCGTTGAAACCTCAGTTTCGACCGGCGTTCGATCGTTTCATGACGCGCCGCGTGCTGTAACACGCGCGTAACCGCTCCTCATTAGCGTCGCCGCAACATCCCGAGATTTGAGGAGCATCATGGGCAACCCCGAGGCCTTCCAGAGCGGCATGAGCCGCCGACAGATCATCCGAGCCGGCGGTGTCGGCGTCGTCGCCATCGGCGCTGTGGGCGTCCTCGCCGCCTGCGGCAGCGACAGCGACAGCACGTCCGGCGACAGCCCGTCCAGCAGCGGCAGCACGGGAAGCAAGGACCTCGGGGCCCTCGCGATCAAGCTTTCCTGGATCAAGAACATCGAGTTCGCCGGTGAGTACTTCGCCGACCAGAACGGCTACTACAAGGACGCCGGCTTCTCGAGCGTCAACCTGATCGCCGGTGGCGACCAGACCACCGCGGAGGACGCGCTCATCTCGGGTCAGGCACTCATCGGCCTCTCGTCCCCCGCGATCACGGCGCCGACCATCGCCAAGGGCGCGCCGCTGAAGATCATCGGCTCGACCTACCAGAAGAACCCCTTCTGCCTGATGTCACTCCAGGAGAAGACGCCGATCACCACGATCGACGACCTCAAGGGCAAGAAGATCGGCGTCCAGTCGGGCGGCAACCAGGCGATCTTCGAGGGGTTCCTCAAGGCGAACAGCCTCACGACCGACGACGTCGAGGTCGTCACCACGCAGTACGACATCGCCCCGCTCGAGCAGGGCAAGTACGACGCCCACTTCTCCTACACGACCAACGAGCCGATCCTCGCCAAGGCCGACGGCTTCACCCCGGTCGTCTTCGCCCTGGCCGACAACGGCCTGCCGTTCGTGGCGGAGACCTTCACGGTCACCAACGACACGCTCTCGAGCAAGCGGGACGTGCTCAAGGCCTTCCTCATCGCCGAGATCAAGGGCTGGACCGACGCCGTCAAGGACCCGGCGAAGTCGGCCGAGCTCGCCGTCAACACCTACGGCAAGGACCAGAAGCTCGACGTCACCGAGCAGACCGGTGAGGCCACCGCACAGATCAGTCTGATCCTCACCGACGACGTCAACGCCAACGGGCTCTTCATGATCACCGACGAGCTCGTCCAGGAGAACATCAAGTCGATGGCGGCCATGGGCACCGACATCGCCGCCGACGACCTCTTCGACCTCTCCCTCATCAAGGAGATCTACGAGGAGAACCCCGACCTCAAGACGCAGTTCACGATCCCGTCTGCCTGATGTCGTTCGCAACCCTTGAGCCCCGTGGCGAGGGCACCCTCGCCACGGGGATCAACATCCATGGCCTCACCAAGACCTTCCGGACCGGCTCCAAGACGGTCCAGGCCCTGAGCGAGGTCGACCTCGGCACGACCGAGAACTCCTTCCTCTCGCTCCTCGGACCCTCGGGGTGCGGCAAGTCGACGATTCTGCGGATCCTCGCCGGGCTGGAGAGCCCGACCACAGGTGAGATCGCGATCAACGGCAAGTCGGCGATGGAGACGCAGCGCTCACATGAGGTCGGCATCGCCTTCCAGGACTCGGCGCTGCTGCCCTGGCGCTCGGTGGAGAAGAACATCCGGCTCCCCCTCGAGGTCGCCGGCCTCAAGCCCGACAAGGGCCTGATCGCCGACCTGATCGCGCTCGTGGGGCTCAAGGGTTTCGAGGACGCCAAGCCGGCACACCTCTCGGGCGGCATGCGCCAGCGCGTCTCGATCGCCCGCGCGCTCGTGGTCCAGCCGACCGTCATGCTGCTCGACGAGCCCTTCGGCGCGCTCGATGACATGACCCGGCAGCGGATGAACGACGAGCTCCAGCGGATCTGGACCGAGAAGCCCGCCACCACGCTGATGGTGACCCACGGCATCGCGGAGGCGGTCTACCTCTCCGACGTCGTCGCCGTCATGTCGCCGCGGCCCGGCCGCATCCTCGAGATCGTCGAGATCGACCTCCCGCGTCCACGCACTCCGGACATCCTGCGGGCCCCGGAGTTCCACGCCTACGCCGACCAGCTCTCCGAGATCCTCTTCGGACATGCGTAGCCTCAGTCTCCGCACCCCGTGGGTAGGCGGGCTCACCGGCATCGTCGTCATCGTCGTGGCCTGGTGGTTGGCCTCGATCCCCTATGTGACGCCCTCGGGCAACCCGGGGGCCATCCCGTCGCCGTGGCTCGTCGCCAAGGAGTTCCTCGGTGCCTTCGGCGACTCGGTCTACTGGCGCGCCGTCGGCCACTCCTCGGGTGAGGCGCTGCGCGGCTACCTGTGGGGCGACGTGATCGCCTTCGCCATGGCCCTGCTCGTCCTGGTGGTGCCGCGGTTGGACAGCTTCGTGATGCAGCTGGCCGTGGTCACCTCCTGCATCCCCATCACGGCGGTGGGCCCGATCGTGGCCCTCATGGGCCAGGCCGGCAGCCGCGCTGCGGCGGTCTTCCTCGCTGCCCTGCTCTGCATCTTCCCCACCGTTGTGGGCTGCCTGCTCGGGCTGCGCAGCGCCAGCTCGACACAGCTCGACGTCATCACGGCGTACGGCGGCGGGAGGATCACCCAACTGCGGAAGGTCCAGCTCATCGCCGCCGTACCGAACATCATCGCGGCGCTCAAGGTGGGCGCTCCCATGGCGGTCCTCGGAGCCGTCCTCGGCGAGTACTTCCTCTCCGGTGTCGACTCCGGCATCGGCGTCCTGCTCGTCTCCTCGCAGGCGACGGGCAACTCCGTGCGGGTCTGGGCGATCGCCCTGATCTGTGCCGCGATCGCCGGCGTGGCCTACGGGCTGATCGCCCTGCTCGGCAGGCTTCTCACGCCCTGGGCCGCGGGCGACGACCGAGTGGGAGCACTGTGATGAAGGGCCGTCTTGCCGTCCGGATCGGCTCCACCATCGGCCTGGTCGCGCTCTCCATGGGAGTCCTGGCCCTGGCCTGGCAGGTGGCCGTCTCCTGGCTGATCAGCAGCGGCCACACCAACTCCTACATCGCCAAGAAGCCCGCGGATGTCTGGGACTACTTCTTCGCCACCGGCATGGACAAGGTCCCGCCGAGCGAGCACCGCCACGACATGCTCCAGCTGCTCTGGGTGACGCTCGGCCACACCGCGCTCGGGTTCGCGGCGGGCGTGATCGGCTCGGTCGTGCTCGCGCTGCTCTTCGCTCTGGTCCGGCCGCTGGAGTTCATGTTCCTGCCGGTCGCGATGGTGCTGCGCACAGTGCCGCTGCTCGCGATGGCTCCGGCGATCTACCTGATCTTCGGCAACGGCCTGGTCGCTGCCGCGCTGATCAGCTCGATCGTGGTCTTCTTCCCGATCCTGCTCAACCTCGCGGTCGGCTTCCGCTCGGTCTCCCCCACGGCGGTGGACTTCGTCCGGGTCCACGGCGGCAGCCGGTGGACGATCCTGCGCAAGGTCGCGATGCCGACCGCGCTGCCGCAGCTCTTCGCCTCGATGCGGATCGCGATCCCGGGTGCCATCACCGGCGCGATGCTCTACGAGTGGCTGCTGACGTCCAAGGGCCTCGGTGGCTCGATCACGCTGGCCAAGGCGCATGCGGACTACCAGGAGATCTGGGCGATCGTGGTCGTGGTGACGGTGACGTCGATCCTGCTGTACACGATCGCCAGCCTGGTCGAGGATGCCGTTCTTGCCCGCTGGGGCTTCACGACCACCCGGCGCTGAGCGCTGGCCTCACTCGTCCTCGGGGAGCGCCAGCCCGGAGGCGGTCTCGGCCAGCACCGGCTCGGACGGCCCTTCGGGCCGTTGGTCGCTCGCTCGGCCGCCGTGCTCGAGCAAGCTCGGCACGCCGCCTCCCTCGCTCGCATCCTCGTGGACGTACTTGCCACCGGCGAAGAGCGAGGCGACACCGGCGAGGAGGCTCATCACGGCCGCGGCACCGAAGACGACGACGAGCCCGTGGTGGAACGGGTCGCTCATCAGTTGCGGGAAGAACTCCTTGCCCGTGAGCACCTTGTCGGGAGAGCCGAGGTCGATGCCCGCGCCCTTGATCTGGTCGAGGATCGTGCCGATCGGGTTGAAGCCGAGGAACGACGCGAAGAGCGAGCCCACGGGCGGGATCTCCGCGGCGGCCTGGGCGGCCTGGGTGGAGACGCCGTGGGCGGTCAGACCGGTGCGCATGGCGTCGGGGAGCGTGTTGGCCAGGCCGGCGATCATCAGCGAGAAGAAGACGCCGATGGAGAGTGACGAGCCGGAGTTGAAGAACGTGCCGCGCATCCCGGACGCCGCTCCCCGACGGTTCGCGGGCACCGCGTTCATGATCGACGACACGTTGGGCGCGGCGAAGAGGCCCGAGGCGAGGCCGTTGATCAGCAGGATCAGCGCGAAGAGCCAGTAGGGGAAGTCCACCGGGATCAGCAGGAAGCCGATGAAGGTCAGCGCGACGAGCACCATGCCGACGGCCGCGAAGAGCCGCGCGCCGTACCGATCGGAGAGCCGCCCGGAGAGCGGCCCGGCGACGAGGAAGCCGACGGTGAGGGGCAGCAGGTAGATGCCGGCCCACAGCGGGGTCGACTCGTACGAGTAGCCGTGGCGCGGGAGCCAGATGCCCTGGAGCCAGATGATCAGCATGAACTGCATGCCGCCCCGGGAGACGGAGGAGAGCAGGCCGGCGAGGTTCCCGGCCCAGAACGGCCGGATCCGGAAGAGACTCATCTCGAACATCGGTGAGGCGACCCTGGTCTCGATCACGCAGAAGATGACGAGGAGGACGACGCCTCCGACGATGCCGGCGATCACCCAGGGGTTGCCCCAGCCCATCGCCGAGTCGCCGTACGGCTGGATGCCGTAGGTGATCGCCACCAGCAGGGCGGTCAGGCCGACGGCGAAGGTGAGGTTGCCGGGAAGGTCGAGGCCGCCCTTGCGCCGCACGCCGGTCTCGTGGAGCGACATGTACGACCAGATCGTGCCGACGATGCCGATCGGCACCGACACCCAGAAGACCGCACGCCAGTCCCACTCGCTGAGCACGCCACCGAGGACGAGTCCGATGAAGGAGCCGGCCACGGCGGCGACGTTGTTGATGCCGAGAGCCATGCCGCGCTCGTGAGCCGGGAAGGCGTCGGTGAGGATCGCGGTGGAGTTGGCGAAGAGCATGGCGCCGCCGACGCCCTGGATCACGCGTCCCGCGATCAGCCAGAGCGCGCCCTGCCCGCCGGTCAGCGGGTCGAGCGAGAGGAAGATCGACGCGATCGCGAAGACGACGAACCCGAGGTTGTAGATCTTCACCCGCCCGAACATGTCGCCGAGCCGTCCGAGGACCACGACCAGGACGGCAGAGACCACCAGGAAGCCCATGATCATCCAGAGCAGGTAGCTCACGTTGCCCGCTCCGAGCGGGTCGACGTGGATGCCCTTGAAGATCGCGGGCAGCGAGATGATGACGATCGAGCTGTTGACGGTGGCGATCAGGATGCCGAGCGTCGTGTTCGACAAGGCCACCCACTTGTAGTGGGGATGATCCACGGCGACGCGCTGGCGGGCTGCAGTCTCGGTCACGAATGCACTTTAGTTTGTTGCCCTATGCAACAACATGGTGGGCCATGGAAACAGATGCGCCCTACGCTCATCCGCATGCATGAGTACGACGACGCTGCCGCGTCCCTCGCCGCGCGAATGGCCGAGCTCTCGATCGACCGGCTCCAGATGCAGGCACCGCTCGACCGGACGCTCAGCCCCGCCGAACTGGAGGAGCTCGCGGGGCAGACCGTGACGCCCGGAGGCATCGGAGGCGAGGCGGCGGCGCAGCTCTGGGAGGACGTGCTCGCCCCGGCCTGCCTCTCGATCGACCACCCTCGCTATCTCGCGTTCATCCCGGGCGCGCCCTCCAAGGCAGCGGCGGCGTTCGACATGCTCATCGGCGCCTCCTCCATCTACGGCGGCTCGTGGCTCGAGGCGAGCGGTGCGGTCTACGCCGAGAACCAGGCGCTGCGCTGGATCGCCGACCTCGCCGGCCTGCCCGAGTCAGCGGGTGGCGTCTTCGTCCAGGGCGGCACCAACGGCAACCTGTCCGCGCTGGTCGCCGCTCGGGCGGCCGCACTCCATGCCCGCGGCGGCACCCGTCCGGCACGGTGGGCGGTGATGCTCACCCACGAGACACACTCCTCGGTGAAGCACGCCCTCGAGTCGGTCATGGACGTCGACGTCGTCGAGATCCCCGGCGATGACCGCGGGCGCCTCACCGGCTCCGCCATCCGCTCCTGGCTGGAGATCGCCACCGACGAGCAGCGTCACAGCGTCTTCGCCGTCGTCGCCACCGCCGGCACGACCAACCTCGGCGTGATCGACGACTTGGCCGGCATCGGCGAGGTCGCACGCGAGCAGGGCTGGTGGTTCCACGTCGACGGCGCCTACGGCGGTGCCGGCCTCGCGGCACCCAGCGTCCGTGCCCTCTTCGACGGCATCGAGCAGGCCGACTCGTTCATCGTCGATCCGCACAAGTGGCTCTTCTCGCCGTTCGACGCCTGCGCGCTGCTCTACCGCGACCCCGTCCTGGCCCGCGCCGCCCACACCCAGAAGGCGTCGTACCTCGACGTCCTCACCGACGACCCGACCCGCTCGGTGTGGAACCCCTCGGATTACGCCATCCACCTGACGCGCCGCCCGCGCGGCCTTCCGCTGTGGTTCTCCCTCGCCGTCAACGGCACCGACGCCTACCGCGACGCCATCGAGACCACGCTCGCCGTCACACGCGCCGCGCGGGAGCTCATCGACGCAGCCGACCACGTCAACCTCCTGGTCGACCCCGACCTCTCGGTGCTGATCTTCGAGCGGGTCGGCTGGAGCGATGCCGACTACAACGCGTGGAGCGACCGACTCCTCAAGGACGAGATCGCCTTCGTGACGCCGACCAAGCACCGCGGACGGGTCTGCACCCGCTTCGCCATCGTCAACCCGCGCACGACCGTGGCGGACCTCCAGCTGGTGCTGGACTCGATGCGGGACTAAGGCCCCCTTGGCATGGCCCATCTGGGTCATTTGTGTCGAAATGCCTTGGATCCCGAACGGCTGACGAGTAGCTTTCTCTTCGAGCCGCTGGGGACCCGAGACCCCAGCGGCTCACTCCATTTCCGCAGGGGTTTCTCGAGGATCAGTCCTCCGAGGCGAAGTCCTCGTCATGAGTGCCGGGGCGTGGTGCCCACGGCAGCTCCTTCGCCGGTCGTACGACGACCAGCCGGTCACCCCGCGCAAGCTGCGTCACGACCGGGTCGAAGTAGCGGAAGACGCGCTCGTCCCGCACGACGGCGATCACCTGGTCGGGCAGCTGCTGGGGCTGCTTGCCGACCTCGGTGACGAGCAGCTCGCGCTCGGCGACCTCCAGCCCCTCGCCGTACGTCAGCAGGTCCTCCATCACGGTGCCCAGCGTCGGCGAGAGCGACGAGAGGCCCAGCAGGCGGCCGACCGCGTCCGCCGACGTGATCACGGAGTTCGCTCCGGACTGCTTCATCAGCGCCACGTTCTCCTCCTCGCGCACGGCGGCGACGATCCAGGAGTCGGGGTTGAGCTGGCGGACCGTCAGGGCAGTGAGGACGTTGGTGTCGTCACGGTTGGTGGTGATGATGACGTGGTCGGCCTCCGCGACGCCGGCACGGCGGAGCACCTCACGCCGGGTCGCGTCACCGGTGACGACGGCGAGGCCGTCGGAGTGGGCGTCCTGCAGCGCGGCGGCCGACGGGTCGACGACGACGATGTGCTCGCGGTCCTTGCCGTTGTTGAGAAGCGTCTCGACCGCACTGCGGCCCTTCGTGCCGTAGCCGATGATGACGACGTGGTGGGACATGTTCTTCCTCCAACGGGCGGTGCGGATCTGCTCGCGCCCGCGGGTGGCGAGCACCTCGAGGGTCGTGCCGATCAAGAGGACAAGGAACCCGATGCGGGCCGGCGTCACGACCAGCGCGTTGACCAGTCGCGCGAAGTCACTGGCCGGCGCGATGTCGCCGTACCCGGTCGTGCTGAGCGTGACGGTCGTGTAGTAGATGGCATCGACGAGGCTGATGCCGTCGCCGTTGCTGTCGCGATAGCCCTTGCGGTCGAGGTAGACGATCAGGACGGTGCCGACGAGGATCCCCAACGCCATCAACAGGCGTCGCGTGAGCTCCCACCAGGGCGACCGCACATGCTCCGGCAGCGACAGGCGCCCGCGACGGAACCTGATGTCATCTGCGAGCTGATCCTCCGGCACGGCACTACCGTAGTGGCATGACTGGCGCCTCCCCCGCATCGAACCGGCTCGTGCTCAACCAGGCACCGCTGCTCGCCGGGCACAACGTCGTGACCAGCGATCACGCACTCACCGAGGCCGTCCTGCGGCACGCCGACCAGGCCACGCTGGACTCCCTGGTCGGACTCGGTTTCGAGGCCGGCTCGGAGGAGGCACGCGAGCACGGTCTGCTGGCCAACAAGCACACGCCGACCCTCAAGCCGGTCGACCGCTACGGCAACCGGATCGACGAGGTCGAGTTCCACCCGTCCTGGCACTGGCTGATGGAGCGCGGCATCGGGCACGGCCTCGCCGCGACGCCGTGGGAGAGTGACGACCCGCACGCGCACCTGCGTCGTGCGGCCGGTTACATCGCCTGGTACCAGACCGAGCCGGGCCACGGCTGCCCCATCACCATGACGTACGCCGCCGTGCCGGCGTTGCGCGCCGACGACGCCCTCGCGAAGGAGTGGACGCCGCTGCTCGCGTCGACGACGTACGACTTCGGCCTGCGGCCGCATGAGCAGAAGCTCGGAGCCCTTGCGGGGATGGGGATGACGGAGCGTCAGGGTGGTTCCGACGTCCGTACCAATGTCACCGTCGCGACGCCGCTCTCGGGCGACGCCGACTCGGGCGTCTACACGCTGCGCGGCCACAAGTGGTTCACCTCGGCGCCGATGAACGACATGTTCCTCGTGCTGGCACAGACCGAGGGTGGCGTGACCTGCTTCGTGCTGCCGCGCGTCCTCCCTGACGGCACTCGCAACACCCTCGACGTCGTTCGACTCAAGGAGAAGCTCGGCAACCGCTCCAACGCCTCCTCGGAGCTGGAGTTCAACGACACGGTCGCATGGCGGCTGGGTGACGAGGGCCGCGGCGTCCGCACGATCATCGAGATGGTCGCCGCGACGCGGCTCGACTGTGTGCTCGGCTCGGCGTCGCTCATGCGCCGGGCGGTGGCCGAGGCGAGCTGGCACGTCGCGCACCGCTCGGCGTTCGGGTCGCGCCTGGCCGACAAGCCGCTGATGCAGAACGTCATCGCCGATCTCGCCGTCGAGTCCGAGGCGGCCACCGTGCTGGGCATGCGGCTCGCGGCGGCCGTGGACGACCGCAATGACGAGCACGAGAAGGCGTTCCGCCGGATCGCACTGCCGCTGGCGAAGTTCTGGGTGTGCAAGCGGACCATCGCCGTCACGGGCGAGGCGCTGGAGTGCCTCGGCGGCAACGGCTATGTCGAGGATTCCGCGATGCCGCTGCTCTACCGGGAGGCGCCGGTCAACTCGGTGTGGGAGGGCTCGGGCAACGTCAACGCGCTCGACGTGCTGCGCGCCCTGTCGCGTGAGCCGGAGGTGCTCGACGCCTACCTCACCGAGGTCGGCAGGGCCCGTGGCGCAGACGCGCGACTCGATGCGGCCATCGCCGACGTACTGCAGCTGCTCGGGTCACTCACGCCGGAGACGATGGAGGTCAACGCGCGGCGCCTCACCGGCCGGATGGCCGCGGTCCTCCAGGCCTCGCTCCTGGTCCGCTTCGCGCCGGCCGAGGTGGCCGACATCTTCTGCGCCTCCCGCCTCTCGGCCGCCGGCGGTGGACATGACGGGACCTTCGGCATGCTCGCCGGCGGCGATCTCGCGGCCGTGGTCGAGCGGACCACCCCCGTGATCGCGTGAAGCGCCTCGTCTCCGACGGCGTCCGCACCTACGGCCGCCTCGACGCTCGCCCGCTCGACGTCAACCCGCTCGACGAGTTCCACGGGCTCACGCGACGGCTCAAGTGGCTGCGGCTCAAGGAGTGGCAGGGCTGGACGCTCGTCCACCCGGAGGTCTACTCGTCGATGATCCTGCAGGACGCGCACTACCTCGCTTCCTCCGAGATCTACGTCCGTGACAAGGCTTCCGGTGTCCTGCACGAGCACGCCTCCAACGCCCGCGGCAGCTCCCTCGGCATCGCCGGCGAGATCTGGGGGTCGCGACCGGCCATGCGCGCCAAGGGCTACCGGACCTCGTGGCTCTGGGGCACCTTCGGCACGCGGGCCGCGGACGGCACACCCGTCGGCGCCAACTTCGTCGACCGTCCCGAGGTCGACGGTGAGCCCGAGGAGTCCTGCCTCTGGCTGCCCGGCGTCTACGAGGAGCTCTCCGACGTGGTCTTCGAGCACCACCCGGCGCAGAACGGTGAGTACTGGACCGTCTCGTCCTTCGACGGCCGGCTCGACGTCACCTTCACACCGGACGGCCGCAAGGACGTCAAGCACCAGCTGGTGCTGGCCTCGATCGACTACTTCCAGCTCTACGGCCGCTACGCCGGCACGATCCGCAGCCTCGACGGGACGACGTACGACGTCGACGTGACCGGCGTGCTCGAGTCCATGACGATGCGGTCCTGATGGCCGGACTCGGCGGGCTGCCGCGCCCGTTGGTGACGGAGGACGATGCCGCACGGATCGCCGTGGCGCACTGGGGCCTCACCGGCGCAATCAGGGAGCTCGGCTCCAACCAGGACCGCAACTTCCGCATCGACGACTCGTCGGGGCGCGTGGTGCTCAAGATCGCCAACCCTGCCTGGGAGCGGGCCGAACTCGAGGCGCAGCGGGCGGCGCTCTCGACGATCGAGGCAGCCGCGCTTCGCGGTCCGCTGCCGGTCGATGACCTGCAGCAGGTCGAGGTCGACGGCCAGCACCTCCTCGCCCACGTCCTCACGTACGTCGACGGCACGCCGCTCCTCGACCGTGCCCGCTTCGGTCTCGACGAGTGCCGCCTCCTCGGCGAGACGGCCGGCCGCGTGGTGGCAGCACTCGCCGACTTCAGGCATCCCGGCACCGAGCGGCGCAGCCAGTGGGACCTGCGCGCGGCTGCCGAGGTCCTCGATTCCCTCGACCCCTCGCTGGCGGAGCGCGTCTCCGACGCCGCGGCCCGGATCGCGGATGTCGCGGACGAGCTGCCGCTCCAGGTCATTCACGGCGACCTGACCGACGACAACGTGGTCCTCACCGACAGCGGCGCGGCGGGCGTGATCGACTTCGGAGACCTCGCCGTCAGCTGGCGCTGCGCCGAGCTCGCCGTCGCCGCCGCAAGTGTGCTCGGCAAGACAGCTGACGACGTACGAGCGGTGCTGGCCGTCGTCGAGGGGTTCGCCGCGCACACGCAGCTGAGCGACACCGAGCTCGGTGCGGTCTGGCCCCTCGTCGTCGTGCGCGGCGCCGTGCTGGTGGCGAGCGCCGCCGACCAGACCGTCCTCGACGGCGACAACGGCTACGCCGAGGCGCGAGCCTCTGCGGAGGTCGACGGCTTCGAGGCGAGCCTTGCGCTCGACCTCGAGGAGATGACCTGGCTCGTCCGCGGCGTCGGCCAGCCCCTCGGAGCGCCGCGGCTGGTGGGGCCCGTGCCCGGCATGCGCTTCCGCACCGCCGACCTCTCGGTGACGGCCGAGGTCTGGGACCGGGGCGCCTGGCTGACCGGCTCCCCCGCACTCCCTCCCGTCCTCGCCACCCGGTACGGCGAGTACCGGCTCGACCGAGCCCAGCCGCTCTCCCGGCGGCACTCCCAGCCCACACTCTCGCTCGCAGGCGAGATCGACGGCCAGGTCATCCAGGCCTGCACCCTGCCCGGCATGCCCCCGCGCTTCGTCAGGCCGCACGCGGTCGACGTCTGGCAGCGGATCTGTCCCGACCCCTCACCGTTCCTGTCGACGGACATCGCGGCGCCGACTGCGGATCCCCGCGGACTGCTGGAGCGACGCGACGCCCACTTCGCCGGCGTCCAGGAGCACTACTACGCCGACCCACCGCAGATCGAGCGCGGCTGGCGGGAGTTCCTGATCGACACGCAGGCCAACGTCTACGTCGATGTGGTCAACAACGTCGCCACCACAGGCCACGCCCACCCGGTGCTCACCCGCGCCGCGACCCGTCAGTGGAACCTGCTCAACACCAACAGCCGCTTCCACTACGCAGCCTCCGTCGAGCTCTCCGAGCGCCTCGCGGCCCTGGCGCCCGACGGACTCGACCAGGTCTTCCTCGTCAACAGCGGCTCGGAGGCGGTCGACCTCGCGCTGCGCCTGGCGATGACCGCCACGGGCCGTGATCGGATCCTGGCCGCCCGCGAGGCCTACCACGGCTGGACGATCGGCTCGGACGCCGTGACCTCCTCCCTCGGCGACAACCCGCGTGCCCTCGAGACGCGGCCGGCGTGGGTCGAGCTGATCGACGCGCCCAACCAGATCCGCGGCACCCACCGCGGTCCCGGCGCCGCGGCCGGCTATCTGCGCGACCTCGACGCCCAGCTCGCCGGCCTCGACCGCGATCGGATCGCTGGTGTGATCCTCGAACCGATCTTCGGCAACGGCGGCGGCGTGCTGCTCCCCGACGGCTACCTCGCCGGCGTCTTCGACCGCGTCCGCGGGCTCGGCGGCGTCTGCATCAGCGATGAGGTGCAGATGGGCTACGGCCGCCTCGGCCACCACTTCTGGGGCTTCGAACAGCAGGACGCGGTGCCGGACATCATCACGGTGGCCAAGGCGATGGGCAACGGCCAGCCGCTCGGCGCCGTCCTCACCACGCGCCCGATCGCGGAGGCCTTCGCCGCCGAGGGCTCGTTCTTCTCCTCCGCGGGCGGGTCGCCGGTGTCGGCCGCCCTCGGCCTCGCGGTGCTCGACGTGATGGAGGCGGAGCGGCTGCAGGAGAACGCCCGTGTGGTCGGCGATCACCTCAAGGCCGCGTTGGAGCAGTTGGGGACGACGTACGACGTCATCGGCGCCGTCCACGGGATGGGCCTCTATCTCGGGGTGGAGCTCGTGCTGGACCGCGCGACGTTCGAGCCGGCGACCGAGCTGACCGCGCAGATCTGCGACGCCCTCCTCGAGGAGGGCTGCATCGTGCAGCCCACCGGTGATCACAAGAACGTGCTCAAGATCAAGCCGCCCCTGGTCATCACGCGAGAGTCGGTCGACTACGTCGTCGGCGCCCTCGACAGGGTGTTGGGCCGGCTCAGTTGAGGCGTTGCGCCACGAGGACGGCCACGTCGTCCTCGGCGACCTGCTCGCCGACCACCTCGCCGAGGATGCGGATGCAACCGAGCTCCGGGTCCTCAGCCGCAGCCAAGGCCTTGGCGGCACGGGCGATGCCGTCGGCGATCAGGTCAGCGTCGCCGTCCTCGGGCGCAGGCCGGCGCTCGACGAGCCCGTCGGTGAAGAGGCAGAACTTCGCGCCGAGAGGCAGCGGGATCCGGGTGGTCGTGCGCACCGCGTCAGGACTCATGCCGAGCAGCCGGTCGATCGTCATCGTCACCGTGCCGGCCCACTCGCCCGGCACGGCCAGGATCGGGGCGAAGTGGCCCGCCGAACTGAAGTCCCAGTACTCGTAGGGCGGCTCGGAGACGCCGTAGAGGACGGTTGCGAGCGCATCGGGCTCGAAGTGGCAGATCTTGCGATCGAGCCGCGCGAGGACCTCGGAGGGGTCGTCGTGGTCGAGGGCGTAGGCACGCAGCGCACTGCGCAGGCGCCCCATCACGATCGCGCTGTCGAGGCCATGCCCGACCACGTCGCCCATGACGAGGCCGACCCGGCCGTCGGGCAGCTCGAAGACGTCGTACCAGTCGCCCCCCAGATCACCGTCCGCCGGCACGTACCGCGCCGCCATCGCCAGCCCGGCGGGCACACGGAGCGCCGTGGGCAGCAGGCTGCGCTGCAGCGTGAGTGCCGCGGTGTGCTGGGCGTCGTGGAACCGGTCGTTGAGCAGCCGACCCATCTCGCCGGCGTACTCGGTGAGCCGGAGCTTCTCGCCGTCGGTGAAGTCGTGGTGGTCGAGGAAACCGACGTGCAGGACGCCGAGCAGCGCGCTGCCGTCGATGATCGGCACACCCAACAGCGAACTCACGCCATGCTGCAGGAGGACCGGGTTCAGGACGGTGGAGTCGTTGACCTCACCGAGCACGACCGGCTGGCGCGTCTGTGCGACCCGGCCCGCGAAGCCCTGTCCGATGGGCACGACCCGCGCACCCCACAGGGTGCGATCGAGACCGACCGTCGCGGCCGGCTCCAGCAACGTGCGTGTGGAGTCGACCAGCAGGACCGACGCCGTGTCGGACCGCATCCCGGACCGAACACCCCGAAGGGCCGAGACCAGCTCCCGATACGCGGCATGGTGCGCCGCAGAGGCTGATTCAGGGCGTTCGCCACGCATCGCCGAGACCCGTCACCTCGAGCACTCGGCTCACACGCGGCGACACTGCCGAGATGGTGAACGAAGCATCCTGCTTCTCAGCGTGGCGTGCGATCTCGACCAGGGCCCCGATGCCCATCGAATCCATGAAGTCCACACCCGACATGTCCAACGCCAGGGCGTTGTCACGATCGAGCACCGCGAGACCCGCCTTGAGGAAGTCCTCCCGGCTCACCAGGTCGATCGACCCGACCAGCGCCAGCGTCCCCGTGTCCTGCGTGATCGTCAGATCCATCCTGCCTCGTCCTTTCGTGGCTCTGTCTTCTCGCCGCCGGAGCGGTCAGCGAGCCTGAACCAGACAGTCTTGCCGTCTTTTCCTGAGTGTGTCGTGACTCCCCATGCGGCGGCAACCTGGTCGACCAGGAGGAGTCCGCGGCCCGACGCCTTCGTCGCGGCCACCGCCGTGCCTGTCATCGGCATCACATTGCTTCCGTCCGTGACGCCGATCGTGACCGAACCGCCCTCCACCTCGACCGTGAGGCTGATGTCCGGGCCACCATGCCGAACGGCATTGGTGACGACCTCAGAGACGAGCAGTTCAGCGTCGGCCATCGTGTCGTCGGCGAGTTCAGCGCCGAAGGTCCTCACGATCGCGCGCGCTGCCCGCACCGACTCCGGGCGGAACGGCAGGTCGACCTGCCGGGAGAGCGTATGCACGGGTTGGAGGATATCCAGTTCAGGACAGGTCCAAACCCGGGTACAGCGGGAACTTGTCCATCAGCTCGGCGGCCGCGGCCTTGGTCTTCTCCGCGACGCCGTCGGCGAGGGCGTACGACGCCTTGGAGGCCGCCCCCGCCGCCGTGGTGCCCGGCGTCGTGTTCTTGAGGACGTTCGTGATCAGCTCGGCCACGTAGTCGAAGTCGTCCTCACCGAGGCCGCGGGTGGTCAGCGCCGGCGTGCCGAGGCGGACGCCGGAGGTGTACCAGGCGCCGTTCGGGTCGGACGGGACCGAGTTGCGGTTGGTGACGACCCCGGAGTCGAGCAGCGCCGACTCGGCCTGGCGGCCGGTGATGCCGAGGCCGGAGACGTCGAGCAGCACGATGTGGTTGTCGGTGCCGTCGGTGACGAGCTTGATGCCACGCTTCTTGAAGCCCTCGGCCAGCGCCTGGGCGTTGTCGGCGATGTTCTGGGCGTAGGTCCTGAAGGAGTCCTGCTTCGCCTCGGCGAAGGCGACGGCCTTGGCCGCCATCACGTGCGAGAGCGGGCCGCCGAGGACCATCGGGCAGCCGCGGTCGACCGACGGGGCGTACTCCTCGGTGGCGAGGATGAAGCCGCCGCGCGGGCCCCGCAGGCTCTTGTGGCTCGTCGAGGTGACGACGTGCGCATGCGGGACCGGGTCCTCGTCGCCCTGGAACACCTTGCCGGCCACGAGCCCTGCGAAGTGGGCCATGTCGACCATGAGGGTGGCGCCGACCTCGTCGGCGATCTCGCGCATCGTCGCGAAGTTCACCCGTCGCGGGTAGGCCGAGTAGCCGGCGACGAGGATGAGCGGCTTGAACTCGCGCGCCTTCGCGCGGAGTGCGTCGTAGTCGAGGAGACCGGTCTCGGGGTCGGTGCCGTACTGGTTCTGGTGGAACATCTTGCCGGAGATGTTCGGCCGGAAGCCGTGGGTCAGGTGACCGCCGGCGTCCAGGCTCATGCCGAGGAGGCGCTGGTTGCCGAGCTCGTGGCGGAGCTTCTCCCAGTCGGCCTCGGTGAGCTCGTTCATGTTCTTCACGCCGGCGTTCTCGAGCCAAGGACCCTCGACGCGGTGGGCGAGGATCGCCCAGTAGGCCGTGAGGTTGGCGTCGATGCCCGAGTGCGGCTGGACGTAGGCGTACTCGGCGCCGAAGAGCTCCTTCGCGTGCTCGGCGGCGAGCGACTCCACCGTGTCGACGTTCTGGCAACCGGCGTAGAAGCGGTGTCCGACCGTGCCCTCGGCGTACTTGTCGGAGAACCAGGTGCCCATGGTGAGCAGGACGGCCGGCGAGGCGTAGTTCTCCGACGCGATCAGCTTGAGCGAGGCACGCTGGTCGGCGAGCTCCTGGCGGGTGGCTTCGGCCACTCGGGGCTCGACCGAGGCGATGACCTCGAGAGCCTGCTGGTACGCGGAGGAAACGAGAGAAGTCACGGCGCAACCGTAGTGCATCCACATTATGGACGCACGTCCACGATGTGGGATGCGAAGTTGAAGCGTCCAGTGAGCGCGGGTGAGACTGCGGTGTGCCCGACCTGCGTTTCAAGCCCGCCGCCCCTCAGAAGACGGATGTCCCGCGCCCCAAGCGCGGCGAGGGGCAATGGGCCTTCGGATACACCGAGCCACTCAACAAGAACGAGCAGTCCAAGAAGGACGACGACCCGCTCAACGTGCGGGACCGGATCCTCTACACGTACTCCAAGCGCGGCTTCGACTCCATCGACCCTGCCGACCTCCGCGGCCGCTTCCGCTGGATGGGCCTCTACACCCAGCGCAAGCCCGGCATCGACGGCGGCAAGACGGCCACGCTGGAGGAGGAGGAGCTGGACGACCGCTACTTCATGATGCGCGTCCGGACCGACGGCCAACTCCTGAGCCACCGTGCCGTCCGCGCCCTCGGCACGATCGGCCAGGACTTCGGCCGCGACACCGCCGACGTCACCGACCGCGAGAACATCCAGTACCACTGGATCGAGATCGAGAACGTCCCGGAGATCTGGTCGCGCCTCGAGGACGCCGGCCTCTCGACCCTCGAGGCCTGCGGCGACAGCCCCCGCCCGTTCCTCGGCTCCCCCGTCGCCGGCGTCGCCGTCGACGAGATCATCGACGGCACCTGGGCGCTCGACGAGATCAAGCGGCGCTACATCGGGGACCCGAAGTTCTCGAACTTCCCCCGCAAGTTCAAGACGGCGCTCACCGGCCACCCGTCGCACGACGTCTCGCCGGAGACCAACGACGTCGCCTTCGTCGGCACGATCCACCCCGAGTTCGGCCCCGGCTTCGACGTCTGGGTCGGCGGCGGCCTCTCGACCAACCCGCACCTCACCGAGAAGCTCGGCGTCTGGATCCCGCTCGAGGCCGTCCCCGACGTCTGGGAGGGCGTCGCGGGCATCTTCCGCGACTACGGCTACCGCCGGCTGCGCTCCAAGGCGCGCCTGAAGTTTCTCGTCGCCGACTGGGGCGGCCCGAAGTTCCGCGAGGTCTTGGAGAACGAGTACCTCGGCTACCTGCTCGAGGACAACCCCTCGCCCGTCAGCCCGATCGGTCACCGCGACCACATCGGCGTCCACCCGCAGAAGGACGGCAACGTGTACGTCGGCGTCGCGCCGACCGTCGGCCGGGTCTCGGGCACGCTGCTGGTCCAGCTGGCCGACCTGATCGAGAAGTACGGCGCGTCGGGCGCCCGCCTGACGCCGTACCAGAAGATCGTGATCCTCGGTGTCGACCCGCTCCGCGCGCCCGACCTCGTCGACGAGCTCGACGTCATCGGCCTCTCGGCCCGGCCCTCGACCTGGCGACGCAACACGATGGCCTGCACGGGCATCGAGTTCTGCAAGCTCGCGATCGTCGACACCAAGCAGCGCAGCCACGACCTGATCGACGAATTGGAACGGCGCTTCCCCGACCTCGACCTGGGCGATCAGGGGATCACCGTCAACGTCAACGGTTGCCCCAATGCCTGCGCCCGCACTCAGGTCGCCGACATCGGCCTCAAGGGTCAGCTCGTCACCGACGAGAACGGCGAGCAGGTCGAGGGCTTCCAGGTGCACCTCGGCGGCGCCACCGGCCTTCAGGCCAACTTCGGCCGCAAGCTGCGCCAGCACAAGGTGACGAGTGCCGGCCTGGACGACTACATCAGCTCGCTTGTCTCGAACTACCTCGAGGACCGCGAGCAGGGCGAGAGCTTCACGACGTGGGTCGCCCGAGCAGATGAGGAGTTGGTCAGATGAGCACGGTGGCCACTGCGGCTGCCCGCGCCTTCAAGGGATCCCACACCGAGGGCCGCAGCTCCGAGGAGCTCCGCGAGATCGTCTCGCACTGGGGTGCCGAGCTGGAGCTCGCGCCCGCCGAGACGATCATCGAGTGGGCCGCGGCGACGTTCGGTGAGCGCTTCTGCCTCACGTCCTCGATGGGCGACGGGCTGCTGGCCCACCTCGCGGCCAAGGTCGTGCCGGGGATCGACGTCGTCTTCCTCGACACCGGCTACCACTTCGTCGAGACGATCGGGACGCGTGACGCGGTCGCGGCGACCTCCGACGTCAACCTGATCACCATCACGCCGGTCCAGAGCGTGGCCGAGCAGGACGCGACGTACGGCAAGGACCTCTTCCGCACGGACCCCGACCTGTGCTGCAAGCTGCGCAAGGTGGAGCCGCTGGCGAACTCGCTGGACGGGTACGACGCCTGGGCGACCGGCCTGCGTCGCGCGGAGACCCGCAACCGGGTGATCGCGCCCGTCATCGGCTGGGACGCCAAGCGGGGCAAGGTCAAGGTCTCCCCCATCGCGCGGTGGTCCGACGAGCAGGTCGAGCGTTACATGGCGGAGAACGGTGTGCTCGTGAACCCGCTCGTCTACGACGGCTACCCCTCCATCGGATGCGCCCCGTGCACCCGCCGCGTCGCTCCGGGCGATGACCCGCGCAGCGGCCGCTGGGCCGGCACCGGCAAGACAGAATGCGGGATCCACTCATGAGTGCGCCGGCACTGATCACCCTCGCCCACGGTTCGCGCGATCCGCGACACGCGGCCACCATCACCGCCCTGACCGACGAGGTGCGTCGGATGCGGCCCGACCTGCGGATCGCCGAGGCGTTCCTGGAGCTGTCGTCGCCGTCCTTCGACTCGGTCGTCGACGCGCTGGTCGCCGAGGGGCACCGCGAGATCGTGGTCGTCCCGCTGCTGCTCAGCGAGGCCTATCACGCGAAGGTCGACGTACCGTCGGTCGTCGCCGCCGCCGCGGAGCGTCATGACGACGTCGCCATCCGGGCGGCCGGGATCCTCGGCCTCGAGTCCACCCTGCTCGGGATCCTCGACGAGCGGCTCCGCGAGGCGCTGCGCGCGGCGCGGGTGCGGGAGCTCGACGCGCTCGTGCTTGCCGCGGCCGGCTCGTCAGACTTCCTCGCCAACCAGGCGGTCGCCCGCCTCGCCCGTCTCTGGGGCACGCACCACCGACTCCCGGTCGTCGCGGCCTACGCGTCCTCGACTCCCCCGGCCACCGGTGAGGCCGTCCGGGCGTTCCGCGCCGAGGGACGTCGCCACATCGCCGTGGCGTCGCTCTTCCTCGCCCCCGGCTGGCTGCCGGACCGGGCCGCGGAGCTCGCGCTCGAGGCCGGCGCCGTGGCGGTGTCCGATCCGCTCGGTGCCCACCCGGAGCTCGCCCGCACGATCCTTGCGCGCTACGCCGTGGGCTCGCTCGAGCTCGTCCCCGTCTAACCGACCAGCGCGTCCAGCAGCCGCTGCAGTTCGGCGGCGGCGGAGGAGGTCATGCCTCCGTGGACCGGGCCGGGCTGCAGGACGGTGCTGCGGGGCGCCTTGAGCAGGCCGAAGCGGGCGCTCTGGTTGTCGTTGAGTGCCCGCTCGCCGTACGCCGTCGCCCGCATGCCGGCGCCGAACTGCGCATGGGCCGTCCCGGCGCAGATCAACGCGATCGACTCCAGTGCCGCCTCGACCCGGTCGAGGTCCAGGCCGGGGGCCAGCGTCTGGATCCGACCGGCGTTCAGCCGCGAGGCGGAGGCGAGGAACTCCTCCTCGGGGCAGTAGAGGACGACCCCGACGTTGACGAACTCCTCGCGCTCGACGCGGGGAACGCAGCGGAGGACGACGTACTGATAGGGGTTCACAGCGTCGGCACCCAGGGGCGGGACCCGTCGACGCCGTCGAGCCGCGCCCGGAGGAAGGCGACGTAGCGGGCCTTCACCTCAGCCGGGCCGGTGGCCCACTCGTAGTCGTCCACCCATTCATCCGGTACGTCGCCGACGACCGCGGCCAGCACGTCGTCGGTGAGCCGCGCCGCGAGCTCCGCGTCCTGCGCCTGCGCGAGATCGGCCGAGCCCTGCAGGATGTGCTCGGAGGTGTCGTAGGCCTGACGGGCGAAGCGCTGTGGGTCTCCGGCGCCGCCCGGCCAGGAGTGGTGGAAGTAGAGGCTGGCACCGTGGTCGATCACGTGGACGGCACCGTTCCAGACGAGCATGTTCGGGTTGCGCCAACTGCGGTCGACGTTGGCCGTGAGGGCGTCGAGCCACAGGATCCGGCCGGCGAGCTCGGCCTCGACCTCGGTGCTGGCGTCGAAACCGAAGGAGCCCGGTAGGAAGTCGATGCCGAGGTTGTGGCCGGCGCTGACGTTGAGCAGATCCTGAACCTCCTCGTCGGCCTCGTAGCGCGCGATCGCGGGGTCGAGGTCGAGGACGCACTGGTCAGGCGTCGCGATGTCGAGCGCTCGGGCCAGTCCGGCCACGATCACCTCGGCGACCAGCACCCGCAGACCCTGACCGGCGCCGCGGAACTTGCAGACCCACGTGCCGAGGTCGTCACCCTCGACGATGCCGGGGAGGCTGCCGCCCTCGCGCAGCGGCGTGACGTAGCGCGTCACGCGGACGACCGGCAGCGTCACTGCACCGACTCTGAGGTGATGGTGTCGGCGGCGAGACGCGCCTTCTCCGCGGCGATGTCCAGCCCCGACGGCGTGGTCCAGTCGAGGTCGAGGGCCGCCAGGTGATCACGCAACAGCTTGGCGATGGCGAGGTTCCGGTACCACTTCTTGTCGCTCGGCACGATGAACCACGGCGCAGGCTCGGTGTTGCAGCGCTCGAGGGCGATCTCGTACGCCTTGGTGTATTCGGCCCAGAGCTGGCGCTCGTCGACGTCGCCGGGGTTGTACTTCCAGTGCTTCGTGGGGTCCTCGAGCCGCTCGAGCAGCCGCTCCTTCTGTGCCTCCGGCGAGATGTGCAACATGCACTTGAGCACGACGATCCCTTGGTCGACGAGGCGCTTCTCGAAGTCGTTGATCGCGCCGTAGCGGCGCTCGATCTCCTCAGCCGGGGCGAACGAGCGGACCTTCTGGATCAGCACGTCCTCATAGTGGGAGCGGTCGAAGAAGCCCACGAACCCCGCAGGCGGGACTGCGCTCTCGACGCGCCAGAGGAAGTCGTGGCTGCGTTCCTCCTCGGTGGGCGCCTTGAACGAGGTGACCTTGAGGCCGACGGGGTCCATCAGCCCGACGCTGTGCTTGAGCACGCCTCCCTTGCCCGAGGTGTCCATGCCCTGCAGGACCAGGAGGAGGCCCCGCGGCGAGTCACCCTCCTTGCTGGCGAGCAGCTTCGTCTGGAGCTCGAGCAGCTCGTCGGCCATGCTGAAGAGCTCACCCTCGGCCTCCTTGCGACCGCCCTTGACGGCCGGTGTCGCGGCGGGATCCCACTCCGAGAGGTCCACGGGCCCTGGCGGTACCCGGAGTGCGTCGGCGAGGCCCATCAGTGCGCCAGTCCACCGTGGCGGTTGACGAGCGGCGGCGTCGAGGACCACGGGAAGTCGATCCACGCCTCGGTCCGCTTCCAGACGTAGTCCGGGTGGATCACCGTCCACGGCTTCTCATAGACGACCGCCGTGCGCACCTCCGCGACGTGGTCCTCGAGGAACGCGTGCACGACCTCGAGCGTCTTGCCGGTGTCGGCGACGTCGTCGGTGATGAGCACCTTCATGCCGGTGAGGTCGACCGCCTGCGGCGTCGGCGGGAGCATGATCGGGACGTCGAGCGTCTCGCCCACACCGGTGTAGAACTCGACGTTGACCGCGGAGAGGTTCTTCACATCGAGCGCGTAGCCCAGGCCCATCCCGAGACCGAGCCCGCCCCGGGCGATGGCGAGGACGATTTCGGCCTCGTACCCGGAGTCGACGACCTGCTGCGCGATCTCGCGCACCGCGGTGCCGAAGAGCTCGTAGGTCAGGACTTCGCGCTCCGGGGTGCGCTCGGGTGTCTCGCTCACGCGTCGGAGTCTAGTGACCCGCCCAGTGCCTCGCGGATCACCGACATGGCGAGCCCGGAGGGGTATCCCTTGCGGGCGAGCATCCCCAGCAGACGCCGGGTCTTCACCACGTCGTCGAGCCGCGACATCGACCGCAGCTTCCGCTGCACGAGGTCGCGGGCGGCCTGTTCCTCGGCGTCGGGGTCGAGCTCGTCGAGCGCCTCCTTGGCGACCTCGTCGTCCACGCCCTTGCGTCGCAGCTCTTGGGCGATCGCCCGCCGAGCCAGCTTCTTGCCCGACTGCCGGCCCTCGGCCCACATCCGGGCGAAGGAGGCATCGTCGACCAGCCCGACCTCCTCGAACCGGTCGAGCAGCCGCACCGCGATCTCCCCCGGCACGTTCTTGGAGGCGAGCTTGTCGGCCAGCTCCTTGCGGCTGCGAGCCCGCCCGGTCAACTGGTCCAGCAGGATGGTCCGAGCGACGGACTCGGGATCCGCCTCGGCGGGAAGCTGCGGGTCTGGAGGTGTGGACCCCACCCACGCTTCCCGCCCGAGGCGGACGTCACCCGACCAGGGCGACTCAGAAGTCGTCGACACCGATCGGCTCATCGCTCAATTCGGAGAGGTCGTCGGGGACGTCGACGTCGCCGGTGACACCGAGCTTCTCGAGGATCTTCCGCTCGATCTCGGCAGCGAGGTCGGGGTTGTCCTTGAGGAAGTTGCGGGCGTTCTCCTTGCCCTGGCCGAGCTGGTCGCCCTCATAGGTGAACCAGGCACCGGCCTTGCGGATCAGGCCGGCCTCGACGCCGACGTCGATCAGCGAGCCCTCCTTGGAGATGCCCTTGCCGTACATGATGTCGAACTCGGCCTGCTTGAACGGCGGGGCCACCTTGTTCTTGACGACCTTGACCCGGGTGCGGTTGCCGACCATGTCGGTGCCGTCCTTGAGGGTCTCGATGCGGCGGACGTCGAGACGGACCGAGGAGTAGAACTTCAGCGCGCGGCCACCGGTGGTGGTCTCGGGCGAGCCGAACATGACGCCGATCTTCTCGCGGAGCTGGTTGATGAAGATCGCGGTGGTGCCGGAGTTGTTGAGCGCACCGGTCATCTTGCGCAGCGCCTGGCTCATGAGACGGGCCTGGAGGCCGACGTGGGAGTCACCCATCTCGCCCTCGATCTCGGCGCGGGGCACGAGCGCGGCGACGGAGTCGATGACGATGAGGGAGAGTGCGCCGGAGCGGATCAGCATGTCGGCGATCTCGAGGGCCTGCTCACCGGAGTCGGGCTGGCTGACGAGGAGGGCGTCGGTGTCGACACCCAGCGCCTTCGCGTACTCCGGGTCGAGCGCGTGCTCGGCGTCGATGAAGGCGACGAGACCGCCGGCCTTCTGCGCGCTGGCGACGGAGTGCAGCGCGACCGTGGTCTTACCGCTGGACTCGGGGCCGTAGATCTCGACAACGCGACCGCGCGGGAGTCCACCGATGCCGAGCGCCACGTCCAGCGCGATCGAGCCGGTGGGGATGACCTCGAGCGGCGCGCGGGTGTCGTCACCCAGCCGCATGATCGAGCCCTTGCCGAACTGCTTCTCAATGTTGGCGAGCGCGGCGTCCAGCGCCTTCTCGCGGTCTCCACCAGCCATGTTGGTGCCTCCGTTGGTCTTGGGTGTCTTGGCCATCTGCTTCTTCGTCGTCATCGGGTTGGACGCTAGCTGCGGCCACGGACAAAAGCAGATTAGTCCGAACAGATGTTCGAGCCAAGCATCCTCATCGGAGTGTCGCGGGCAGGTCGAGGGCACGCCAGACGGCGGCCCACACCTCCTTCGGCGTGTACCCCGCCTCGAGCGCCTGCCGGGCGGTGAGGCCGCCGAGCTCGGACATCACGTACTGGTCGGCCCAGACCTCGTAGTAGCCCGCACCGACAGCGGACTCGAGCCGTGCCCAGAACTCCGTATGACGCACGGGTCAGGCGGCGGAGGCGACCACGTCGGACGTGGTGGCGATCTCTTCGACGGCGACGGCCTCGGAGACCTCACGCAGCACCGCGGAGAGCGGCAGGTCGAGGGCCGTGCAGAGTGAGGCGAGCAGCTCGGAGGAGGCCTCCTTCTGGCCGCGCTCGATCTCGGAGATGTAACCGAGGGAGACCCTCGCCTCTCCGGACAGCTCGCGGAGCGTCATGCCTCGCTGCATCCTCTGGGCCCGGAGGACGTCACCCAGCATGCGGCGGAACAGCACCATGCGGGCACCTCCCCAACTTCCATCGTTCGCGACCCTTGTGCGCAAACCTACCCGAGACACCCACACAACGTCGGGCACCCCACCCGGTTATTCCCTCACCGACACCTCGTCGGCGAGCAGCTCGAGCGCGGCTGCACACGTCTGTGCCTGGATATCGGCACGCTCCCCGTCCAGGTTGAGCTGGATCGACCGGGCACCTGAGGGCCCCGCGACGCCGACGAACACGGTGCCGACCGGCTTGCCCTCCTGCTCGTCGGGCCCGGCCACGCCCGTCGTCGCCAGTCCGTACGTCGTCCCGGCCACGTCCCGGACCCCCGTGGCCATCGACTCGGCACACTCGGCGGAGACGACGCCGTACTCCTGCACCAGCGCCTCGGGCACGCCGAGCAGCGCGATCTTGAGCGAGGTCCAGTAGGTCACCGCCCCGCCGCCGTACGTCTGCGAGGAGCCGGGGACGTTGGTCAGCTGCGAGGCGAGCTGGCCGCCGGTGAGGGACTCCGCGGTGGCCACGGTGGCCTCCGCGTCCTTCAACACCTGGTGGACATGGTCTGCGGAGGTCATGTCGCCGATCCTACGAACGGCTCCTCAGGCGGCGCGGAGGTCGGCCCGTTTGCGCCAGAGATCGGCGAAGAACTGGAAGCCGGAGATGAAGGTGAGGACGACGGCCACGACGAGGAAGGCCTCGAAGAAGTAGAAGAAGAGCTCGCCCACGCCGTGCCAGAAGGAGGTGGCGTCGGGATCACGCAGCGGCAGCGTGAGGCCACCGAGGGCGAAGCCCTGCGCGGTGGTCTTCCACTTGCCGAGCTGGTCGGCGGCAAGCACGATCTTGGACACGACGGCCATGCGGACGAAGGTGATGAGCCATTCGCGCACGAGGACCACGATGGTCACCCACCACCAGATGTCGCCGAGGATCGACAGGCCGATGAAGGCCATGCCGGTGAGGAGCTTGTCGGCGATCGGGTCGGCGATCTTGCCGAAGCTGCTGATCACGTTGTACTTGCGGGCCAGGTCGCCGTCGACCTTGTCGGTCACCATGGCCACGAAGAAGATGCCCCAGGCGAGGAACCGCAGCCACCCGTTGTCGCCGCCCTCGGCGAGCAGTGCCCAGCCGTAGAACGGGACGAGGACGATCCGGAGTGCCGTCAGCAGGTTGGGCAGGTGCTTCACGCGTGCACCCTAGCGACGGCCCGAGCGACCAGGTCGACTCCCTCGGTCGCGACGACCAGGGCGCGGACCGTGTCGCCGACGGAGGCGTCGGTGTCGTGCAGGGTCGTGATGCCGTCGACCTCGGGGCCCTGGTGGGCCGCGCGACCGGTCACTTCGACCACGCCGTCCTCGAGCGACTCTGCGCTTTCGACCAGCACGTCGACGTACTCCCCGATCCGTTCCTCCGCCCGCTGGGCGTTGAGCTCCTCGACGAGGCCCTGTACGCGCTCGTAGCGCTCGCGGATGACGTCCTCGTCGAGCTTGAGCTCCTCGGCGAAGTCGGCGGCCTCGGTGCCGTCCTCGTCGGAGTAGCCGAAGACACCGGTGAAGTCGAGGCGGGCCTCGGTGAGGAAGTCGCACAGGATCTGCACGTCCTCCTCCGTCTCGCCGGGAAAGCCGACAATGAAGTTGGAGCGGACGCCCGCATCGGGGGCCAGCGCGCGGACGTCGGCGAGCAGCTTGAGGAACGACTCCGGGTCGCCGAAGCGCTTCATCCGGCGGAGCACCGCGTTCGAGGCGTGCTGGAAGGAGAGGTCGAAGTAGGGCACGACGCCGGGCGTCTGGGCGATCGCCCTGATCAGGCCGGGACGCGTCTCCGCAGGCTGGAGGTAGGAGACCCGGACGCGCTCGATGCCCTCGACGGCTGCCAGCTCGGGCAGCAGCGTCTCCAGGAGACGGAGGTCGCCGAGGTCCTTGCCGTACGACGTCGAGTTCTCGCTCACGAGGAAGAGCTCCTTCACGCCCTGGCCGGCGAGCCACTGCGCTTCGTGCAGCACGTCGCTGGGGCGGCGCGAGACGAAGGAGCCACGGAAGGTCGGGATCGCGCAGAAGGTGCAGCGGCGGTCACAGCCGCTCGCGAGCTTGAGGGGAGCCCACGGCTCGCTGCTCAGCCGTGCGCGCACCTCGTCGACGTCGAAGCCCGGCGTCGAGACGGTGCTGGCGTCGCGCTCCACCGGGGAGATCGGGAGCAGGAGCCGGCGGTCCTGGGGAGTGTGCGGATGGTGCGCCTCACCGTTGACGATCGCGCGCAGCTTCGAGGCGATGTCCGGGTAGTCGTCGAAGCCGAGCACGGCGTCGGCCTCGGGCAGGGAGTCGGCGAGCTCCTTGCCGTAGCGCTCGGCCATGCACCCGACGGCGACGACGGCCTGCGCCCTCCCCGTCTCCTTGAGGTCGGCGGCCTCGAGCAGCGTGTCGACGGAGTCCTTCTTGGCCTGCTCGACGAAGCCGCAGGTGTTGACCACGACGGTGTCGGCCTCGGCCGGGTCAGCCACGAGGCGGAAGCCGCCGGCGGAGAGACGCCCGGCGAGCTCCTCGGAGTCGACCTCGTTCCTGGTGCACCCGAGGGTCACCATCGCCACGCTCAGTTCGACAGCAGGAGCCTCAGTCATGCGTGCCAGCGTAGATGCGCTGGCCTGCAACTCCCGTTTCCCCGACGGCCTTGGCCTTCGCCCCGTCGACCGCCACGGTGAGCGAGCCGTCGGAGGACTGGATCCGCACCGGCGGCGAGACGCGGAGGGTCTTGGACTCCCCGAAGGCGAGGTCGCCGCTGAAGACGACGTTGCCACCGGCGTCGCGCACGACCACCGACGCACCTCCGCTGGCCGCGTTCAGGACGACCGGGACCGCGGGGGCGAGCTTGCCGTAGGGGTTGCTGGTGCCGGCGGATCCGGACGACAGGCCGATGGTCCCCGTCGGCTCCGGGGAGGCGCCGTCGAAGACGAGTCGGGCGATCGACCACAGCAGGACGACCGACATGACCGCAGCGACGAGCACCGACCAGTTCGGGCCCTTGCGGGTCTGGCGCAGCGCGCCGCCGGTGGTGCCGGCGAGGGTGTCGGTCTCGAAGACACGGCGCGGGTCCACCGGGGCGTCGGCGTACAGCTCGTCGTACTTCTCGAGCAGCGGGGTGACGTCGGTGCCGAGGACGCGGGCGAGCGTGCGGAGGTGGCCCCGGGCGTAGAAGTCGCCACCGCAGGCGGCGAAGTCGTCACGCTCGATGCGCTCGAGGATGCGGACCCGGATGCGGCTGCGCTCGGAGACCTGCTCCAGCGAGAGGCCGAGGCGCTCACGTGCGGTGACGAGCACCGGACCGATGACCGGGTCGATCTCGACCTCGGGCTCGTGGAAGCCGTCCTCCTCCAACCCGAACGGCGGGAAGCTGTGCTGCAGCTCCTCGGCCTCGGGGAGGTGGTGGTTCGCGTCGTCGTTGGCGTCGGTGTCGGCGGCGAGCGCGTTGGCACCCATCGTCGTGAACTCACGCGTCAGGTCGCGACTGCCGTCGGCAGTGACAGCCGCCACGGGAGCGCTGCGCAGCGGCGAGGTCGCCCGCGAGGCGAAGAGGGCGGGGCGCTCGGCGGTGGACTCCATCTCGGTGTCGTCCGCGTCCGAATCCGTCGCCGGTACGTCGGCCGACGGGTCGATCTCGACGATGCTGGTGACCCCGCTCGAGAGGTCGGCGAGCCGCGAGGAGAGCGCCGCTCCCCCGTCGCTCACCCGCGTGGTCAGCCCGAGCGGCAGCACGAAGGGGGCGCCGTACAGACGCTCACCGAGGGCGGCCTGACGGCGACCGGCCGGTGAGAGGCCGGCGAGGATGGAGTCCTCGTCGCGCGGGAGCAGCACGAGCTTGCCGTCACGGAGCCAGCTCGCGCGCGGGAGGTGCTCGATCTCGTCGAGCTCGGCCCACGGCAGTCCTGCCCAGACGCGACCCAGGCGCATCCGGACGCCCTGGGCGTCGGCGATGAGAAGCGGCAGGCGGGCGTCCCACGCCGACCACAGCTGGGCAGCCGCGATCAGGAGGAGCACCGCGCCCAGGGTGAGGTCGATGGCACCCTGGGCGCGGACGAGGAAGGCCAGGGCGAGGAGCCCGGCGACGGTACCGACGGCGGCGCTGAGGCGCCCGTTGCGGGTGATCTCGATCATCACTCCCCCTGGATCGTGAAGAGAACGGCGTCGAGCTCGTCGGGCTTGACGAGCACGTCTCGTGCCTTGGAGCCCTCGGAGGGTCCGACGACCCCGCGCGACTCCATGATGTCCATCAGGCGACCGGCCTTGGCGAAGCCGACGCGGAGCTTGCGCTGCAGCATCGAGGTCGAGCCGAACTGCGTGGAGACGACCAGCTCGATCGCCTGGACGACCAGGTCGAGGTCGTCGCCGATGTCGTCGTCGAGCTCCTTCTTGCCGCCCTGCGGGGCGGTGACGTCCTCGCGGTACTCCGGCTCGGCCTGGGTCTTGCAGGCCTTCACGACGGCCTTGATCTCGGCCTCGGAGACCCACGAGCCCTGCACACGGATCGGCTTGGACTGGCCCATCGGCAGGAAGAGCGCGTCACCCTGGCCGACGAGCTTCTCCGCGCCGGGCTGGTCGAGAATGACCCGGCTGTCCGCGAGGCTCGACGTGGCGAACGCGAGACGGGACGGCACGTTGGCCTTGATCAGGCCTGTGACGACGTCCACGGACGGGCGCTGCGTGGCCAGGACGAGATGGATGCCGGCGGCGCGGGCGAGCTGGGTGATGCGGACGACCGAGTCCTCGACGTCGCGCGGGGCGACCATCATCAGGTCGGCGAGCTCGTCGACGATGACCAGCAGGTAGGGGTAGGGCTCGAGCTTGCGCTCACTGCCCAGCGGCACCTCGACCTTGCCGGCGCGGACGGCCTTGTTGAAGTCGTCGATGTGCTTGAAGCCGAAGTTCGCGAGGTCGTCGTACCGCAGGTCCATCTCGCGGCAGACCCACTGCAGCGCCTCCGCGGCCTTCTTCGGGTTCGTGATGATGGGCGTGATCAGGTGCGGAATGCCCTCGTACGCCGTCAGCTCGACCCGCTTCGGGTCGACCATGACCATCCGGACCTCGTCAGGCGTCGAGCGCATCAGGATCGACGTGATCAGGCTGTTGACGAAGGACGACTTACCGGCGCCGGTGGCACCGGCGACGAGGAGGTGCGGCATCTTCGCCATGTTGGCGACGACGAAACCGCCCTCGACGTCCTTGCCGAGGCCCGCGACCATCGGGTGGTGGTCGTTGCGGGCCGTGGTGGACCGGAGCACGTCACCGAGGGTCACGATCTCCTTGTCGGTGTTGGGGATCTCGACACCGACCGCGCTCTTGCCCGGGATCGGGCTGAGGATGCGGACGTCCTCGGAGGCCACCGCGTAGGCGATGTTCTTCTGGACGCCGAGGATCTTCTCGACCTTCACGCCCTGACCGAGCTCGACCTCGTAGCGCGTGACCGTCGGGCCGCGGGTGTAGCCGGTGACCCGTGCGTCGATGTTGAAGTCGTCGAGGACGGTCTGGAGGCGGCCCACGACCGCGTCAGAGGCTGCGGAGCGAGCCTTGTGCGGGCTGCCCTCCTTGAGCATCGTGTCGGCGGGCAGCGTGTAGACGACGTCGCCCGACAGGGGCAGCTGCTCGGACCGGACCGGTGCACCCATCGGGGGCGGCGGCGGGGTGACGAGGTCCGCCCTGCGGCGCTCGACCGTCGGGTCGGGGTCGACGAACGCCGCCGGCTCGACCTCGGTCGGCTCGTCGTCGCCGAAGCCCTCCGGCGCCGGCTCTTCCACGAAGGGGTCGTCGGCGAAGAGATCGTCGATGGTGAGCTTCGGCTCGCGCTTGCGACGCTTCTTCACCTCGCGGTCCTCGAGGACCGGAGTCTCGTAGGCCTCGGGCCCCATGTCCGGGTCGATGAAGGAGTCGCCCATGTCGCCACGCGCGTCGTCCGAAGATCCGTCGTCGCTGTGGTCCTCGCGCGGGCCGAGGATCCGGTCGCGCAGGTGGGCCAGCTTCGCCGGCACCTCGTAGACGGGCGTCGCGGTGATCACGAGGATCCCGAAGAACGCGGCGAGGAGGAGCACCGGGATGACGACGTACGTCGACCGGAGGAGGTCCAGCAGGAGGGCCGAGACGACGTAGCCGATGGCGCCGCCTGCGTCCTGGAGTGCGGCGGCGTTGCCGTTCTGCGGCTGCGGGTTGCCGTTGGCGATGTGCACGATGCCGAGCACGCCGAGGCCGAGCGCGGACCAGCCGACGACCTGGCGCCCGGCAGGACCGGCGCCGATGGGGTCACGCATGGTGCGGGCGCCGACGTAGACGAGGGCGAGCGGGACGAGCCAGCCGACCTTGCCGACCGAGCCGGTCACGAGGGTGCGGACGAAGCCGAGGATGCCGCCCTCGATGCCGAACCAGACGCTCGCCGCGACGACGAGTGCGGCAGCGAGCACCGTCAGACCCAGGCCGTCGCGACGGTGCTCGGGCTCGAGGTCGCGAGCGGTGTGGCCGATCGAGCGTGCGACCGTGCCGATCCCGTGGGCGACCGCCAGCCAGACGGCTGCGAGGCCGCGCGCGACGGCGACGAAGAGGGAGGCGACGGGGCCGCGTCCGGTGCGGACTGCACGCGGCGCCGGCCGCTGGGCGGAGGCCGGACGTCGAGCCGGGGCCTTCTTGGCTGCCGGCTTACGGGCTGGTGTCGGAGTACTGCGGGAACGCGAGGACGCGGGCTTCTTCTTGACAGCCGTGCTTCGCGAGCCCGCCGGGGAAGACGTACGGGTCGCCATACGGCCACCCTATTTCACCAGTCACAACTTTCACATGAGTCACAGGCGCGTGTCGCACCCGACCCCGCTACGCCTCCAGGACCACCGGGACGATCATCGGACGACGGCGGTGAGTGTCGGAGACCCAGCGACCGATCGTGCGCCGGATGATCTGCTGCAGCGCGTAGGTGTCGGTGGTGCCGTCAGCGAGTGCCTCGTTGACCGCCGCGAGGATCTTCGGGCCGATCTCGTCGAACGCGTCCGGCTCCCAGGCGTTGCCCCGGGCCTGGATCTCCGGCCCTGCGGAGACCTTGGAACTGACCGAGTCGACGACCACGATCACGGAGACGAAGCCCTCCTCGCCGAGGATGCGCCGGTCCTTGAGCTCGGTCTCGGTCACGTCGCCGACGGACTGGCCGTCGACGTACACGTAGCCGACCTCGACCTTGCCGACGACCTTCGCCACGCCGTCGACCATGTCGACCACGACGCCGTCGTCGGCGATGACGACGTGCTCGATGCCGACCTGCCGGGCGAGTTCGCCGTTGGCGAGCAGGTGGCGGACCTCGCCGTGGACGGGCATGACGTTCTTCGGTTGGACGATGTTGTAGCAGTAGAGCAGCTCGCCAGCGCTGGCGTGGCCGGAGACGTGAACGAGGGCGTTGCCCTTGTGCACGACCTTGGCGCCGAGGCGGGCCAAGCCGTTGATCACGCGGTAGACGGCGTTCTCGTTGCCGGGGATCAGGCTGCTGGCGAGCAGGACCGTGTCGCCGGGCTCGATGAAGACGAAGTTGTGCGTCTTCTGCGCGATCCGGGACAGGGCGCTCATCGGCTCGCCCTGCGAGCCGGTCGAGATGAGGACCTGCTTCTCGGGCGGGTAGTCGGGCAGGGTCTTGGCTTCGACGAGGACGCCCTCGGGAACGTGGAGGTAGCCCAGCTCGCTGGCGATCTGCATGTTGCGGACCATCGAGCGGCCGACGTACCCGACCTTGCGGCCGTGCTCGGCGGCGGCGTCGAGGATCTGCTGGACGCGGTGGATGTGGGAGGCGAAGCAGGCGACGATGATGCGCTGCTTGGACTCACGGAAGACGGTCTCGATCGCGGGCGTGATCCTCCGCTCGCTGACCGTGAAGCCGGGGACCTCGGCGTTGGTCGAGTCGGTGAGGAAGAGGTCGACCCCCTCGTCGGCCAGCCGCGCGAAGTGGCGGAGGTCGGTGATCCGGCCGTCGAGCGGGAGCTGGTCCATCTTGAAGTCGCCCGTGTGCAGGGCGAGGCCCGCCGGCGTGCGGATGGCGACGGCGAGCGCATCGGGGATGGAGTGGTTGACCGCGATGAACTCGAGCTCGAAGGGGCCGAACGTGATCGTGTCGCCCTCCTTGACCTCGTGCTGGACGGTCTCGCGGAGGCGGTGCTCGCGCAGCTTGCTCGCGGTGAGGGCGAGGGTCAGCTTGGAGCCGACGATCGGGATGTCCTGGCGCTCGCGGAGGAGGTACGGCGTCGCGCCGATGTGGTCCTCGTGACCGTGGGTCAGCACGAGGGCCTCGATGTCGTCCAGGCGGCCGCGGAAGTGCGTCCAGTCCGGGAGGATCAGGTCGACGCCGGGCTGGTGGTCCTCGGGGAAGAGGACGCCGCAGTCCACGGCCAGCAGCCGGCCGTCGTACTCGAAGACGGTCATGTTGCGACCGACCTCGCCGAGACCGCCGAGCGGGATGACGCGCAGGCCACCCTTCGGGAGCGCGGGCGGGTCGCTGAGCTCGGGGTGGAACATCAGAGCAGCCCCGCCGCCGTCAGGCCGGTGCGGAGGGCGGCGTACTCGTCGTCGTCGAGTGGCACGAGCGGGCTTCGGACGTTGCGGTTCTCCAGGACGCCGAGGAGCTGGAGTGCCGCCTTGGCGGTGGTGGCGCCGTAGTTCGGCGCGCCCATGATGGCCGCGAAGGCAGGCTGCAGCTGGGCGTTGATCTTCTGCGCGGTCGCGACGTCGCCGCTGCGGAAGGCCTGGATCATCGCGCGGATCTCATTGCCGGCCGCGTGGCCCACGACGCTCACGACGCCGACGGCGCCGTAGGCGAGGAAGCCGAGCGTGAGCGGGTCGTCACCGGAGTAGACGGTGTAACCGAGCTCGGTCAGGAACACCGCCTGCGTCGGGTCGCCGGCGGCGTCCTTGACGGCCACGATCCGGCCCCAGGTCGCCATCTCGCGATAGACGTCGGGGCCGACCTTGGTCCCGGTGCGGCCGGGGATGTCGTAGAGCATGATCGGCGCCGTCGTGGCGTCGGCGACCTGCTTGAAGTGGTGCAGCAGGCCGGCCTGACCGGGCTTGGAGTAGTACGGCGTCACGAGCAGGAGCCCGTCGGCGCCGTTCGCCTCGGCCTGGGCGGCGAGCTCGAGGGTGGTCTTGGTGTCGTTGGTGCCGATACCGGCGATGAGCTTGACGTCCGGACCGACCGCCTCACGGACGGCCTGGAAGATCTGGCCGTCCTCCTCGATCGTGGTGGTCGGGCTCTCCCCCGTCGTGCCGGAGACGACCAGGCCGTCGTGGCCGTGGTCGATCAGGTGGCGGGCGATCCGCTTGGTCGCCTCGAGGTCGAGCGAGCCGTCGTCATGGAACGCGGTCGCCATCGCCGTCAGGACGGTGCCGAAGGGACCAGTGGTGCTCGTCATGACGGGCAGCCTATCGGCTCAGACCTGCGGCATGACCTCCGCCGCGACGAGTCGGAGGTGGTCGAGATCATGCAGGTCGAGGACCTGGAGATAGAGCCGCTCTGCGCCGATCTCCGCGAACTGCTTGATCTTCGCGATCGCCTCGTCGACCGTGCCGGCGACGCCGTTCTCGCGGAGCTCGTCCTTGTCCCGACCGATCGCGGCGGCGCGGCGCTCGAGCTCGGCCTCGTCGCTGCCGACGCAGAGGACCTGGGCTGCACTGAGGGTGAGCGGCTTCTCGCGGCCGGCCTCCGTGGCCGCTGCCGTGACGCGCTCGAAGAGCGCCTTGGACTGCTCGACGGAGTCGAAGGCGGCGTTGAACTCGGCGGCATACTTCACCGCGAGCGCAGGCGTCCGCTTCTTTCCGGAGCCGCCGATGATGATCGGCAGTTCGGACTGGGCCGGCTTGGTCAGGCCGGGGTTGTCCGCGAGCTGGTAGTGCTCGCCGTCGTGGCTGAAGCCCTCTCCGCTCTTGGTGTTCCACAGTCCGGTGATGATCGCGAGCTGCTCCTCGAGCCGGTCGAAGCGCTCCTTCACGCTGGGGAACGGGATGCCGAAGGCCTCGTGCTCGGCGTCGAACCAGCCGGCCCCCAGGCCGAACTCGACCCGCCCGTTGCTCATCTGGTCGACACCCGCCACCTGGAGCGCGAGGACGGCCGGGTGGCGGAAGGTCGCGCTGGTGACGAGAGTGCCCAGCCGGATCGTGCTCGTGTCGCGGGCCAGTCCGGCCAGCGCCGTCCACGCATCGCTCGGCCCGGGGTCGCCCGTGACATCCCCCATCTTGAGGTAGTGGTCGGAGCGGAAGAAGGCGCCGAAGCCCAGCTTCTCCGCCTCGAGGGCGACCGCGAGGAGGTCGTCGTACGTCGCGCCCTGCTGGGGTTCGGTGAAGATGCGCAGCTCCATGATCAGCAGGCTATCGGGCGGCTCCCCATCGCCGGCCGAGGGACCGCGCTCCGCGGAGCACAGCGTAGAGGAGCGCGAGCAGGGCGAGCCACGGCAGGAGTACGCCGGCCAGCGCGACCGTGTGGTTGACGACCGTGACGAGTGCGTTCCAGCCGTCGCGCAGGCCCCCGTGGAATCCGCCCGGCTGGACGCTCTCGGCACGCTCGCGGGGCGAGATGGTGACGTCGATGGTGGCCAGTGCGACCTGCTCGGAGATCCGGGCCCGCTGCGTCACGAGCTGCTCGAGCTGAGCCTGGCGGTCGGTCAGGGCGCTCTCCGTCCTGATCACGTCGCTCATGACCGCGGCCCGGTCGAGGATCCCCTCGAGGCGGCTGATCGAGATCCGCAGTGCCTTGATCCGCGCGTCGAGGTCGCGCGCCGAGCCGGTGACGTCCTCCTTGTCGATCTCGGTCTCGGACACCGCACCGTAGGTCTCCAACTGGTCGAGCGTCGCAGTCACCTGACTCGCAGGGACCCGCAGGGTGAGGGAGGCGTGGGCATGGGTGTTGCCGGCGTCGTACTGCCTCGAGTCGACCCGGCCGCCCTTGGCCTCGACCCAGGCGGCCAACGAGTCGGAGGTCGCGCGGACGTCGGACACCGTCACGGAGGCCGAGCCGGTCACCACCACGTCGCGGTCGGCGTCCGCGCCGGAGGCGGAGCGCGATGCTTGAGCGGAGGCTTGGGCGGGGACCTGAGCGGGAGCCAGAGCGACCGCACCGCCGGCGGAGTCTGCAGAGGACGAGTCGGCGCTGGACTGGGCGGCCGAGCTGTCCGAGCTCGTGGTCTGCCCACCGGGGAAGCCACCGTTCAGTGCGGCGCCGATCCCGCCCACCATCACGAGGGCGGCAACGCCCCCGGCGAGGACGAGTCGGCTCCGTGTCGTGCGAGCGCGGCGCCGCCTGTCCTCAGCGACGGTGGTCATCACCGCAGAGCGCATCCGGGCGATGCGCTCGTCGTCGAGCAGTTGCGTCATCAGGACTCCCTCAGTGCGTGCAGGTCGGACCGCAGACGGATCCGGACCCGGGAGAGGCGGTTGCGGACCGAGGCGTGGCTGAGGCCGAGCATCTGGGCCGCCGACTCATAGGAGTGGTCGCCTTCGAGACACAGCTCGTAGATCCGGCGATCCGTGGTGGAGAGCCCGGCGACCGCTGCATCGATCCCCTCCTGGATCTCGCGCTGGACCAGAGCGTCGTCAGCTCCCTCACGTGCCCAGCCGCCCTGCTCCACTCCGTCGAGCGTGGTCGAGCGACGCCGCTCGCGCTGCATCCGTCGACCCGCGTTGAGGGCGTGGAAGCGGGCCGTCACCATCAGCCACGGCAGCACCGAGCTGTCGACGACGTGGACGGAGCGCACCTTCTGCCAGAAGGTGAGGAACACCTCCTGGGTCACGTCCTCGGCCAGCATGGCGTCCCGCGTCACGGCGAGCGCCTGCCAGTAGACGGCGCGGACGTGGCGGTCATAGAGCGCACCGAGGGCTGCCTGGTCGCCGCCCGCGGCACGTGACAGCAGGTCGCGATCGTCGGCGGGCGTGGTCATCGCGCCTCCTCTCACCCCTCTATGTCGGGTCCGCTGGGATCGTCTCACCGACGGCCGCCCCTCCCCTAGGTTGTCGACATGACAGGCGCTCCCGAGGACCACCGCTGGCATGCCGTCGAGGCGAACAACCTCGCGTGGTCGCTGATCGAGTCATTCACTCCCGGCGAGGATGAGGAGCCGATGCTGCGGGCCGCGTACGCCGCCGCCTTCCACTGGTCGCGTGCCGCCGGGGCCTCTCCGGTGAATGAGGCGCGTGCACTGCTCCTGCTCGGCCGCGCCCACCTCACCGGCGGCCGCGCGGACGTGGGGCTCTACTACGGCAATCGCTCCTTCGACCTGCTTGCCGAGATCGGGCGGGCAGACTTCGACCTCGCCTATGTCCACGACCTCCGGGCCCGCTGCCTGATGGGGCTCGGGCGTGCGAAGGACGCGGCCGCTGAGCACGAGCTCGCGTACGCCGTCCCCGTCGCTGACGATGCCGACCGCGACATCCTGCTGGCCGACCTGGCGGTTCCGCTTCAGTGACGTACGCGAAGCTCGAGTGTGAGCGGAAGTTCCTCGTCCGTGCCGTTCCGCCGGGCGCGACGCACACGTCGAGGATCGTCGATCGCTATGTCGCCGGCACCCGTCTGCGTCTGCGCGAGATGACGTCGAGCGACGGCACAGTCGTCCGGAAGCTGGGACAGAAGATCCGCCCCGACGGCGACGCGAGCCGTATCGCGCACACGACGATCTACCTCGACGAGGATGAGTGGGCGACTCTGGCGTCGTTGCCCGGGGTGGAGCTGCGCAAGACGCGGCACCACTTCCCTGACGGCCTCGCTGTCGACGAGTTGGCCGACGGCACGTTGCTGGCCGAGGTCGATGGCGGAGATGCGCTGCCGACCAAGGTTCCACCGTCTCTTGACGTCATCCGCGAGGTGACCGGTGACGAGGCCTGGACCGGCGCGGCCATCGCCGCTCGTCTCGCTTGAGATTCACCCGTTTTGCTCCGCCGAGCTGTGATGTCTCAGGACATCGGTGACAGTTCCGCATCAGGACATCAGTAACGGTTGATGTGTCAGGACATCGGTGACTTTCAGCGGTCCCGGCGTGGGCCGCGGGGATGGCCGTTGCCGACGTAGCGGACACCGGGAGCGGGTCGGGTGTGCTCGATGAGGATCTCGCCCTCGAGGTCGGACACGATGATCTTGTCGCCGGGCTGGTCGCCCTCGACGATGATGAGGACACGCTGGCCCGCGCGCCGGAGGTCGACTTTGTAGTTGACCTGGTTGATGGCGAACGTGCCTGCGGTCGTGAGCTTCTTGACCTTTGTGTCGGCGGGAAGATCGGTCGGCACCGGGACCGGCACGCGTGGCGTGCGCGGCACTGGTGTGGGTCGCTGCAGCACGGGCCTTGGGGCTGTCGGACGGGGTGCTTCGGCCTTGGGCGTCGCGTCCCACGCCGTCTGCGGGGTGACGCGGCCGGGCAGGCCTTGGTCGGGCCGCTGGGTGTTGTAGATGTTGTCGAACGCGTCGACCAGGACTTGGAGTTCGGCCAGCGTGGCGGCGAGTGGCTGCTTGTCGAGGTAGCGGAACAGGGTCTGGTGGAAGCGCTCGTTCTTGCCCTGGGTGGTCGGCTTGTAGGGCTTGCCCGTGATCGGCTCGACGCCCAACCGTGAGGCGCGTGCCACGAGTTGGCCGAGAATTCCTCGACGTGACGGGTTGAGCGCGAGCCCGTTGTCCGACAGCAGCCGTTGGGGAACGCCGTGGGCGGCCACGGCCTTGTCGAAGACAGCCACGGCGGCTTGGGCTGTCTCGCTGCCTGCGACATGGGATGCGACCGCGTAGCGGGAGTGGTCGTCGATGAGCTGGAAGATCACACACGTTCGGCCGCCGGTCAGGACGTACTCGGTGGCGTCGAGCTGCCCGCAGGCGTTCGGTGCCGGATAGACGAACCGTCGCCACGCCGAGCGGGGCTTCTTCCGTGGCTCCAGCCGGGCCACGCCTGCCTCGCGGAAGATCCGCGCCAGCGACGCCGTCGACGGCACGACGTCCAGGCCCCTCGCCTTCATCTTGTCGTGCACGCTGATCGGACCATGGTCCAGCCCGGAGGCTTCCAACGCTGCCCGCACAGCGACTGCCTGGGCCTTGACCTCTTCGGTCAGCTTCGATGGGCTCGAGGCCGGCCGCCGCGACCGGGGTTCAAGGACAGCGGCCGGCCCATCGACGACGGCTCGCTCTCGGAGCTCGTAGAACGACTTGCGTGAGAGGCCGTGCTCGGCACAGAACGTCGAGACCGCGCCACGTGGCGCATCATCGGGCCACTGCGCGATCGCGAGACGGACACGGGGATCGATGGGTTCATTGACTGCCACCGCCGCAGCCTCACCGCAGAACTGTCACCACCAAGACCGCCCGAAGTGTCACCGATGTCCTGATGCAGTTCCGTCACCGAAGTCCTGAGACAAGACATTCCCGCACCAAACCCTTGCGTTCGATTGCTCGAACAGATAAGATCGGCGCATGTCGCTAGCTGTAGACGCCGGATCCACCGAGAACATCCTCGGCCCCAGCGTCGGCATGCCCATCGACAACCCCCTCGCCATGATCGCCCTCACCAAACACTCCGCGAACATGGCTGAGATCGCCTCGCTGTTGCACACCATCGACTGGGCCCAGCAGCACACCACCAACGACCAGGCACACGCAGCCTCCGGTGACCGTGTCCACGACATCCCCCTGGCCGGCGAGGGCACACCTTGGATCGACGAATCCGCCCTCATGGAACTCGCCGCCGAGACCGGGATGAGCGAACACCAGGCACGCTCCTGGGTCGGTGACGCCCTCGAACTCCACCACCGGTTGCCGAAGCTCTTCTTCCGGCTCTACGACGAACAACTCCCCGTCTGGAAGGCACGCCTCGTCGCGCAGGCCTCCCGCGTCCTCACGGTTGAGGGTGCCGCGTGGCTCGACAAAGAACTGCACATGCGCTTCGAGAAGATCGGCCCCACCGCACTCAAGCGGTTCATCGCCCACGCCATCGACAGGTTCGACCCCGACGAAGCAGCACGCCGAGCCGAAGCAGCAGCCGACGCACGCAAGATCGACCTCTGCCCCCAGGACGACGGCACCGACGACCTCTACGGCAAGACCGACCACGCCGACGGCCTCGACCTCGAAGCAGCAATCCAGAAGGCCGCCGCCGACCTCAAGGAGCAAGGCTCCGACGAGTCGTTAGACGTCCGCCGCTCGAAGGCACTCGGTGTGATCGCCCGCCACTACCTCGCAGGCACGACGGCCGGTGCCGTCACGCGCGTGGTGAACCTCTACGTCCACGCCGACAGCGAGGGGCAGTTCACCACCGAAGGCGGCACCGGCCTCACCACCCTCACCCAGCTCCGCGAGTGGTCCCAGACCTCGAACACCAAGTTCATCCTCCGCCCGGTCATCGACCTCAACCAGCGGCTCCACCGCACCGGCTACGTCCCCTCAGTCGAGATGCGGGAACAAGCCATCCTGACCGACAAGACCTGCGTAGCCCCCAACTGCGAACGCAACGCCCGAACCGCCGACCTCGACCACATCGAGCCCTACGACAAAGACCATCCCGACCGCGGCGGACCCACCAGCAGCGACAACCTCGCCTGCCTGTGCAGGTACCACCACCGGATGAAGACCTTCACCCACTGGACCTACACCAAACTCGAACCCGGCTACTACCTCTGGCGAAGCCCAGCCGGCAAGCACCACCTCCGCACGCCCAGCGGCACCATCAAGCTCGGGTGAGCCAGATGCGGGTCCAGCGTTCGGCGGGCTCGCGGAGCGTCTCGAGCCACTCGCTCTCGTCGTACGGCGGGTAGAGGACGTCGCCCTCGGGGGCGACGTCGACCATCGTCAGCACCTGCTCGGTGGCGTAAGGAAACGCGGAGGCGAAGACCTGCGCGCCCCCGATGACCATGGTGTCGCCGGGCAGTCCCGCAGAGGTCGAGAGCGCAGACTCGATCGAGTGCGCGACCTCGACACCGTCGAACGACCACGACGGGTCCCGCGTCACGACCACGGTGGTCCGGCCCGGCAGGGGGCGGCCGATCGACTCGAAGGTCGTGCGGCCCATGACGAGGGTGTGACCCATCGTCAGCTCCTTGAACTGAGCCTGCTCACCGGGGATCTTCCACGGGATGTCGGGGCCGTTGCCGATCACGCCGTTCTGCGCGATGGCGCAGACGAAGACGACACGCCCGTAGTCCGGAGCCTCAGACACTGATCGGCGCCTTGATCGCCGGCCACGGGTCGTAGGCCTCGACGGCGATGTCCTCGAGCTCGAAGGCGTCGATCTCGGTGATGGCGGGGTTGAGCACGAGGGTGGGCAGCTGCCGCGGCTCACGCTGGAGCTGCTCGTGCGCCTGGTCGAGGTGGTTGAGGTAGAGGTGCGCGTCGCCGAGCGTATGCACGAAGTCACCGACACCGAGCCCACAGACCTGGGCGATCATGTGCGTGAGCAGGGCGTACGACGCGATGTTGAACGGCACACCGAGGAAGACGTCCGCCGAGCGCTGGTAGAGCTGGCACGAGAGCCGGCCATTGGCGACGTAGAACTGGAAGAGCGAGTGACACGGCGGCAGCGCCATGTTGTCGACCTCGGCAGGGTTCCATGCCGTGACGATGTGGCGCCGCGAGTCGGGGTTCGTGCGGATCTGCTCGATGACCGCGGCGAGCTGGTCGATCTGCTCGCCCGAGGGCGCCGGCCACGTACGCCACTGCGCGCCGTAGACGGGACCGAGGTCGCCGTTCTCATCGGCCCACTCGTCCCAGATCGAGATGCCGCGCTCCTGCAGCCACTTCACGTTTGTCTCGCCGCGGAGGAACCACAGCAGTTCACCGAAGACCGAGCGGGTGTGCACCTTCTTCGTCGTCACGAGCGGAAAGCCCTCGTTGAGGTCGAAGCGCATCTGGTGCCCGAAGACCGACAGGGTCCCGGTCCCGGTGCGGTCGGACTTCTCGACGCCTTCATCGAGAATCCGCTGGACGAGGTCGAGGTATTGCCGCACCGGCCCAGCGTACGGCTACAGCGTCACGGTCCCGACGATCGTGGTGAACGTGTCGCCGCCGACCCAGATGACACCCTCGTCGTCGGTGTCGATCCGAACCCGGCCGAGTCGGTTGAGGAGCGTGCCCTGCGAGGCGACGTACGACGACGGCAACCGCCCCGTGCCGGTGAGCCAGGTCGCGACGCCGGCGTTGAAGGATCCGGTGACCGGATCCTCGGTCAGGCCCTTGTTGTGGAAGAAGACGCGGACCTCGACGGCGGTGTCCGATCCCTCCGGCCACGGCCCGACGATGCCGATGCCGTAGAGGTCGCCGAAGGCGATCGGGTCCGGGTCGACGGCGAGGACGGACTCGGCGGAGTCCAGCAGGACGGCGATGAAACTCGGCCCGTTGGAGACCCAGTTGCTGTCGACGATGCGCTCGGCGGGCACGCGCAGTGCGAGCGCCGCCTTGGCCCGCTCGAAGCTGCTCAGCGGCCCGGAGCGGATCAGGGGCGGCGCGGCGAACGCGAGCCCGTCACGGTGGTGCAGCTCCACCAGCCCCACGCCGCACTCCTGGATGAGCAGGTCGCCGGCCGGGCGGCCGCCGCTCTCGAGCCACGCATGCGCGCTGCCGAGCGTCGGGTGGCCCGCGAACGGCAGCTCCTCCGAGCCCGTGAAGATCCGGACCCGGTAGTCGGCACGAGGGTCGCTCGGCTGCAGCAGGAACGTCGTCTCCGAGAGGTTCGTCCAGGCGGCGAACGTCTGCATCTGCTCAGTCGTCAGCTCGTCCGCGTCATGGACCACCGCGACCGGGTTGCCGCACAACGGAGTCGAGGAGAAGACGTCGACCTGGCGGAAGGGGAGGTCCATGAGCCGGCTCAGATCGGCCCGCGGACGAAGTACCAGACGAAGACCGCAGCGACGAGGGCGAGCAGCGGGTGGATCGTGCGCCAGCGACCGCGGGCGAGGGCAATGAGAACGTAGAGGATCATGCCCGCTCCGACGCCGTTCGCGATCGAGTAGGTGAACGGCATCAGGGCGAGCGTGGCGAAGGCCGGGACGCCGACACCGACGTCCTGCCAGTCGATGGCGGCCACTTGGGCGATCATCAGTGAGCCGACGACAACGAGCGCCGGGCCGGTCGCGGCCGACGGGATCATCGTGGCCAGCGGGGCGAAGAACATCGCCAGCAGGAAGAGCACACCGGTGACGATGTTCGCCAGGCCGGTGCGACCGCCCTGGGCCGCGCCTGCCGTGCTCTCGACGAAGATCGTGTTCGAGGACGCCGAGGCGCCACCACCGGCGATCGCACCGGCCGACTCGACCAGCAGGACGCGGCGCATCTGCGGCAGCTGGCCGGCCTCGTCGGTCAGCCGAGCCTCACGGCCGATGGCCAGCGCTGTGCCCATCGCGTCGAAGAAGTTGGCCATCAGCACCGTGACGATCAGGGCCAGCGCAGCGCCCACGCCGACGACGTCGAAGACGTTGAAGTTGATGTCGCCCACGAGGGAGAAGTCCGGCGCCGCGGCCGGAGCGTCCGGCAGTACGGCGCCCGCGACCGGAGTGCCGTCAGCGGCCGCGTTCACGACCAGTCCGACGACTGTCGCGGCCACGATGCCGATGAGCAGCGCACCCGGAACCCGCCACGCCATCAGGACCGCCATCACCGCGAGGGCGACGATGAAGACGACGGTGTTCCAGGACGAGAAGCCAGAGGAGAGAGCGACGATCGTGCCGCCGTCCTTGGGGTGCTCGACGATGCCGCCGTCGACGAGACCGATCAGCGCGATGAAGAGGCCGATGCCGCCGGCGATGGCCCGCTTGAGCGCATCCGGGATCGCGTCCATGATCGCCTCGCGCAGTCCGACGAGGACCAGCACGAGCATCACGACGCCCTCGATGACGATGACGCCCATCGCCTCGGGCCAGGTCAGGCCCCGGCCGCCGACGAGCGTGTAGGCCACGAAGGCGTTGACACCGAGCCCCGCGGCCAGTGCCATCGGGACGTTCGCGATCAGGCCCATCGCGATCGTCAGCACACCGGCGACGAGCGCGGTGACCGTGACGAGCTGGGTGTGGTCGAGCGTGGTGCCGGCCGAGTCGGGCAGGGCGCCGAGGATGCTCGGGTTGACCACGAGGATGTAGGCCATCGTGGCGAACGTGACGACGCCCGCGATGACCTCCGTCCCGATGGTGCTGCCTCGGTCTGTAACGCGGAAGAAACGATCCATGCTCAGTTGGTATCCAGCCGCATGGGGCCGTAGACCTGCCGGTCGAGCTCGAAGAGCGTGACGGCGACGACGCCCTGCTCGGCGAGCTCGCGCCAGAACTCCCCGACCCAGGACTCGGCATCGCCCTGCGAGGCGAAGTGCTGGTCGGCGTACTCCTCGGAAACGGGGACGACCGTTCCGGAGGTGTCTTCGAGGCGCCATGTCCAGGCGCCGTTGGTCTCGCTCATCATGCCTCCCGCACGTGGGACTCGACGAAGGGCGGCTTCGTCACCTGGAAGATCTCGCGTCGACCGCGGACGTCCACGGTGATCTGGGCCTCGGGGTTCACCACGGTCGAGACGAGCGCCATGCCGATCCCCTTCTTGAGTGTGGGCGAGAAGGTGCCGGAGGTGACCTCGCCGACGGCGACGTGCTCGGAGAGGAAGGCCTGCTGGTGGGACCGCGGGATGCCGCGGCCGACCGCGACGATGCCTCGCAGGACGCGCTTAGGGCCGGCCTCCTTCTCCGTGACGACGACCGAGCGGCCCCAGAAGGCCGGCTTCTTCCAGCCGACCGCCCAGCCGATGCCGCCCTCGTTGGGCGTGGTGTCCAGCGAGATGTCCTGGCCGTGCAGCGGGTAGCCCATCTCGGTGCGCAGCGTGTCGCGCGAGCCGAGCCCGCAGGCCAGCAGGCCGAACTCCGCGCCCGCAGCCACGATCCTGTCCCACAGTTCAGCGGCGATCTCGTTCTTCGCGATGAGCTCGTAGCCGCGCTCGCCGGTGTAGCCGGTCCGGCATACGACGACCTCGAGCTCGCCGGCGGCTCCCTCGAAGGGCGCCTCCACGAACGACATGTAGTCGTGACCGACCGGAAAGCCGATCGCCGCGAGCGTCTCGTCGGACTTCGGTCCCTGGACCGCGATGACGGCGTAGTCCTGGTGGAGGTTCCTGACCGTGATGCCCTCATGCGCAGCCTCGGCGAGGCGGCGTACGACCTCGGTCGTGTTGGCGGCGTTGGGGACGAGGAGGATGTGCTCCTCGTCGTGGAAGTAGACGATCAGGTCGTCCACGATGCCGCCGGTCGCGTCGTCCAGGCAGAGCGTGTACTGCGCCTGGCCGGGACTGATCCGACGCAGGTCGTTGGAGAGCGTGCTGTTGACGAAGTCAGCGGCGCCGGGGCCGGTCACCATCGCCTTGCCGAGGTGGCTGACGTCGAAGATCCCGACCGCCTCGCGGACGGCCGTGTGCTCCTTGATCACGCCGGCGCCGGCGTACTCGATGGGCATCTCCCAGCCACCGAACTCGGCGAACTTCGCCCCCAGGGCGACATGGCGATCGTGGAGCGGCGACTGCAGCAGCATGGCGCGAACCTATCCGAATCCGCGGCCAGTAGCCTTGCCCGGGTGACCTACGCATTGCGCAATGCCAGTCCCGCCAAGACCCGCGCCGAGGCCGTGGTCGTCGGAGTGCTCCAGGGCAAGAAGGGTCCCGAACTCGCGCCCGGCGCCGAGGACGTCACCGCGGCCTTCGGCCGCAAACTGCGCCCGCTCCTGGCCACCCTCGGCGTCAGCGGCAAGGCCGGCGAGGTCACCCGCATCCCGGTCGGCGATGAGCTCTCGACGTCCCTGCTGGTCGTGGTCGGTCTCGGCAAGGAGGCCGACGCCGCCTCCGTACGTCGTGCTGCCGGTGCCGCGGCCCGCGCAGTCCCCAACGCCACCTCCGTCGCCCTCGCACTGCCGGCCGACTCGGCCCAGCTCGTGAGCGCGATCGTCGAGGGTCACCTTCTGGGCGGCTACTCCTTCACGACGTACAAGAAGGGCAACGAGAGCGAGGGCGGCCCCGCCACCGTGACCCTTCTGTCCAGCGCCGCACGCAGGCCCGAGGTGCAGCAGGCGTTCGACGACGCCCAGGTCATCGCGGCCGCCGTCGCCACCGTGCGCGACTGGGTCAACACGCCTCCTGCCGACCTCACACCGCCGGTCTTCGCCGAGAAGGTCGTCGCGGCCGCGCGTGGAATCAGACGAGTGAAGGTCACCGTCCACGACGAGAACGCCTTGGCCGAGATCGGCTGCGGCGGCATCCTCGGCGTCGGCAACGGCTCGGACGCGCCACCGCGCCTGGTCGAGCTCGTCTACTCCCCCGCCAAGCCGGTGGCCCACCTCGCGCTCGTCGGGAAGGGCATCACCTTCGACACCGGCGGTTACACGATCAAGCCCGGCAGTGGCATGAGCACGATGAAGTCCGACATGGCCGGTGCCGCCACCGTCGTGCAGGCCCTGCTCGTCATCGCCCAGCTCGAACTCCCGGTCAAGGTCAGCGTCTTCGCGCCGATGGCCGAGAACATGGTCTCCGGTCAGGCGATGCGCCCCGGTGACATCCTGCGGATCTACGGCGGCACCACCGTCGAGGTCTCCAACACCGACGCCGAGGGCCGGCTCATCCTCGCCGACGCACTCGTCCGGGCCACGGAGGTGCAGCCCGACGTCATCCTCGACGTGGCCACGCTGACCGGCGCGATGGTCGTCGCGCTCGGCGATCGGATCACCGGCGTGATGGGCGTCGAGGAGGTCGTCGCCGAGGTGCTTTCGGCCGCCGAGGGGGCCGGCGAGGACATGTGGCCGATGCCGATCCCAGAGGCGATCGTCGAGCGCGTGCACTCCAGCAAGGTCGCCGATCTCGCGCAGCACGACTGGATCCGCTGGGGCGGCGGGCTCTACGCCGCCGCCTTCCTGCAGGAGTTCACGGCCGGCATGCCGTGGGCCCATCTGGACATCGCCGGACCTTCCTGGCATGGCGGCGCTCCGTCGGGGCACCTCCTTCCCGGAGGCACCGGAGCAGCGCTGGCGACACTCGTCGAGTTCGCCCGAAATTCCGCTCTCCGGAACGCCTGACAACACCCAGAACCCGCATCGCTACTGATAGAGCAGTGGTGCAAAGATTGACCCGGACGCACCACCCCGCGAACTGAAGGAACTCCATGGCCACCGAAGTCACCCTCCCGGCACTCGGCGAATCTGTCACCGAAGGCACCGTCACCCGATGGCTCAAGCAGGTGGGCGACACCGTTGCAGTCGATGAGGCTCTGCTCGAGGTCTCGACCGACAAGGTCGACACCGAGATCCCCTCGCCCGTGGCCGGTGTGATCCTGGAGATCCGCGCCGCCGAGGACGACACCGTCGAGGTCGGTGCCGTCCTCGCCGTCATCGGCGCCGACGACGAGGCTTCCGCTGCTCCGGCCGAGGCGCCCGCCGCCCCCGCTCAGGAGGAGGCTGCCCCGGCCGCCGAGGCCGAGCCGACGCCGTCCGCTCCCGAGGAGCCGTCCGCTCCGGCGGCTCCCGCCACCTCCGGAGGTACGTCGGGCACCGACGTCACGCTCCCCGCGCTCGGCGAGTCCGTCACCGAGGGCACCGTCACCCGCTGGCTCAAGCAGGTCGGTGACTCCGTCGCCGTCGACGAGGCGCTCCTCGAGGTCTCGACCGACAAGGTCGACACCGAGATCCCCTCGCCGGTCGCCGGCACGCTGCTCGAGATCAAGGTCGCCGAGGACGAGACCGTCGAGGTCGGCGCCGTCCTCGCCGTCGTCGGTGACTCGTCCGCCGCCGCGGCTCCTGCCGCTCCTGCGGCCCCCGCTGCCCCTGAGGCTCCGGCCGCTCCCGCTGCCCCTGAACCGACTGCCGCGCCCGCCACTCCCGAGCCGGCTGCGCCCGAGGCTCCTGCTGCTCCGACGGCCGCTCCCACGCCGGCTCCAGCGGCTCCCGCCTCCTCGGGCGGCGACGCCCCGGGCTACGTCACCCCGCTCGTCCGCAAGCTCGCCGCCGAGCACGGCGTCGACCTCGCGTCGGTGAAGGGCACCGGCGTCGGTGGCCGGATCCGCAAGGAGGACGTCCTCGAGGCCGCCAAGCCCGCCCCGGCTCCCGAGGCTCCTGCCGCCGCGCCCGTGGCCGCTGCTCCGTCCTCGCCGTCCGACAAGGCCGCGCCGGCTGTCACGCCGTCGCCGCTGCGTGGCACGACGGAGCCGCTCTCCCGCCTGCGCAAGGTCATCGCCGAGCGCATGGTCGGCTCTCTGCAGACGTCGGCCCAGCTCACGCAGGTGATGGAGGTGGACGTCACCAACATCGCCCGTCTCCGCGACGCGAAGAAGGGTGCCTTCCAGGCCGCCGAGGGCGTCAAGCTCACCTACCTGCCGTTCTTCGCCAAGGCCGCGATCGACACCCTCAAGGCCCACCCGAAGCTCAACGCCAACATCGACACCGAGGCGGGCACGGTCACCTACTTCGACCGCGAGAACATCGCCTTCGCCGTGGACACCGAGCGCGGCCTGCTCACGCCGGTCGTCAAGGACGCCGGTGACCTCTCGATCGCCGGTCTCGCCAAGAAGATCGCCGACGTCGCCGAGCGCACCCGCACCAACAAGATCAAGCCCGACGAGCTCTCCGGCGGCACCTTCACGATCACCAACCTCGGCTCGTTCGGCGCGCTCTTCGACACGCCGATCATCAACCAGCCGCAGGTCGCCATCCTCGGTCCGGGTGCCGTCGTGAAGCGCCCGGTCGTCATCGACGACGCCGAGCTCGGCGAGACGATCGCGATCCGCTACATGGTCAACATCGCGCTCACCTACGACCACCGGCTGGTGGACGGCGCCGACGCCGGTCGCTTCCTCCAGGACGTGAAGAAGCGCCTCGAGGCCGGAGTCTTCGACGTCTGAGTCGATGGCCTAGGCCGGCCTGACCGACTGCATCCGCCAGGTGCCGTCCTGCTCGCGCAGCTCCAACACGCGAGTCCGGACGGCACCTGGCGGCATTTCGGTCTCGTCCCCCGGACCGACGACGTCGGCCCCCGAGACCCGGTCGGTGACCTTCAGTCGCCACCAACCCGCTCCGTGATCGAGCACCGCGAGCGAGAGCACCTGCATCGAGAGACCCTCGACCCTGAGCCCGCGCGCGGCCCATCGAGCGAGCATCGTGACATCGGCCCGGCCGGCCGAGACGCCGTCGGCGTACAGGTTCCGGAGGGCGGCGGCGTCGCCCATCGCCCAGGCCTCGGAACGCTCGCGGTCCCACAGCCGCAGGATCTGCGCCGCCGCCCTCTCCGGTCGTACGACGGCCGGCGGCTGCCCGACCTCGGCCGGGCGTGAGGACGGCGACGGCCAGAGCAGCACCACGCCCAGTCCGATCACCGCTCCCAGCGCCAGCATCGGCCACATCCGAACCCGAGTCATGCGCCAGTTCTACGCTGCGGAAGCTGATCGCCGCCTGCGTTATCCACAGGCGTAGATTGAGCACGTGACGAAGCTGCGGTTCGACGAGATCGGGACGATCGACTATCTCGAGGCGTGGGAACTGCAGAAGCAGGTGCATGAGCGCGTCGTCGCCCTCGAGCAGGACGACACCGTGCTGCTGCTCGAGCACCCGCCGGTCTACACCGCAGGAAAGCGCACCGACCCGCACGAGCGACCGCTCGACTCCGGCGGCGCGCCGGTCATCGACGTCGACCGCGGCGGCAAGATCACCTTCCACGGCCCGGGACAGCTCGTGGCCTACCCGATCGTGCACCTGCCCGAGCACGTGAAGGTCGTCGACTTCGTGCGTCGCCTCGAGGAGGCGATGATCCGCACCTGTGCCCGCTTCGGCGTGACCACCGCGCGGGTCCCCGGCCGCTCCGGCGTCTGGCTCCGCGAGGACGAGAAGGGCCCCGAGCGCAAGGTCGCCGCGATCGGCCTGCGCGTCAGCCAGGGCGTGACGATGCACGGCATCGCCCTCAACTGCGACGTGGATCTGGCGTGGTACGACCGCTTCGTGCCGTGCGGCATCGCCGATGCCGGCGTCACCACGCTGAGCGCCGAGGCCGGGCGCGACCTCACCGTCGCCGACGTACAGCCGGTGCTCGTCGAGGAGTTCCAGCGCTACCTGGCGTGGGAGCCGTACGAGGCGACGCCGGACTACGCCCCGAAGCCCGAGCCCAAGCACGCTCCCCGAATCCAGCTCCTCACTCCGGCGAACGTAGGCTGATCCCTGTGACGATTGCTCCTGAGGGCCGCAAGATGCTCCGACTCGAGGTCCGCAATGCCGAGACCCCGATCGAGAAGAAGCCCGAGTGGATCAAGACCCGGGCGAAGATGGGTCCGGAGTACACCGCGCTGCAGAAGCTGGTGAAGTCCGAGGGGCTCCACACGGTCTGCCAGGAGGCGGGCTGCCCCAACATCTTCGAGTGCTGGGAGGACAAGGAGGCCACCTTCCTCATCGGTGGCGACCAGTGCACCCGGCGCTGTGACTTCTGCCAGATCGACACGGGCAAGCCGTCGCCGCTGGACCGCGATGAGCCGCGCCGCGTGGCCGAGTCCGTCCAGACCATGGGCCTGAAGTACGCCACCATCACCGGCGTCGCCCGCGACGACCTCCCCGACGAGGGTGCCTGGCTGTACGCCGAGACCGTCCGTGCCATCCACGAGCTCAACCCCGGCACGGGCGTCGAGAACCTCATCCCCGACTTCCACGCCAACCCGACGCTGCTCGCCGAGGTCTTCGAGGCCCGGCCCGAGGTGCTCGCGCACAACCTCGAGACCGTCCCGCGGATCTTCAAGCGGATCCGCCCGGCGTTCCGCTACGAGCGCTCGCTCGACGTGATCACGCAGGCCCGTGCCTTCGGCCTGGTCACGAAGTCCAACCTCATCCTCGGCATGGGCGAGACCCGCGAGGAGGTCTCGTCCGCGCTGCAGGACCTGTACGACGCCGGCTGCGAGATCGTCACGATCACGCAGTACCTCCGCCCGAGCGTCCGCCACCACCCGATCGAGCGCTGGGTGAAGCCCGAGGAGTTCGTCGAGCTCCAGGCCGAGGCCGAGGAGATCGGCTTCGCCGGCGTGCTGTCGGGGCCGTTGGTCCGTTCGTCCTACCGCGCCGGCCGCCTGTATCGTCAGGCGCTCGACGCCCGCGTCTCCTGATCAATCCTGACTGTTAGAAGAGTGTGAGCATGTCCCAGCTTGACCCGACCCAGATGTCGCGGCGCCAGCAGATCGTCGAGTCCTACCGGATCACGAAGTCCGCCGACCCGAAGATCGCGCTCTGGCTGCTGCTCTCCTTCGTCGTGGGTGCCGTCATCGGCGGTGGCCTCTTCTGGCTCCTGCCCGGCCGGGGCATCATCGGCACCGTCTTCACGGTCGTCGGCGCACTGCTCGGCGGCATCCTGCTCGCGCTCATCGTCTTCGGCCGTCGTGCGCAGGCCGCCGCCTACTCGCGGATCGAGGGCCAGCCCGGTGCCGCCGCAGGTGCACTCAACATGCTGCGCCGCGGTTGGAAGACCGAGCCCGCCGTCGCGTTCAACAAGAACCAGGACCTCGTCCACCGCGTCGTGGGCCCTCCGGGCATCGTCCTGATCGGTGAGGGCACCAGCCCGGCACGGATCAAGCAGCTCCTCGCGGACCAGCGCCGCAAGCACGAGCGGGTCGTGGTCGACGTACCGGTGCACGAGCTGATCGTCGGCAACGGCGAGGGCCAGGTCCCGCTGCCCAAGCTCACCAAGACCGTGATGAAGCTCGGCCGCAACGTCCGTGGTGCCGACATCACCGACATCCTCAACCGGGTCAAGGCCCTCGACGCGGTGCAGGGCAAGGTGCCGCTTCCCAAGGGCCCGGTCCCGACGTCGATGAAGGGTCAGCGCTCCAACCTCCGCGGCCGGTGAACCCCGCCTTCGCGACGGCCGGTTGGGCGCGGCGGATCCTCGCGCTCTTCGTCGACTGGATCGCTTCGACCCTGGTGGTCGTCCTCTTCGTCGGATGGAGTGCGTACGCCGACCAGGGCGGCCCCGAGCAGTTCTACGTGCTGATCGTCTTCGTGCTGGAGACGGCGCTCTTCTCCGCGCTCGCCGGGGGCAGCTTCGGGAAGATCGCGACCCGGTTGCGGACCGTCCGGGTCAGTGGTGATCCGCGTCCGATCAACCTCGTGGGCGCACTCGCGCGGCAGATCCTGGTCGCCGTCGTCGTACCGCCGCTGATCTTCAAGCCGGACGGGCGCGGCCTGCACGACCTGGCCGTCGGCTCGGCGACCGTGACGCTGGAGACGTGGCGGCAGCTCGCGGGAACTTCTCAGGCATCACGTAGTCGTTCGTAGAGACCCTGTTACCTCCCTGAAACACGCCCCGAGTAGCGTGCGGAACGATTTCCGACCCAGCATGGAGGACGCATGTTCAGCACTGGCGATGAGCTTCTCAAGTTCATCAAGGACGAGGGCGTCGAGTTCGTCGACGTGCGCTTCGTCGACCTTCCCGGCATCCAGCAGCACCTGACGGTGCCGGTGTCGTCGTTCAACCTCGACCCGATGGCCTTCGACGGCTCCTCGATCCGTGGCTTCCAGTCGATCCACGAGTCCGACATGGCGCTCTACCCGGACGTCTCGACGGCGTACGTCGACCCGTTCCGCAAGTCGAAGACCCTCGCGCTCCTCTACTTCGTCCACGACCCGATCACGGGCGAGGCCTACTCCCGCGACCCGCGCAACATCGCGCGCAAGGCGCTGGCCTACCTCGAGAGCACCGGCATCGGCGACACCGCGTTCTTCGCCCCCGAGGCCGAGTTCTTCATCTTCGACAAGGTGAAGTTCTCCACCGGCATGAACCACTCGTTCTACGAGATCGACTCGGCCGAGGGCGTCTGGAACACCGGCGCCGACACCAACCCGGACGGCACCGCCAACCGCGGCTACCAGGTCCGCACCAAGGGCGGTTACTTCCCGGTGACGCCGACCGACGGCACGCAGGACCTGCGTGACGACATGGTCAAGGCCCTCGAGGAGTCGGGTCTGCTCGTCGAGCGCGCCCACCACGAGGTCGGCACCGCTGCCCAAGCAGAGATCAACTACAAGTTCGACACGCTGCTCAAGGCGGCGGACGACATCATGAAGTTCAAGTACATCGTCCGCAACGTCGCGTGGGAGGCCGGGAAGTCGGTCACCTTCATGCCGAAGCCGCTCTTCGGCGACAACGGCTCGGGCATGCACGTCCACCAGTCCATCTGGAACGAGGGCGAGCCGCTCTTCTACGACGAGGCCGGCTACGGCGGTCTCTCGGACATGGCGCGCTGGTACATCGGCGGCATCCTGAAGCACGCCGCCTCGGTGCTCGCGTTCACCAACCCGACGGTGAACTCCTACCACCGCCTGGTGCCGGGCTTCGAGGCCCCGATCTCGCTGGTCTACTCCTCGCGCAACCGCTCCGCGGCCGTTCGTATCCCGATCACGGGCACGAACCCGAAGGCGAAGCGCATCGAGACCCGCTTCCCGGACCCGTCGTCCAACCCGTACCTCGCGTTCTCCGCCCTGCTGCTCGCCGGCATCGACGGCATCAAGAACAAGATCGAGCCGCCCGCGCCGATCGACAAGGACATCTACGAGCTCCCGCCGGACGAGAAGGCCGAGATCGCCCAGGTCCCGACCTCGCTCAACGCCGTGCTCGACGCGCTCGAGGCCGACCACGACTTCCTCACCGTCGGTGACGTGTTCACCGAGGACCTGATCGAGATGTGGATCGACTACAAGCGCAACAACGAGATCCTCCCCGTGCAGCTGCGCCCGCACCCGCACGAGTTCGAGCTCTACTACGACATCTAGGCCATACCGCCTAGCAAACCGGCCCCTGGCCTGCGGAAACGCAGAATCAGGGGTCGGTTTGTTCGCCTCAGTCCGCAACGAGTCCGCACGACGTTCGTTGCCGACCAATGACGGCACGCGACAACCGGCTCCGTTCGACGATCGGTGCAATCGCCTAGACTGGCGCCATGTCCGAGAGCCGCGACGAGCTGCACCACCTGATCGACTCCCTCCCCGAGGACGAGGTCGAGCAGGTGGTCGCTGAGTTGCGCGGCCGGCTCGCGGTTGTCGACCCGGCGAGCCAGTGGCCGCCGGAGTTCTTCAACATCATCGACGGTTCCGACACGCCGACTGACGCCGCTCAAAACGTCGACCTCTACCTGGCGGCGTACGGCTTCGGCCGCGATTCCCTGTGATCCTTGTCGACAGCGGACCGTTGATCGCTGCAGCCATCCGGAAGCAACCAGCGAATCATCCGTGCGTCGAGATGTTCACCGGTCTCCGGCTCGCACGCCGCAGGCTCCTCGTGCCAGCAACAGTCGCCGCCGAAGTCGGCTTCATGCTGGAGAAGCTCGGCGGCACCCGAGCAGAGACGGCATTCCTACGCGCGCTTGGACAGCGGGACTTCACGGCCGTGGACCTGACGCCAACCGACTACTCTCGAATGGCGGAGTTGGTCGGGCAGTACGACGACCTCCCACTCGGCACCACAGACGCCTCCGTGATCGCGCTCGCCGAGCGACTCGGCATCACCGAGATCGCCACGCTCGACCGACGACACTTCACGGCCGTACGTCCTCGTCACGTCGAGGCGTTCTCGTTGTTCCCTGAGCGGCTCTGAGCGCGCGCCTGCATCACTGCGGCGATGGCGGTGCGGGTCGACTCGTCGGAGTCGGGCCACAGGTGGGCGTAGGTATCGAGTGTGGTCTTCGCCGATGCGTGCCGCAGGCGGGCTTGGACGACCTTCACGTCGGCGCCGCTGGCGATGAGCATGCTGGCGAGGTAGTGCCGGAGATCGTGGAAGCGGAACCCGGGCGGGAGCCCGGGCACCTTGGCTCGGGCGGTCCGCATGGCTCGCTGCAAGGTCCAGGGTGCAAGTTGGTCGCCCCACTCGTTCACGAGGATGAAGCCTCCGGCAGACCACTCCGCGACGTGTGCTGAAAGGGCGAGCGCGAGGCTCTGCGGGATCGGCAACGCCGTTCGCGCCGCCTCGGTCTTCAAGGGCGCCGCCGGGTGTTGCACGGCAGGGTTGATGATCCCGCGCATGAAGTCGATGTCGTCGACGCGCAGGCCGCAGACCTCGGCGTCACGCAGGCCGGCGAACGCGCCAAGGAGCACCGCTGCCCGCAGCCGCTCCGGCAGCGCATCGTGCAACGCCCACATCTGCTCGGTGGTGCAGACGTAGGGTCGCTGCTTGCCCGCCGCAGGCGACGTACGCCGCGAGCACGGGGACTTCGCCACCAGGCCGTCGTGGACGGCGTCGGCGAAGACCTGCGCGAGACGCGAGTGGAGGGCGTAGACGTAGGAACTCTCCAATCCCTCGGCCGCCAACTGGGCACACCAGGTCCGGACATGCGACGGTCGGACCGAGCCGAGCAACATCACGCCGAAGCCGTCCTTGATCCGCTTGATGTGTGTCTCAGCCTGCCGGACGGTGGAGTCACGGTTGCCGCGGTAGCCCTCCAGCCACGTGTCGCACCACTCCCCCACTGTCAGTCGCGCGTGACGAGGGGCGACGTGGGTGCCCGTGAGGAGCCGGGAGGTCTGCTCGTCGATCCACTGCTGGGCATCGACCTTCCGCTCAAAGTGGCGCGCATGCTCGTTGCCCGCGTCGTCGCGGTAGCGCGCCCGCCACTTCCCATTCGGTCGCTTCGCGATGTTTCCGGCCATAGCCTCATCCTCCCTCGCGGGTCCGACGATTCTGGGCCTGCGACCGGCCGGCCTGTGGACGGGCGTGCGCGTGGGCACCGTTGTCGCGTCCCCGCGGACTCGTCGACTCCGAGGTGAGCCAGAGGATGAGGTCGGTCTTCCAGTACGCGACACGGCGGCCGTGGCGGAAGCTGCGGGGACCGATCCCGAGGTGGCGGTAGTAGCGCATGGTGCCTTCGGGCTTGCGGACGAAGGCAGCGGCTTCGTCGAGGTAGAGGATCTGGTCCCCGACTGTGAGGCGGCGGACGCACTCCGCCGGGTCGAGGCTTTCGGTGTCGCGGTCGTTGCGGTCGTTGCGGTCGGCGCGGTCGGCTTGGTCGGCGTGATTGCTCATAGCGTTCTCCTGGTGGTGTGTTGAGATGGGTGGCTACTTCTGCCTGCAACCGCCTGGACGGCGGCGAGTGGACCTTGCTGGTCGTGGTGGTTTCTCACTGTCCTCAGAGAGAGCACCAAAAATTGCCCGTCCCGGGCGCGCCGCCCTGCGCCCGTCCCGATGTGCTCTGGGACAGGTGCAAGGCGTCAGTGCAGGTCAGCCGCGTGACGGCCCCGCCCGTCCTCAAGGTGAAGAATTTGATGGTCGACGACATCGGATTCGCCCTCTCTGCGGCCCTCGGACACCAACGAGGTGCGCCGGGCATCCCAGCATGTGGCGGCAGCGTTACCGGATTCGTACCCCCAGCGCCCGTACGGCAGGGGGAACGTTGGGGGTACGCCGCGACGGGCGGGATGTTTGCGCAGGTCAGCGGGCGTTCCCCCGAAAGTTCGAAGATTTCTCCGCAGACCGCGCCTGCCAACGCCCCGTAAGGTCTGTGAGGCGTGTCGGTGCTCAAGCTGGGAGTTGCAACGTGCCGGCCTGCGGATCGGACCTCGATGCGGTCAGGTTCTTAGAACCCGAGACCGGGGCCGGGCTTGCGCTCGGACGCGCGTGCGGGATCGGGGCCCACGAGTCGGCGCCGCGCCGCCTCCTCGACCGTGCGCGCCTGGGCAGCTGCCCGGCGCCGTGCGGCGGCCTCTGCTGCCTGCTCCTGCTGGGCCGTGGTGCGGTCGGCCTGCCATTGCTCGTGTACGGCATCGAGGTGGCCGATCGGGAGGCTTCGGATCTCCGGGGCGCGGGTGAGTCGCTGGACCTGCTCGGTGGCCCCGCCGAGTTGGCGGGTGGTGGTGTCGAGGTCGCGCTGGGTCTCCGCGAGCAGGCCGGCTGGATCGCGGACGTGCGCGAGGCGCCGGTGGGGCTCGAGGGCGGCCGCATAGCGGCCCGCGAGATCTGCGCGATGCTGCTCGGCGGCCTTGATGCTCGCTTCTGCTTCGTGGACCTCGCGAGCCACGGCGTCATGTTCAGGATGCGCGGCTGCGACGGCATCGGCTGCGTACCTGATGATCGCATCGCGGACGCGGCTCTCGTCGAGATGACGCAGGACGTGGGCGCCTTGGCCGGCGTCGAGGCTATGTAGGTCGAGGTCGGGAAGGAGTGGCTGCCAGCGGCTCGCCCATGTCGCCAGTTCGTCGCGTGCTTGACGGACTCGGCCGCTTCGCTTCCCCAGCGGCCCCCATGGACCGCTGCCCTCGCTGACGACCGCCGCGGCACGGTAGGCCGCCGAAAGTTCGTTACGCCAGCTTCGGGAAAGGCTGGTGGTGACGTCGCGCTGCTCGACGTCGATCGTGCTCTCCAGGTCGCGGGCACGCATATGCGCGGCCTCCCATCGCTCGTGGGCGCGGCGCTCGACGTGGCGGGACTCGTCGAGTTGCGGCCGATACCTGTCGTGGATCGCGGTGACGGCCTCGATCTGCTCCCGCATGCGGTCGAGCCGAGCGTGCTTCTCGGTCAGGTCGGCCTCCTTCGTCCACGCCGCCGACAGTCGGTTGAGCATGACCCGCAGTGGCCGTTGGGGTGCGTAACGGTCCAGTTCCTCAGCCGCGGCCCGGGCGGCGTGCGCGGGTCCCAGGTCGGCACGATCGCGATCCATCACGCTGTTCCAGATCGCCCGTGCGTCGTCAAGGTCCTCGGCCACGAGGTGCGCGATGTTCTGGTCGCGTCCACGGGTCATGCCGACGTACGCCGCCGACCCGCTGGTGGTGTCGCCGACGAGCATGTGCCCCGTGCTGGTCGTCTCTCCCTGCGCGCCATAGACGGTGGTCGCGTAGGCCAGCTCAACCTGAGCGCGGACATAGGCCCCCGGCACTACTCGCGTCTGCCCCGAGCCCCTGCCGGTGGCACGGCGGTCCGAGGCGGGAGCCAGGGTCAGGGAGCCGTCCTTGCCGATGTCGGTGACGGTCCAGGTGTCGCGGTTAGCGACACCGAGGTCGGTGTCGTTGCGGCGGGTCGCGACCCGGTCACCGACGCCGATCCGCTCTCCGCTGTCGGTGACGACGGTGCGGCTGTTGTCGATGTGTCCGAGCGCGACGAGCCGGTCGCGGATCGCGCCGTTGAGGGCCGCGACTTGGGCGAGGCTGTCGGCCATCACCACCCCGCTCTCACGCAACGCCCCGTTGCCGCCAGCGATCAGGTCGGCTGTCTCGGCCGCGATCGCCTGCACGCGCTCGACCTCGGTGGCGTGGAGCCGGATCTGCCCACGCCGCCACAAAGCGTCGAATACCTCACCACCGGCCTCACCAGACTGCTCACCAAGTCGCTCACCGGTGCGCATCGCGAGCGAGATCGCGGCGTACTCCGGATCGGCGAACCGGTGGATCACATCCAGATCGACCACGGCCTTCGGTGCTGCCCAGCGTGCAGCGAGATCGAGGACACCCCCGCGGCCGACCGCGGGGAGCTGGTGCCGGTCCCCGATGAGAGCCACACGTGCACCGGCCTGGTCTGCGACGGCGAGGAGGGCGCGGGCTGTGTCCTGGTCGAGCATCCCGGCCTCGTCGACCAACAACAGATCCCCATGCCCCAGTCCAGATGTGGCCCGCGCCGCCGGAGCGTGGGACCAGTGCCCGTCCTCGTCCCACGTCCAGCCATGTTCACGTACGAACGCCGCCGCCGAACCCGCCCGTGCGCCGGTCTCGCGCTCGGCGACCTGGGCCGCCTTCAACGTCGGCGTCACGACCACCATCCGCTGTCCTTGCCGTGCCAGCTCTCCACCGACTGCCGCGAGTGCCGTGGTCTTGCCCGCACCAGCGGCGCCTTCGATCACGACGAGCCGAGCGTTGCCGGCGAGCATGGCGACCGCCTCCCGCTGCGTCTCGTCCAGACTCGCGCGCAAGGTCGTGAGCAGGGCCGGCTCCGACGGGCCGGCGGCGCGGTCGACCAATGCGGCCACGATCTCGGCCTCGACCGCCAGCACGTGCGGCGAGGTGAGTGTCCGGATGTGCTCGGGCACACCCGACGTCCTCAGCAGCGGGACGCACAAGGAGACCGCGCGGGCGGTGACGTCCTCAGCCAGCTCGATCCGCACCGCCCCGTCAACGACTAGCCCGGTGGCGGCGATCCATTCCTCGACACCCCCGCGGATGTCGGCCGGATTCCATGCCGACCGTGCCGCACCGAGCCGGGAGATCACCAGCTCCGCCGCACCATCGCGGTCCAGCGCCGCAACCGACGGACCGGCGGGTGCCAGCGGGAGACCGATCTGAGCGGGGTCGCGGTATCCCAGGTCGTGGAGCACGTGGTTCCAGGCCGACACCATGGCCGCACCATCGACCGGAAGGTCCTGTTCGGAGGTCCGTGGCTTGTCGGGGCGGGCGTCCGCCCAGGCGTGACGGTCCCAGGTCTGACGCAGCCTCGGGCCGGGCTCCTCGCCCGGATGAGCGGCCCGCCACTCGGCCTCGTAGCGGGCGATGTTGCGGCCGATCTGCGCCGCACGCGCGGAGAATCTGCCAACGTACGGCGTCAACTCGGTCAACTCGCCATCAGCCGAGTCCATCGTGAAGCCGTGCGCCGCGAGTGCGGCCCGGAACTCGGGATCGGTGGCGACCGCGGCGTGCCCGATGCCGTTGATCGCCGCGACCATGTCGCGGAACCCGACCGAGTGCAGGCCGCGCCACTTCCCCTCGGCGAACACCCGCGCATTGATCTGAAGATGGAGGTGCCGGTGCGGATCACCCGCACGCGAGGTGTAGTGCCGGATCACCGCCGCCTCGACCTGCGTCACCGGGACCTGCACCTGCCCGCCCCGGGGGCCAACGCGGGTCGTCGCATGCTCGGCCGTCCACGCGATGATCTGCTCCGCCGCCCGGCCCTGCGCCGCATCCAGCGCCGCCGAGATCTCCGGATGCAACGCCGCGGCCAGCGACCACGTCTTCGGGCCGTTGACGGTGACCTCGACGAACCGCAACGCGTTCGCGTCCTCCCGCACCCGCCCCTTCGGCAGCCCGGACTCGACGTCGATCCCGGCGACCCACCGCTCATAGCCACCGGCGTCGAGGTCGCCGGCGTTCCGGGGCGCTGAGCCGGGCTCGGCGACGTAGCGGATCGCCAGCCCGCTGCCCTCGGCCAGGTAGTAGTCATCAGCACGGGAATGGTCGGACTCGACGTAGGCGCGCGCTGCCTTCGCTGAGCCCCGATAGAACTTGACCCCGCCATGCATCCCGACCACCCCGAGCGGTCCCCTTGGCGCCGTCGCAGAAGCTGACTACGAGAGCCAACAACAATCAACGACTGTCCCGAAAATGACTCGTGGGCCGCCCCGTCGGGCGACCCATCTACGAACCTTCGTAGCATGCGTGCCGAGCTCTGAACAAGGGTGTGAGCTGCGTGTCGCAGGATGTCTGACCTGCGGAAACAGGGATGTCGACGGCAGTGGTTGGTTGCCGTTGAACAGTCGGGAAGCGGGCGGTCGAGGTGGGTCGTCAGTGGCCGAGGCTGGCGACCACGCCGATCACGATGATCGCCGGCGGGCGGATCCCCTCCGCCTCGATCGCCTTGCCGAGGTGACCGAGGGTTGTGCGGACGACGCGCTCGGTCGGAAGCGATCCGTCCGCGACGACCGCGGCGGGCAGATCGGTCGAGCGGCCGCCGGCGACGAGGGCCTCGGCGATCGCGACGGCATTCTCCACCGCCATCAGGAGGACGACGGTGCCGCGCATCCGCGCGACGGCGGACCAGTCGACGAGGCTGTCTGGATGGCCGGGTGGGATGTGGCCGGAGATGACGGTGAACTCGTGGACGACACCACGATGGGTGACGGGGATGCCGGCGAGCGCTGGCACGGCGATCGACGAGGACAGGCCGGGGATCACGCGGACGGGAACGCCGGCCTCCTGGAGTGCGAGGACTTCTTCGAAGCCGCGGCCGAAGACGTAGTTGTCGCCGCCCTTGAGCCGCACCACACGTTTGCCCTGATGCGCACGGTCGATCAGGAGACCGTTGATGTCCTCCTGGGCGGTGAACCGGCTACGGGGCACCTTCGCAACGTCGATCAGCTCGACGGTCGGCGGCAGGTCCGCCAGCAGCTCTCGCGGCGCGAGCCGGTCGGTGATGACGACGTCCGCGGCGAGGAGCGCTTTGAGACCCGCAACCGTGATGAGGTCGGCGTCTCCGGGGCCGCCGCCGACGAGCGTCACGCCGACGAAGTCGGCAGGTTCGAGAGTGAAGGTGGCGCCGGGCATGGCTTCATTGTCCAAGCCAGGCGACCCCTCCGTCGATTCGGGCCACCGCACCGTTGGGCACCTCGACCCAGTCGGCCTCGTGTGGCTTGACTCCGTTCAGGTGAGCGATCGCAGCGCGGATCGCGTCCCCATGCGAGACCACAACCGTGACGCCGTGGGAGCCGAGGTCAGCGAGAGCAGCGGCCATCCGGTCGTAGACATCCATCAGCGATTCCCCGCCCGCGATCGGCAGCGTCGGGTCGCTCCAGTCGAACGCCTCGGCCGCAGACCAGGTCTCGTCGTACCCGCGTCCCTCCAGATCGCCGAGTCCCTGCTCGCGGAGGCGTACGTCGTGGGCGATAACGCCTCCGAGCTGTGCAGCGACGATCTCGGCCGTCTCCACGGCACGGACCAGGTCGCTAGTCACGATGAGCTTCACCGACCCGCCTTCGGCTACAAGATCGTCGGCGATCAGCCGGGCCGCCGACTCGGCCTGCTCCCTGCCGAGTTCGGTGAGCCTCGGGTGGGGCGTCTGTCCCTGCGTCAGGCGCAGGACGTTCCACTCCGACTGCCCGTGGCGGACGAGGTAGACCGGGTGCGTCATGGCGCGCATTCTCCCGTACGCTGGCCCCATTCCCGCGAGGCAGGAACCCGGTTCGACTCCGGGGCGGTTCCGCCACTGTGATGTCTCCCCTCAGTCCGAGGGAGACGAAGCCAGACACTCCGCGTGGGTCTATCCGACCGATCGACGGGGCGAGAACCCCGGAGGAGGAGCGCGCCGTGCGCATCGCCCTGTTGTCCACGTCCGACACCGACCTGCTGTCCGCACGCGCGAGCGAGGCCGACTTTGTCTGGGCCAACCCGAGCCGGGCCAGCGACGCGGACCTGGCCGCCGCCACCGCGAACGCCGACCTGGTCGTCGTACGTCTCCTCGGGTCGCCGCACGACCTCTGGTCCGGTCTTTCAGCGGTGCGTGAGGACGGGACACCACTGGTGATCCTCGGCGGCGAGCAGCAGCCGAGCGCGGAGCTGATGGAGCTGTCGACCGTGCCGATGGGCGTGGCGGCCGAGGCGCATCGCTACCTCGCCGAGGGCGGCCCCGCCAACCTGACCCAGCTCCACGCCTTCCTTTCCGACACGGTCCTGCTCACCGGTGAGGGCTTCGAGCCCCCGGCCACGATCCCGACATGGGGGTACGCCGACCGCCCGACCGCCAGCGACGCGGCCCTCCCGCGAGTCGGCGTCCTCTATTACCGCGCACATCAGGCCAGCGGGAACACCGACTTCGCCCACGCCCTCGCCGATGCGATCGACGCGACAGGTCATGCCGTCGGCGTACCGATCTTCGCTGGGTCTCTCCGGTCGGCGCCCGACGACCTCTACGAGGCACTCGGCGCTCTCGACGCACTCGTCGTCACCGTGCTGGCCGCCGGCGGCTCGGTGCCGGCCACGGCGAGCGCCGGCGGGGACGACGAGGCGTGGGACGTCGAGCGCATGGCTGCCCTCGACATCCCCGTGCTTCAGGGGCTGTGCCTGACGAACAGCCGCGCCGAGTGGGAGGCCTCCGACGACGGGGTCAGCCCGTTGGACTACGCCAGCCAGATCGCGATCCCCGAGTTCGACGGCCGGATCAGCGCAGGCCCGTTCTCGTTCAAGGAGATCGACGACCAGGGTCTGCCGCACTACGTCGCCGACCCCGAGCGGGCGGGCCGCGTCGCGCGCCTGGCGGCCAACCACGCCCGGCTCCGGCGTACCGCCAACGCCGAGAAGCGACTCGCGCTCGTCCTCTCGGCCTACCCCACCAAGCACGCCCGGATCGGCAACGCGGTCGGTCTCGACACGCCCGTCTCCGCGATCCGGCTGCTGCGCCGACTGCGCGACGCCGGCTACGACCTCGGCACCGACACTGCGTCCACTCCCAGCGTGGTGCTGCCGCTGCTCGATCTCGACGACGACACCGAGGCCGGCGATGCCCTCATCCACGCCCTGATCGCCGCCGGCGGGCAGGACGAGGAGTGGCTGACCTCGGCACAGCTCACCGACGCCCACGTCCGCATCTCGAAGGCGGAGTACGACGCGTGGAGGGCCGACCTTCCCGAAGACCTGCGCGAGACGATGGTCGAGAAGTGGGGTGCCTCGCCCGGGTCCCTCTTCGTCAACGACGACGGCGAGCTGGTGCTCGCCACGCTCCGTGCCGGCAACGTGGTCATCCTGATCCAGCCGCCACGGGGGTTCGGCGAGAACCCGGTCGCGATCTACCACGACCCCGACCTGCCGCCGTCCCATCACTACCTCGGTGCCTACCGCTGGCTGGAAGCCCCGAAGGACAAGGGTGGTTTCGAGGCTCATGCAGTCATCCACCTCGGCAAGCACGGCTCGATGGAATGGCTGCCCGGCAAGACCGCCGCGCTCTCGGCGTCGTGCGGCCCGGACGCCGCGATCGGCTCGATGCCGCTGATCTATCCCTTCCTCGTGAACGACCCTGGCGAGGGCGCACAGGCCAAGCGCCGCGCGCATGCCACGATCGTCGACCACCTCGTTCCACCGATGGCCCGGGCGGAGTCCTACGGCGACATCGCCCGACTGGAAGGTCTCCTGGAGGAGTACGACAAGATCTCGGCGATGGACCCGGCCAAGCTGCCGGCCATCCGGGGCGAGATCTGGCAGCTGATGCACGCGGCCGAGCTGCACCGCGACCTCGGACTGGACGAGCGTCCGGAGGACGAGGAGTTCGACGACTTCCTGCTCCACGTCGACGGCTGGCTGTGCGAGATCAAGGATGCGCAGATCCGCGACGGCCTTCATGTGCTCGGCGCAGCGCCGAGCGGCGAGGCGCGGGTCAACCTCGTGCTCTCGATCCTGCGCGCCGCGCAGGTCTGGGGCGGCGTGGGCAACGCCGTGCCCGGCCTCCGTGCCGCACTGGGCCTCAAGGACGGCGCCGATCTCAGCGCCGTCGACGAGGCCGAGACCCGCGCACGTGAGCTGATCGAGCGGATGGAGGCCGCCGGCTGGGACGCCTCCATCGCGCCGGATCTCCACGACGACCCCGCCGTCCAGCAGGTCCTGACCTTCGCCGCCGAGCAGGTGGTGCCGCGACTCGCTCGCACGACCGACGAGCTCGACGCCGTACTGCACGCGCTCGACGGCGGCTTCGTTCCCGCCGGACCGAGCGGATCGCCGCTGCGCGGCCTGGTCAACGTGCTGCCCACCGGCCGCAACTTCTACACCGTCGACCCGCGCGCGGTGCCGTCCCGTCTCGCATGGGAGACCGGTCAGGCGATGGCCGACTCGCTCGTCGAGAAGTACGTCGAGGAGACCGGCGACTACCCGACCTCGGTGGGCCTCTCGGTGTGGGGCACGTCGGCCATGCGCACGAGCGGCGACGACGTGGCCGAGGTGCTCGCACTGCTCGGCGTCCGTCCCGAGTGGGACGAGGCGTCCCGTCGAGTGAGCCGACTGCACGTCGTGCCGCTGGACGAGCTGGCGCGACCGCGGATCGATGTCACCGTGCGCATCTCCGGCTTCTTCCGCGACGCCTTCCCGCACGTCGTCGCGATGCTCGACGACGCCGTGAAGATGGTCGCCGGGCTGGACGAGCCCGCCGAGCAGAACTTCGTCAGGGTGAACTATCAGGCCGACCTCGCCGAGCACGGCGACGCCCGACGCGCGTCCACCCGGATCTTCGGTTCCAAGCCCGGCTCCTACGGTGCCGGCATCCTCCAGGTCATCGAGTCGGGCACGTGGCGCTCCGACGAGGATCTCGCCGAGGTCTACACGGCCTGGGGCGGATTCGCCTACGGCCGCGAGCTCGACGGCGTACCCGCCGCGGACGACATGCGCTCCAACTACCGCCGGATCAAGGTCGCGGCCAAGAACGTCGACTCCGCCGAGCACGACATCGCCGACTCCGACGACTACTTCCAGTACCACGGCGGCATGGTCGCCACGGTGCGCGCACTCACCGGGTCCGACCCGAAGGCGTACGTCGGTGACTCGACCAGCCCCGATGCGATCCGCACCCGGACCCTGTCCGAGGAGACCGCCCGCGTGTTCCGCGCCCGCGTGGTGAACCCACGTTGGATCGCGGCCATGCAGCGGCACGGCTACAAGGGCGCCTTCGAGCTGGCCGCGACCGTCGACTATCTCTTCGGCTTCGACGCCACGGCGGGCGTCGTGCACGACTGGATGTACGAGAAGCTCGCGAGTGAGTACGTCCTGGACGAGACCAACCAGGAGTTCCTGAAGAAGTCGAACCCGTGGGCGCTGCGCGGCATCGTCGAGCGGCTCCACGAGGCCGCCGACCGCGGACTGTGGGCCGAGCCGGACGCCGAGACCCTCGCCGCCATGCAGCAGGTCTACCTCGACGTCGAGGGCGACCTGGAAGACGGCATCGAGGCGTGATCGGTCGGTGAAGGTCTGGATCCTAGGCGTCGGAATGGGGCCGCAGCACGTGACGCCTGAGGTGGCGAACGCGCTGCGGTCGTGTGACTACGTGATCGCCGCCGAGAAGTCCGGCGACGACGGGCTGCTCGCGGCCCGACGGGCGATCGCCGAGGCGTACGGCGTCGAGGTGATTTCGGTGCCGGATCCCGAGCGTGACCGGGCCGATCCCACCGACTACGGCAAGGCGGTCAGGGACTGGCACGAGGCGAGGGTGTCTGCGTACGAGAGCGTCCTGCGCGAGCGGGAGGGCACGGCCGCCTTCCTGGTGTGGGGCGACCCGTCGCTCTACGACTCCACGATCCGCGTCGTCGAGCAGCTCGCCGGACGGTTGCCGATGGAGTACGACGTCCTGCCGGGCATCAGCGCGCCGCAGATCCTCGCCGCTCGGCACCGGATCGTGCTGCACCCCGTCGGGCAGCCGGTGCACGTCACCACCGCGCGACGGCTTCGAGACGACATCGCGACCGGTCAGACGAACCTTTGCGTGATGCTCACCGGCACCCTCGATCTGGACGGGCTCGACGACTGGTCGATCTGGTGGGGCGCCAACCTCGGCACCGACTCCGAAGAGCTGGTCTCAGGCCGCGTCGGCGCGGTTGCAGGCGACGTCGAGAAGGCTCGGCAGCGAGCCAAGGAGTCGGCCGGCTGGGTGATGGACGTCTACCTGTTGCGGGCGCCCTGATGGCGGGACTGTTGGTGGCAGGCACGACCTCGGACGCGGGCAAGTCGGTCGTCACGACGGGCCTGTGCCGCGCGCTCGCGCGGCGCGGCATCCGGGTGGCGCCATACAAGGCGCAGAACATGTCAAACAACTCGATGGTCTGCGCCGCGCCTGACGGCACGACAGCCGAGATCGGCCGCGCCCAGTGGGTGCAAGCACTCGCCGCCGGTGTCACGCCGGAGCCGGCGATGAACCCTGTCCTGCTCAAGCCGGGCAGCGACCGGCGCAGCCACGTCGTCCTGATGGGCCACCCTGCCGGTGAGGTCTCCTCCGCCGACTGGCAGGACGGTCGACGGCACCTCGCCAAGGCCGCCCACGCGGCGTACGACGACCTCGCCTCGCGGTTCGACGTAATCGTCGCGGAGGGCGCAGGGAGCCCGACCGAGATCAATCTCCGCGCGGGCGACTACGTCAACATGGGCCTGGCTCGCCATGCCTCATTGCCAACGGTGGTGGTGGGAGACATCGACCGTGGCGGAGTCTTCGCGGCGATGTACGGCACGGTCGCGCTACTCGCACCTGAGGACCAGCGGCTCATCGCAGGCTTCGTGGTCAACAAGTTCCGCGGTGACTCCTCGCTTCTCGCGCCGGGCCTGGACTCGTTGGAGCGCCTGACCGGACGGCGCGTCTACGGCGTACTGCCGTGGGACCCGAGCCTGTGGCTCGACTCCGAGGACGCGCTCGACCTCGACGGCCGGCGCGCGCAGTCCGACGGCGCGCGGAAGGTCGCGGTCATCCGACTCCCGCGGATCAGCAACTTCACCGATGCCGACGCCCTGGGACTCGAGCCCGACCTCGATGTCGTGTTCGCCGCCGACGCGCGCGAGCTCGCCGATGCCGACCTGATCGTCATGCCCGGCACCCGCTCGACGATCTCCGACCTGGCCTGGCTTCGCTCCCGCGGCCTCGATGCCGCGATCCTCGACCACGCCCGCCGCGAACGCCCGCTGCTGGGGATCTGCGGAGGCTTCCAGATGCTCGGCCACGTGATTGCCGACCCCGAAGGCGTCGAAGGCGCGAGCGGCGTCACGGTCGACGGGCTCGGGCTGCTCGACGTCCGCACCGACTTCGAGTCCGAGAAGAACCTGCGACTGCCGTCCGGTGACGCGTTCGGCGTCGCTGCCCACGGCTACGAGATCCACCATGGACGCATCACCGTCGGCTCCGGCGAGCCGTTCCTTGGCGGTGCACGCAACGGCAATGTCTTCGGCACCATGTGGCACGGCAGCCTGGAGGGCGACGAGCTGCGCCGCGCGTTTCTAGCCGAGGCCCTCGGCCTCACGCCGTCGACTATCTCGTTCCCCGACGCGCGGGAGCGACGTCTCGACCTGCTCGGCGACCTGGTCGAGAAGCACCTCGACGTCGACGCCCTGCTTGCCCTCGCCCGCACGGGTGCCTCAGACGACCCGCCGATCCTGCCGCCCGGAGGTGCGGGATGAGGCTTCTGCTGCTCGGTGGCACCAGCGAGGCCCGCGATCTCGCCGGCTACCTGGTTGACGAGAGCATCGACGTCACCAGCTCGCTGGCAGGACGCGTGGCCCGACCTCGACTTCCCGTCGGCCCGGTACGCATCGGCGGCTTCGGCGGTGTCGAGGGTCTGCGCGCCGCACTGAGCGAGTACGACGCGGTGGTCGACGCGACCCACCCCTTCGCGATGGGAATGAGCGCGAACGCCGTGGCCGCGTGCTCTGCCGAGGGCCGCCCGCTCCTCCGCCTGGAGAGGCCCGGCTGGGCACCTGATCCGACCTGGCACTACACCGCCACCCACGAAGAGGCCGCCGCGCTGGCGGCGGACCTTGGCGAGCGCCCCTTCCTCACCGTCGGCCGCCAGGAGCTGGCTCGCTTCATCCCGGCTCTGGGCGCCCGCGCCGCGACGGCGCGCGTCGTCGACGTCCCCGACCTCGACCTTCCACCGTCCTGGGAGCTGATCACCAGCCGTGGCCCCTACACCCTCGACGGCGAGCTGGAGCTGATGCGTCGCCACGGGAGTGACGTCGTCGTCACCAAGGACTCCGGCGGCACCTTCACGTGGCCCAAGATGCAGGCCGCCGCCGAGCTCGGCGCCGCCGTCGTCGTCGTACGTCGCCCGGCAGCGCCCGCGGGCGTCCCGACCGTGCACTCGGTCGACGAGGCACTCGCCTGGGTGAGGGGTCTGTCGTGAGGGTCCTGGTCACCGGAGGCGTGCGGTCGGGCAAGTCCCGGCACGCCGAGTCGCTCCTGCCGGGGCCGGCCACCTACCTCGCTCCCGGGCCGACGTACGACGATGCGGACTGGGCAGAGCGCGTCGCCGTCCATCAAGCCCGGCGCTCGGCGAACTGGACAACGATCGAGTCGCACGATCTCGTCGGCGTCCTGGCGAGGACCGACGGCGACCTCATCGTCGACTGCCTCGGCACCTGGCTCACGGCCGTACTCGACGAGCGCGATCTGTGGGAGGTGTCCTCGGCCGAGGCGACCCGCGTGATCGAGCGAGAGGTCCGCGACGCCGCCGACGTCCTTCGCGTACGCGATCAGGGCGAACGGACGGTCCTCGTCACCAACGAGGTCGGCCTCGGAGTCGTGCCGTCCCACCGGTCCGGCCGGCTCTTCCGCGACCTGCTCGGCATGGTCAACCAGGAGGTGGCCGCAGCCTGCGACGAGGTCCATCTGGTCGTCGCAGGCCGCGTCGTCCTCCTCTAGATGTCCCTCTGCGACGTCGTAGCGGAGCCATGTGTGGCACATGGGCTTGAATGAGGCGTGCCCTTGCTCCCGGAACGAGCCTCCCGCTCCAGTGCAGCTCACGTAGAGGTCTTCGACTACAACTCCTATGTAATCGACGATTGCCTGTACAGGGAGTGGCGGCTTTGGGCGACCGGGATCTCCGGCGACGCGCCGTTAGAGGGCTGGTATCCGAAATCGGCGAACGGAGAGCACGTAATCGGACGGATCCGGGTCAAGCGGTGCGAGGAGGGACAAGACCATCACGATGGCCTGTCCGAACTCTTCACAGACGGCAGGAATATCCCTTGGGCGACCGAGATCCTGAACCTTGAGCTTGAGCCGGCGTTCCTTGGCCAACGGCTCGGAATGCTCCTTGTTCGCGCCGCGATCGCCCATCTGCCACCACATGAGATAGTGCTGTGCGAGCCAAAGGCGAACGAGTTTGACAATGTCCCGGCGGCGCGCCGTACGGCGGCGGTCGACGCCTTCTATAGGGGAATCGGCTTGGCCCCGGATGTGCGCTTGCCAGGCTATCTTCTCGCCCAACGCGCGGATCTGATTCTGTGACGGCTCGGCCTGCCGAAACCTCAAGGGACGTCAACCCTAGACGAACCCTAGGACCGAATCCGGACACGCGGCGTCACGCTTCGCTGCACCATGAGCGCCGGCCGACGGCCGCGCTCGAACTCGAAGAGGAGTGAAGGACACACCGCATCGGTCGAGCGCCAGCGGAAGAGGCTGCGAGCCGTCCGGCGTAACTCCTCGTCTGATCAACCGCGGCCTGCGGCCGGACCGATGTCCGTCGCAGGCCGCGGGCTGATCCGGCGGTGATCTCAGACAGCGACCGGCGTGTGGTCCTCGGCGAAGCGGCTCTCCTTGCCCGCCTTGGCACCTGCCGGGTCCAGCAGCTTCTGGGCCTGCGGTGCGAAGAGCAGAGCGATGCCGCCCCACAGGATCACCTGGTTGATGATCGAGTACACCCGGAACTTGGCCAGAAGGTCAGCCGGGAAGCCCGGGAACACGAGGTTTCCATCGGCATCCTTGAGCGGAAGCGGCGTCTCGGTGTCCTGCTTCCCGTACTCAACGACGTTGGCGTGCAGGTGACCCAGCGGCGGCAGGACCAGGAAGAGGATCGCCATGACGACCACGTATCCAGCACCCACGATCAGCACGGTCTTGTAGAGGCTCATCCGCGCGTGCAGTCGTTGGCCGATGTAGACGGCCAGGAACAGAGCGATGCACGAGACCAGGACGGTGACGAGGTAGAGCGTCCCGCGCGTGCGGATCGTCTCCTCGTGACCGATGGCCGGCGGGTTGGCCGGGTACTTCAGGAACGGCACCGCGAAGACGCCGAGGAAGTAGAAGACCGGCACGAGAAGGGCAAGCTGGAACGGGCGCACCCTGCCGACACGACCGATGGCCACGACGTACCCGACCGCGACCAGCGCGCCCATGGCGGCGCCGAAGAGGATCAGGCCGGCGCCGATGCCAACGTCCATCTGGATCGTCCGGCTGAAGATGTCGGGTCCAGCGGCGGGGACGGCGATCCCGGCTGCCTTGTCGAGCGCGTCCTGAGCGGCGTCACGCGCCGACTCGTAGTCGATCGCCTTGGAGATCACCGGCTCCGCGAAGATGCGCGCGAAAATGAAGGCGACGAGGCCCGCGACGGCTCCTGAGAGCGCGCCACGACCAATGAGTTGCTTCACCATGTTCTGTTGTTCTCCTGCTCGCCGAGGCTCAGTGGCAGGGGAAGCCGAGGAAGTGTCGGCCGTCGTGGAAGAACTCGTGGACGACCATGCTCTTGCCGAACACAGACATGGCGCCCTCGTCGACGCCGATGAAGTAGTAGACCAGCAGCGCGAGAAGCGCGACGCCGGCGAGGAGCGCGATCGTCGCCGCCTTGGCGGTGACGAGCGGCTGGGTGATGGGGCTGGAGATAGCAGACGTGTTGCTCACGTGATACTCCTTCTGGAATACAACGTTCCATGGATGGGCGGAGAACACGGCGTCGGAAGATCTGACTTCGGCCTCCTCGCGGAGACACTCACAGTGGCGTGACCGTGCCGGATTCTCACCGGCTTCCTCACGTACGACGTGTGAGGGAACCCTATCGCGGCAGCCGATGGGTGTCGACCGGAACGCCGTCGCGGAAGTGCGATTCCACGATCCTGCTGGAGGTCTCGGCGTCGACGTGGCCGTACCAGACGTCGTCGGGCTGGACGCTGATGACCGGCGCTTGGTTGCACGGGAACTGGCATCCGGTGTGGACGAGGAGCACGTCCGCGTCGCCGAGCTGGTGCTCCATCATCGAGAGGATCATGGCGCGCAGGTTGTCCTCGGCTCCCTTGGCCGTGCAGCGAGGACCACGGCAGATCATCACCTGATGGCGATGCCCCGTGACGTCCTCCCAAGCCGCGGAGGTGAGGCCGGGCTCGTCGCCGCCGATCGGCTTCGTCTCCGTGAGTACGTCGTCGAGCTGGTCGAGCTGCGAGGCGAGGCGCGTGGCCACGTAGACGGTCGGCTTGAGTCCGGCCCTCTCGCGCCACCAGTGGGCTGCGATCCGGCGAAGCCACGAGTGGGCCGGACCGATCGGCCCCGTGTTGACACCGACGAGCGTGATCGTGGTGGCGCCGTCATCGGCGATCTCCGTCAGTTCGCGCGAGAGTGAGGGGTCACCCATCTGAAGGAACGCCACGCTCCCGCCGCGCCGAGCCGCCTCGGCGGTCAGGAGGTCGCGGCGGTCGACGTCACTGACCGACATGCCGACGAGGACAAGGGCGTTCATCGGCTGCTGTCTCTCAGCGTGACCAGGGCCGCCAGAGCGGCTACGCAGGCGGCGCTGGCCCCCACGCGCCGGGCTATCCGGTTGGCGCCGACGATGTCATGGGGTTGAGCGGGGCGGCCGTCACCCATGATCGCGCGGTGCTCGATCCGACGTCCGCCGTAGTAGTGGTTGGTGCCGCCTAAGCGGATGCCCAGCGCGCCGGCGAAGGCTGACTCAGCGACTCCCGCGTTGGGACTTGGGTGGCCGGACGCGTCGCGCCGCCAGGTCGTCCAGGCCGCGCGGGCGCGACGCGGGTCGGCGGCCATCGTCAGCAGTCCGACAAGTCGTGCGGCGGGCCACGTGGCCAGGTCGTCGAGTCGGGCCGAGGCCCAGCCGTAGTTCTCATAGCGGGCGTTGTGGTGCCCGACCATCGCGTCGAGGGTGTTGGCCGCCCGGTAGCCGAGCAGCCCCGGCACACCGAGCACGGCTCCCCACATCAGCGGCCCGGTGATCGCGTCGGCGGTGTTCTCGGCGACCGACTCGATAACGCCGCGGGAGATCTCCGACGCATCTAGCTCGTCGGTGTCGCGTCCGATCAGACGCTTGACCTGCATCCGGGCGGCAGGCAGGTCGCCTGCGGTAAGGACAGCGTGGACGTTGTCGGCCTCGCGCTCCAAGGAGCGGCCACCGAGCACCGTCCACGTCGCAGCGGCGATGACGAGGGTGCGCGCAATCGGGCGCTCGTGCGTAAGGCTCTCGGAGACGGCTCCAGCCGCCACAGCTCCGCCGACGAGAACCGCATTGTGGACGGCTCCGCGAGCGCGCGAGTCGGCGTAGATCCGCGACTCCAGCAGGTTGGCGAGGCGGCCGAAGCCGGCCACCGGGTGGTATCGCTGCGGGTCGCCGAGCACACGATCAGCGGCGTACCCGAGCAGGAGCCCCATGGTGCGCGCCCTCATGCGAGGGTCACCAAGATCGTGGCGAAGGCGAGCTCGATGGCCGCTCCGAAGACGTCTCCGGTCACGCCGCCGAAGCGGCGGACGGCACGGGCGATGACGATCACGACCACGAGGAGCGCCAAGGCGACGGCCACGACGCCGCGCCACCAGTCGAGCCCCACCCATGCAGCGGCACCTGCAAGAGCGGCGGCGCCAACAATCCAGCCGACGGCTGCGACGACGCGCGGCACGGTCTCGGTGTAGAGCTTGCCGAGGCCGTCAGCACGAGCCGGCCTGATCCCCCGCGCACAGCAAGCAACCAGCGCGAGGCGCGAGGCGCAGAGCGCGACCACGAGCAGAGCTGCCACGCGGCCGGCGTCGGACATCTCGACCAGCGCGGCAAGGGCCGCAACTTGGAGGCCCAGGACGAGGACGATTGCCACGACGCCGGCTGGACCCGACGTACCCGTCTTCATCACGGCAAGAGACCGCTCGCGGTCGTAGGAGGCCGACATCCCGTCCGTGATGTCGGAAAGGCCATCCAAGTGGAAGCCACGGTTCCCCAGCACGGCCACCCCGATCGCCAGGAGGGCGGTGACGAGTGGGGGCAGGTTCCACCATCCGCCGAGGAGGACGACCAGTCCGGCGGCGATCCCGAGAGGAAGTGCCGCGAGTGGAGCGATCACCATCGCGAGCGCCGCCCGGCGTCGATCGACGACCGCGGGCGGCTTCACCGGCACCGCGGTGAGCGTCCCGAGGGCGAGACGCCAGGCGTCGACGAGCATCAGGCTCCGAGCTCGCTCAGCAGGGCGACATCCCGCAACAGTGCGGCGGCCGATCGCACCACGGGAACCGCTGCGACAGCACCCGACCCCTCGCCGAGGCGCATACCGAGGTCGAGCAGCGGCTCAAGACCCATCTTGGCCAGGGCGAGCGCCTGCGCGGGCTCGGTGGAGCGGTGACCGGCTGCGTACCACGCGGCGGCGCCGGGCTCGATCCGGTCCGCGGTCAGGGCGCAGGCAACGCTCATCAGCCCGTCGAGCAGCACCGGCACGCCTTCCTGGGCGGCCGCGAGCAGGAAGCCGGTGCTCGCGGCGAGGTCGGCCGAGCCAAGGGCCGCCAGGGTCTCGATCGGGTCGTCGGCACGCGCGCCGGCTCGCGCCAGTGCGGCGTCCACCACGGAGACCTTGTGGAGCAGGGCGGCGCCGTCGATCCCGGTGCCGCGGCCCACGACCTCCGCGCCGGGCAGCCCGAGGGCCGCGGCGATCATCGCGGCGGCGGGTGTGGTGTTGCCGATGCCCATGTCGCCGCTGATGAGGAGCTGGCCGCCGGCCTTGATCTCCTCGCGCGCCACCGCGGCTCCGGCGGCGAGTGCCGCCTGGGTCTGCTCGCCCGTGAGCGCGTCTTCGATGTGGATGGCGCCACTGGCCCGTCGCACCTTGTGGGCCGTGAGCGCGGCCCTGGTGTCGGGGTCGAGGTCGTCGAAGTCCTCATCCACGCCCAGGTCGAGCACGCGTACGGCGACACCGTGAGCGTTCGCGAGAGCGCTGACGCCCGCCTTCCCGAGCAGGAACGTGCGGACCATCGCACCGGTGATCGCGGGCGGGAAGGCGGAGACGCCGTGCGCCGCGACACCGTGGTCCCCGGCGAAGATCACGAGACGGACGTTGTCGACCGCGGCGGGAGGCACTTGGCCCTGGCAGGCGGAGACCCAGACAGCGAGGTCGCCGAGCCGCCCGAGAGCCCCAGGCGGTGTCGCGAGCGCGCCAAGACGCTTGGCTGCGTGGTCGCGTGCGATGTCGGAGGGTGCGGAGACTCGGGGCATGAGGTGGTCCTGACTGATGGTTAGGCGGGCTGGCGGGCGGGCAGGCGGTCGATGCCGGCGAAGAGCTGGACGGTCGTCGATTGCGGCCGGACGGCGATGCGGACCCAACTGGAGTCGAGACCGGGGAAGGTGTCGGCCCGGCGTACGGCGATGCCGTCCTCGCGCAGGGCGGCGTGTGCGCTGTCCCCGAGACGTGCCAGGACGTACGGCGCCGAGGACGGGACGAAGTCGATGCCGCGTCCGCGGAGGCCACCTTGGAGGAAGTCGCCCCAGTGCTGAAGCTCGTGGGCGCGCCGACGGGTCTCCGCGGTGGCGTTTCTCTTGCTGCACTCGATGAGCGCGGCGAGAGCCGGAGTCGAGACCGACCACGGAGTCTGGAGGTCGGCGAGCTGGCGCACGACGAGGTTGTCGCCGACGACGTACCCGGCTCGGATGCCGGGGATGGACCAGTGCTTGGTGAGGCTGCGCAGCACGACGAGTCCTCGGAGGCGCTCGCGGACCAGCGACTCGCTCTCTCCCGGGACGGCATCCATGAATGCCTCGTCGACGACGACGAGTCGGCCCTTGCGCCGCAGCTTCTTGATGACGGCTGCCGGGTGCAGGACGCCGGTGGGGTTCGTCGGGTTTCCCACGATGACCAGATCGGCGTCCTCCGGCACGTCGTCCGGGTCGAGCGCGAAGCCGCGCTCGGGGCGGCACAGGACGCTGGTGACCTTGTGGCCAGCCTGCTCCAGGGCCGCGTGGGGCTCGGTGAACTGGGGATGGACGACGACGGGGTTGCGCCACGGGCGCAGCCGCGCGATCAGAGTGAAGGCTTCCGCGGCCCCCGCGGTGGGGAGCACCTCGTCGCCTCTGCGGCTGTGTCGCTGCGCGACCGCCGACCGGGCGGCCGAGGCGTCGGGGTAGGACACGGCTTCAGCCAAGGAAGCGCGTAGGGCGCGTTCGAGCCACTCGGGGCGAGGGCCTTCGTAGACGTTGACGGCGAAGTCGAGCAGGCCGCGGCCGGTCTCGGCGTCCCCGTGGTGACGCAGCGGACGCCGGGGTGTCGGTGTCGGGGGCGCCGTCGTGGGCTCAGTGAGGGACGCGCTCTCCTCGGCGAGCGACGGATCAAGGTGGCTTCGGTGCCGTGGTGCGTTACGCGCGGCGTCAGCGAATCGCTGGGCGAGGTGAGGATGACCTGCCCAGTGAACGTGGAGGTAGGAGGCGTGGAGGGTCGGGGTGGCGAATCCGGTCGCGTCGCCGTCGATCTCCCAGGCCGGCGCGTCACCCGTGACAGGGGTGGTCCGCGTCTTGTGGAACTCGTGGCCGGTGACCTGCTCCCCGGCGCGGGTGAGCAGTGAGTCGGTCACCGCGGTCGCCACGGGATAGCGCAGCGTGAGCCGTTCATTCATCGCCGCGGTGGCCGGGAGTACGCCGGCCATCGGCGAGCCGTCGAGCGTCTCGGCGAGATAGAGCAGCCCAGCGCACTCGGCGACGGTCGGGACGCCGGACGCAACGGCGTCACGCAGGTCGTGGAGCAGCGCACGGTTGGCCGCGAGCTCTGCGGCGTACACCTCAGGAAAGCCGCCGCCGAGGTAGATCCCCTGCGTGCCCTCGGGAAGTGCGGTGGCGGCGATGGGGTCGAAGGTGACGACCTCGCAGCCGGCCGCGCGGAGCAGCTCTTCGGTCTCGGCGTAGCGGAAAGTGAACGCGCGGCCACCCGCCACGGCGATCACCGGGCGCTCGCCCCCGGCGACCGGCTGCACCTCGTCGGCAGGAGTCCACGGCGCTGCGTCGAGGTCGGGCGCGCTTCGGGCGACGGCGAGGATCGCGTCGAGGTCGAGATGCGCGGCCACCTGCTCGCCGAGCCGGTGCAGGAGCGCCACGGAGCCGTCACGCTCGGCCGCGGGTACGAGCCCGAGATGGCGCGAGGGGGTGGCGAGTTCCTCGTCGCGCGGCAGCAGGCCGAGGACAGGCAGCCCGGTCCGTTCCATCGCCGCGACGATCTCGGCGTCGTTGCGAGGCGAGCCGGTCCGGTTGAGGACGACGCCGGCGATGTTCACTGTGTCGTCGTACGCCGCCATGCCCGCGGCGATCGCGGCGGCGGTCCGTGACATCCGGGCGACGTCGACGACGAGGATCACCGGAGAGCCGGTCAGCTTGGCGAGGTGTGCTGTCGAGGAGTAGCCGTCGGTGCCCAACCGACCGTCGTACAGGCCCATCACGCCCTCGATGACCGCCACGTCGGCACCTCGCGCACCGTGCAACAGAAGCGGCACGATGCGTTCTTCACCGACCAGATGGGGGTCGACGTTGCGGCCCGGACGACCGGTCGCGAGCGCGTGATAGCCGGGGTCGATGTAGTCGGGTCCGACCTTGTGTCCGCTGACCTTGTGACCGGCGATGCGCAGTGCGGCCATCAGGCCGGTGGCGACGGTGGTCTTGCCCTGTCCCGTCGAGGGGGCAGCGACGACGAGGCGGGGCAGGCTCACCATTCGATGCCCGCCTGGCCCTTCTGCCCACGGTCCATCTGGTGCTTGACCTTCGCCATCTCGGTGACCAGATCAGCCGCCTCGACCAGCGCCGGGTTGGCGCGGCGCCCGGTCACGACGACGAACTGGCGGCCGGGGCGGTCGCGAAGCGTCGAGACCACGTCGTCGACGTCGACCCAGCCCCACTCCATCGGATAGGTGAACTCGTCCAGGACGTAGAGGTCGTGTCGCTCCTCAGCGATCCGGCGCTTCACCTCCGCCCAGCCCTCCGCAGCATCGCGAGCGTGGTCCTCGGCATCCCCGGCCTTGCGCGACCACGACCAGCCCGAGCCCATCTTGTGCCACTCGACCGGGCCGCCCTCGCCGGTCTCCTCGTGGAGCTGACCCAGCCGCTCCAGAACCGCCTGCTCACCGATCCGCCACTTGGCCGACTTCACGAACTGGAAGACCCCGATGTCCCATCCCTGGTTCCAGGCACGGATCGCCATCCCGAAGGCGGCACTCGACTTTCCCTTGCCATCACCGGTGTTGACCATCAGTAGTGGGAGTCTGCGGCGCTGCGCGGTGGTGAGTCCGTCCTCGGGTACGACGATGGGCTGTCCCTGCGGCATCAGGCGGCTCCCTTCACGGCGACGGTGAGCGCCTGTGCGCTGACCTCGGAGACGGGCAGGTGCTCGGCTCGCAGATGCACAGCGAGCCTGCGGGCGAGGCCGAGACGCAGCGGCCCACGCTCGCCGTCGACCACGATCGTCGTGACGCCGAGCCCGGCGAGGTGGTCGGCCGCCTGAAGTGAGCGCGTGACCGCGTCCTTCCCGCCGGTGGCCCGGCCGTCGGTGACGACGACGAGCAAGGGCCGGAGCCGGGAGTCGCGGAGGCGCTCCCGCTGGAGCACGCGGGCAGCCTCCAGCAGGCCTTCCGCCAGGGGTGTCCGGCCGCCGGCGGGAAGTTCCTCGAGTCTCGTCGCCGCGACCTCGACGCTGTGGGTCGGTGGCAGCGCGAGAATGGCGTCGTGGCCTCGGAAGGTGATCAGCCCGACCTTGTCGCGCCGACGGTAGGCGTCGAGCAGCAGCGAGAGCACGGCGGTCTTGACCTGGGTCATCCGCTTGCGTGCGGCCATCGACCCGGACGCGTCGACGCAGAAGAGCACGAGGTTCGCTTCGCGGCCCTCGCGCACGGCGACGCGCAGGTCCTCCCCACGAACATCCACCCGCCCGCCGTCGCCGCGACGCCCGCGGGTGGGCTGCTTGCCTGCGGCGGCCTTGAGCGTCTCCACGAGGTCGAGCGAGCCGGAGTCGCCGGGCGTAGCACCGACGCGGCGGCCGGTCGTCGACAGCGCGCGGCTGCGCCGGCCGGCGACGCCCGCGCCGATGCCCTTCACCGCGAGCAGCTTGGGACGGTACGGCGTCGCCGCTGCGACCACAGACTCACTCCCGCCGGGTCCACTGGGTTCGCTGGAGCCGGCACTGGGACTCGGGGCCTGTGCGGGAGCATCCTGGCTGGGGCTGTCGGGGGCCGGCTCGGATTGCGACGGCCCGTCGTCTGGCTCGCCCGCACCCGTGTCATCGGCTCCGCTTGGCGGAGTCGGAAGCTCGTCGGGAGCGGGTCCCTCGGGCGGCTCGGGCGGCAGGTCCTCATCGCCGAGGATCTGGTCGAGCAGCTCCTCGTCCAGGCCGGGGGCGTCGAACGGGTTGCGGCGTCGGCGGTGCGGGAGCGCCAGCAGTGCTGCCTGACGGATGTCGGCCTTGGTCACCTCGTCGTGTCCGGCCCACGCGGCGTGTGCGACGGCGGTGCGGGCGGTGACGATGTCGGCCCGCAGTCCGTCGACCTCGAAGGCAGCGCAGACCTCGGCGATCTTGAGCAGCGCCGGCTCGGTGAGTTGGACCTTGCCGATCCGCTCCCGCGCTGACTCGATCCGCTCGGTGAGGGCGCGGTCCGCCCCGGCGTAGCGCGCGACGAAGGCCGCCGGGTCGGCGTCGTAGGCCATCCGTCGGCGTACGACCTCGGCGCGCAAGGCGGGTTCGCGCGGCGCCGCGACCTCCACCGTGAGACCGAAGCGGTCGAGGAGCTGCGGGCGGAGCTCGCCCTCCTCGGGATTCATCGTGCCGATCAGTACGAAGCGTGCGGCGTGCTCGACCGAGACCCCATCGCGCTCGACGCTCGCGCGGCCCATCGCCGCGGCGTCGAGAAGCAGGTCGACCAGGTGGTCGTGCAGAAGATTGACCTCGTCGACGTAGAGGATGCCGCGGTGGGCGCGGGCCAGCAGCCCGGGCTCGTACTCGACCTTGCCGTGCGAGAGCGCGCGCTCCAGGTGAAGAGATCCCAGGACGCGGTCCTCCGTCGCGCCGACAGGGAGTTCGACCAGGCGCACGGAACGGGTCGTGGTCTCCGCGCCTTCGCCGAACGGGCCGTCCGGCGAGGTCGCCGAGGCGTCGGCGGGGTCGATGGCGAAGCGATCCTGGGCGTAGACCTCGATCGGGGGCAACACTGCGGCGAGGGCGCGGACGGTAGTGGACTTCGCCGTGCCCTTCTCGCCCCGGACGAGCACGCCGCCGATCTCGGGCGCGATCGTGGTCAGGACCAGCGCCAGGCCCATGTCGTCGAGACCCGAGCCGTCGGGGGCGTCGGTCGCGCATCCGAGGACGGCTGAAAAGGGATAGTTCACCGGCATTGAGGCTCCCGCTCGATTCGACGGTCCGACGGGCCTGCCGGACTGTTCGGGCGCGAGGCCGGTCTTCGGACTTACCAGGTCCCCTCGCATGAAGGGCCTGGCTCACCGCAGCGGGCCTGTGCCGGAGTCTCACCGGCTTCCCAGATTCTCCCCGCCGACCGTCCCGACCGTTTCCGATCGTTGGGGCGTTGGGGCACCTCGCACCTGTTGGCGCTCACGATAGCGTCTGCTGCCATGGCCCCGGTTGTCGTGGTCGGCATCAGCGCCGACGATGCGCTCGCAGACCCGCGCATCCTGGAGGGTCCGGAGTCCGTCGTCGTCGGCGCCCCTCGACATCTTGAGCTGCTGCCGGACGTGCCCGGACAACGACGGCTGCCCCTTCCGTCGCCGCTGCGCGAGGGCCTGGTCGATCTGGTCACCGAGTACGCCGACCGCACGCTGATCGTCCTCGCCTCAGGCGACCCGCTCGTATCGGGGATTGGGTCCACCCTCATCGAGCTGCTCGGCCGCGACCGGGTGGTGGTCGTTCCGGCGGTCTCGTCTGTGGCGCTGGCGCGGGCTGCCGTGGGCTGGGCTGCGGAGTCGCACGCTGTGGTGAGCGTTGTCGGCCGGGATGTCTCCCTCGTACGCCGTGAGCTGGCGCCCGGTCGCCGGATCCTGGTCCTGTCCTCGGACGAACACACGCCCCGCGCTCTCGCTGACCTGCTCGGCGAGGCCGGCTACGACGACAGCGAGTTCGTCGTTCTCGGCGACCTTGGGAACCCCACGAAGGGCAGCAGCCACTACTTCGACAAGGCAGCGATCGTGAGCGCGAAGGACTTCGACTTCGCCCGGCTCAACATCGTCGCGATCACCTGCGCCGGACCGCCCCTCGGTGGTTGGGTGGCCGGCTTGCCCGATGACCTCTTCGAGAACGACGGACAGCTCACCAAGCGCGACCTGCGGGCCTCGGCGCTCGCGCGCCTCGCGCCGGTGCCGGGCGAGCGCCTCTGGGACGTCGGCGCCGGTGCCGGGTCGGTCGGGATCGAATGGATGCGCGCCCACCCGACCTGCCTGGCGATCGCGATCGAGGCGAACACCGAGCGGGCCGAGCGCATCGCGCGCAACGCCCGATCCCTCGGCGTCCCCGGCCTTGAGATCGTCCACGCACCTGCGCCCGAAGCACTGAAGGACCTGCCGACGCCCGATGCGATCTTCGTCGGGGGCGGTGCCACCGTCCCGGGCGTCATCGAGTACTGCCTCGACGTACTCCCTCGCGGCGGTCGGATCGTCGTCCACGGTGTCACCTTGGAGACCGAGCATCTGCTGGCCGATGTCTACCGGCAGCACGGCGGCGAACTGACCCGGCTCAGCGTCGAGACGGCCGCGCCGATCGGGTCCTTCACCGGCTGGACACCGGCGCGCACCGTGACCCAGTGGGCCTATTGGCGGTAGCGCTCCTCGTGCACGACGCCGTCCAGTGGTGAGCGGTGGCGCCAGCCGTACCGCTCCAGGTCCGGCTCGTCGGGCAACTCGGAGATCGGCCCGATGCACAGCCAGGCCACCGGCCGAATGTGCTCGGGGAAGCCGACGAGGTCACGGAGGAACTCCTCGCGGTAGAAGCTCACCCAGCCCACACCCAAGCCCTCGGCGGTGGCCGCGAGCCACAGGTTCTGGATCGCGCAGACGACCGAGTACAGCCCGGCGTCCGCGATGGCGTGGCGACCGAGGACGTTCGGTCCGCCGCGGCTGGGGTCGTAGCCGACCGCGATCCCGAGCCCTGACTCGCGAATCCCCTCGATCTTGATGCGGGCGAAGGTCTCGGCGCGCTCACCGGCCAACGACGCCGCGAAGGCGTCCCGTTCGTCGGCGACATGCTGTCCGAACGCGTCGAGCGTCTCGGGGTCCCGCACGAGGACGAAGTCCCACGGCTGGCTCATCCCGACGCTCGGGGCCGCGTGCGCCGCGGAGAGCAGCCGGTCCAGCACGTCGGGTTTGACCGGCTCGCCGGTGAACTCGCGACGGGTGTCGCGGCGACGGTTGATGACGTCGTACAAGCCGGCGTCCCAGCCGAGTGCGGTCGCCTCGGTCATCGCTTGGTGCTCCGGTCTCGGGCGGCGTCGTAGAGATAGGACTCGCCGCCGGGGCGCGGGTCGAGTGCGCGGCCGACGAGGATGACGGCTGCCTGCTTCAGCTCCGCGGACTCGACCGCGTCGGCGATGGACGCGACCGTGCCTCGCAGGACCTGCTGGTCAGGCTGGCTGGCTCGGTAGACGACGACGGCGGGACAGTCGCCGCCGTACTCGGGCTCGATCTCGGCCATCAGGTTCCGCACCCTGGTGATCGCCAGGTGCAGCACCAGCGTCGCCTTGGTCGAGGCGAACGCGGCGAGCGACTCGGTGACGGGCATCGCGGTGGAGCGTGCCTGGGTGCGGGTCAGCACGACCGACTGACTGATCAGCGGGACGGTCAGCTCGCGGCCGACGACCGCGGCGGCTGCGGCGTACGCCGGGACGCCGGGTGTGACGTCCCATGGGACTCCTGCTCCGTCCAAGCGACGGGTCTGCTCGGCGAGGGCGGAGTAGATGGAGAGGTCGCCGGAGGCGAGTCGGACGACGTCCTTGCCCTCGTGGTGGGCGGTCGCGAGGCGCTCGGTGATCTGGTCGAGGTCGAGGTCTTGGGTGTCGACCAGCTCCGCGCTCGGGCTGACGTGGGTGAGCACGTCGGGGTCGAGATAGGTGCCCGGATAGAGCACCACGTCGGCCGCGGCGAGCAGCCGGGTGGCGCGCACGGTGAGGAGGTCGGCCGCACCCGGACCGGCACCGACGAAGTGGACGGTCACTCGCCGGCTCCGTCAACGCTGTGCTCGTTCACGAAGCGTGGCGTCCAGACACCCGCGCGACTCACGCGGGTCGACAAGGCGCCGACGATGAGCAGGCACTTCATGTCGATGCTGCTCGGATCGAGTTCTCCAAGTGTGGTGACGGTCAGCGACTCCTCGGTCCGGCCGATGTCGCGTCCGACGATCACCACGGCGTCGGGCTTGCGGTGTTCCATCAGTACGTCGCGGGCGGTCGCGATCTGTTTGGTCCGCGAGCGAGACGCGGGGTTGTAGATCGCCAGCACCAGGTCCGCTTCGGCGATCGCTCGCAGGCGTCGCTCGACGACCGACCAGGGTTTGAGCCGGTCGGAGAGGGAGACGACCGCGAAGTCGGCTCCGATGGGCGCGCCCGCTTTGGCCGCCACCGCCTGGACGGCACTGACTCCGGGAAGTACGTGGATAGCCACGGCGTCGTACGTCGGGTCCTCGGCCGCCTCGAAGACCGCTGCCGCCATCCCGAAGACGCCCGCGTCGCCGCCGGAGACGACCGCGACCCGCTCGCCCGCGCGTGCGAGGTCGAGGGCGTCGCGGGCTCGGTCGACCTCGACGGTGTTGCCCGAGGCATGTCGCGTGAGCCCCGCGCGCTGGGGCACGCGCGCGACGTAGGGCGCATAGCCGACCACGTGGTCGACCTCAGCGAGCGCGGCCGTCGCCTCCGGGGTGAGCCAGGCGTCTGGGCCTGGCCCGAGGCCGACCACGATCAGCTCCGCCGCCTGGCCTTCGCGCGACGCCCGTGGGGGTGCGATCGAAGTGAGCCTCGAAACCCCTGTGTCCCGCATGCGGTCCGAGGTGCGGCCCGGGGCCGTGTCGCCGGGGACCACGATGAGAGAGAAGTAGGGCACGGAGTCGGCGTCGACCTCGGTCGCGGGCAGCCATCGCTCCTCGCTCTGGGAGGCGCGCTCGACGTACCACGCACCGTCGAGCCGTCCGGCCTGTTCCAAGGCGGACCGGACGGCCGGGAAGGTGCGGCCGAGCTTCATGATGATCGCCCCGTCGGTGTCGGCCAGCCGCCGGGCCAGCTCGGGCTCGGGCAGCGTGCCCGGCAGGACCGTGAGCACATCGGTCTGGCGGACCAGCGCCTCCCCGATGGTCGCGGTCGCGGCGGCGAATGCCGGGACGCCGGGCACGACCGACGTCTCGTAGGTCTCCTTGAAGCGATCGTGCAGATACATCGAGGATCCGTAGAAGAGCGGGTCACCCTCGGCCAGCAGGACGACGTCCCGGCCCTCGTCGAGATGCACCGAGAGTCGCTGCGCGCAGTCTTCGTAGAAGTCCGCCATCGCGCCGACGTAGCCGCCGGGGTGATCGGTCGATCCGGTCGTGACCGGATAGCGCAGCTCCTCCTCGATCGTCCCCTCGGCGACGACGGCGTCGGCGATCCTGCGGGCATGGGACTGCTTCTTCACGCCAGCGTGGTAGGCGACGACTGCGGCGTCTCCGATGATGCGGGCGGCCTTCAGGGTCAGCAGCTCCGGGTCGCCGGGACCCACCCCGACGACAGTAAAGCGTCCTGTCTGCGGCGTGCTCATTCCTTCTCCTGGGCCAGAGCGTTGAGCGCCGAGGAGGTCATTGCGGAGCCCCCGCGGCGACCGCGCACCGTGACGAAGGGGATCTCGATCCCGTGTTCGCCGTGGAAGTCGATGAGCGCCTGCTTGGACTCGGCAGCCCCGATGAAGCCCACCGGGCAGCCGACGATCGCGGCCGGGCGGGGCGCGCCGTCGAGGATCATCTCCAGCAGATGGAACAGCGCAGTGGGCGCGTTGCCGATGGCAACCACGGCACCGTCAAGGCACGGCTCCCAGAGCGAGACCGCCGCAGCAGTCCGGGTCGTGGACCACGTGCGAGCCAACTCGGGCACGCGCTCGTCGTTGAGCAGACAGAGCACGTCGTTGTCCTGCGGCAGCCGACTGCGGGTGACTCCGGTCGCGACCATCGTGGCGTCGCAGAGGATCGGCGCACCCGCCTCCAGCGCCGCACGCGCGGACGAGACCAGCCCAGAGTGAATGACGAGGTCGGCGGCGAGATCGACCTGACCGCTGCCATGGATCATGCGGACCGCCAGCTTCTCGGCATCGGTCGGCACTCCGCTCAGGTCCGCCTCGCGGCGGATGGTGGCGAAGGAGTCGACATAGATGTCGGGGCCGGCGTCGACGTACTCATAGCGGCGCGTGGGTCGCTGGGTCATGGCGTTTCCTTCGAAGGGTTCGGGATGAGTACGCCGCGCCACGGCGTAACGATGAGATGGCCGGCGCGCGTGGCGATCTCGTCGATCGCTGCTCTGTCGAGCCCGGACTCGGTGACCTCGACGTGGCGTCCGCCCGGCACGTCGCCGTACGGCAGCGGACCTGCCGCCGACGGGACTCGGAGATCGGCTGGGGCCACGTCGCTCAGTGGCTCATCGAGCTCAGCCACGTGCCACGGTGCCGCCGGACCACTGCCACGGCGGACGACGAACTCGTGGGCGAGCGCCGCGAGCCGCTCAGGCGCGTGGGCGACAGGAACGATGTCTCCCCAACCGACGCCGACGCGGAGTTGCACGGTGCTCTCATCGAGGGCGACCAGTCCGAGGTCGCATTCGCGGTCGATCAGATCACCGCGACCATCGTCGAGCACGAACAGGAAGCGACCCGGCAGCGTGGCGAGCGACGCGTCGGCGCAGAGGAGTCGATCCAGCTCGGCAGAACTCGACCGAAGGTCGACACGCCCGCCGGCGAGGCCAGTCTGGGGCGAGACCATCACGTTGCGCACCAGCTCATGGGTGCGAGCGGGCAGCAGGCCGGTCCCTTCCAGCGCCATCAGGGCCTCGTCCGTGAGGGAACCGTCGATGCCGGGGAAGGCACGCACCTGGAGGTTGGTCCGCGACGTGACATGCACGCGGCCATCGCCGTACGCCTCCGCGACTGCGACCAGTGCACGCATCTGCTCGGACGCGACTCGACCTCCGATGAGGCGCAGGCGCACGAGCATCCCGTCGGCTGCCTGCCACGGCCGCAGCGCACCGGGGCAGCGATCGCTGCGAGTGCGAGTTGTCGGCATCGGGCGGACCTGTCTGGCCAGGGATCCTGTCGCGGGATCCATCTATGACCTCGCGACGATTGCCGCCAGGGCCAGCAGGTCTTCGGACTCGGGATCAATCGGAACGGAACGCCTTCCCGGACCTCGCGGCCCAGTGGCTGCCTTGCGGCGTGCCCCGCCCGTCACCCTCACCGCTGCGCGTCAGTCCCGGACTCTCACCGGGTTCCCTGACCCCACGAGTGGAGTACAACTGGCCCGCACAGCGTACCTATCGCGGCCCTCAACGCGCTCCCCGCCTCGCACCCGGACCGCTGGTGTCGACGGCCCGGGACGGTCATCCGCTGCCGACACCACCACGCCAGCCAGTCCGCAAACAGTCCGCAAGATTCTCGGTTCTTGCCGATCTCCGCCAACGAGTGCCAACACCGAGTACGTCACGTTTCCCCAGGTCAGAGCCCTCTTTCGTCCCCAACCATCGCCAGCCAACGACTGTCGAAACGGCCGTTCTGTGTTCGAGCTCTACTACGACATCTGATCCCGCGTGGCTGATGGCCACTGACTAGGTGCCCGAAACGGCCTCTGACCTGTGAAGACACCTTCCAACGTCTTCTAGCGTCAGGGGTCGTTTTTCGTTGGTCTGCTCCAGTGCGGCCACGCGGCCCACGGAGACGATCCTGCGGAGCGACGAGCGATGGGCGCGACCGCAATGCGGCCGACGAGGCATCGCATCTGCTGTCACGGTGCCGGGGCAGTCCTGCCGCCAGCGAGACGTTCCCTGCCGGCGCTTCCTAAGGCGCCCAATGCTGGCGACTGATTTCCCGTCGTCAGAGGGCAGCGAACGGTGATTAGCTGACGCTGCCGATGGACCGGCCATCCCCCGGGCCCGTTCTCCCGCGGGGGCTGGCAAGCCTCTCGAAAGTCGCCCGAACTGTCGGATGGTCGGCGTACTGTCCAATCCGGCAGCGGGCCCCCGACCGGATGAGCTCCGCCCAGACGGGAGGCGGTGAGATGGCACCGGACGCCACCGGCACAGACGCATTCCTCGACGTGCCCACCGACCGGCAGCGACTTGACCTGTACCGGTACGTGACCGCGGACAACGCGCGGGAGTACATGGCTCTGATGCGCCTGTTCACCGAGACCCTCCTGACCGACCTGTCCGCCGCCGAAGCCCACGAGCTGCTCGACCGGGACGGCATCATCCTCGACGTCGACGAAGTCGAGACGCGCTGCCGTCAGCTGGTCGCCTGGGGCAACCTCGTCCCCTCCATGCGAGACGCCCGCGTCGCCACCGTCACCGAATGGCTCCGCTCCCGCTCGCGCTACCAGGTCACCAAGCTCGGCGGACGAGTCCAACGGGACGTAGACGCGATCCTGCGCGCCAGCGACGGCGCCCGCGAAGTAGCCCGCGAGCTCCTCGGCGGCACCGTACAGACCCTCCAGAGGATCCTCGACAACCTCACCGGAGCCGGTGACGTCGACGCGCTCGCCGCCGACGTCACCACAGTGTTCAGCAACCAGCGGCTCTTCTCCGACTCCGCGGCCGACTTCTACGCCTACGTCCAAGGACGCCTCTCCCGTTACGACCTCGGCCTTCCCGAGTATCGGGCGTTCAAGGAGATGCTGCTCGACTACGTCGACCTTCTCACCGCCGACGTCACCCGCCACGCCCCCGCCATTGCTTCGCTCCTGGAGCACGTCGAACCGCACCTGCCCGACCTCATCGCCACCCTCGACGCCCTGCCCCGGCTCATCGATCCCGAGGGGAACCCAGCCGAACGATCGCCCGGCCGCAGTCGCTCCGACTGGGACGACCTGACCGCCTGGTACACCGGCCGACGCGGACGCTCCGGCCCCGACCAGCTGCGCAACGCAGCCGAACAGGCCCTCGGGCAGCTCATCGCGAACGCGAAGCGGATGCTGTCCGCACCTGGCACCGGTGTGTCTCGCCGCGCCGACCTGCTCCGCCTAGCCGGCTGGTTCGACGGCACCGACACCGCTGGCTGCAAGCGGCTGTTCGACGCAGCGTTCGGCGCCTACCCGTCACGGCACCTCCTCCTCGGACCTGAGGAGGATGACGGCCGTGCTGGACCGACCACCTCATGGTGGGACACCGAACCGGTCGACGTGCCCCTGTCGCTGCGCGAACGAGGAGACCGGTCCGCCCGCGGCCGTTCCTCCCGTGTCCCCGACCCGGCCATGGACCGCGAGGCCCTGCTCGCCGAAGCCGCCGCCGAAGCTGCACGGAAGAAGGCCGCCGCCGCCGAGCTCGCCGCCACCGGCAACCTCCACGGCGCCCGCCTCACGCCCGTGGCCCGCGACCTGCTTCTGGAGCGGCTCGGCGACCTCCTCGCGATTCACCAGGACCTTGAGGAGACGATGACGTCGACCGACACCGACATCGACCTGGTGATCGTCGCGGCACCCGCTGACACCCCGACCGTCATCCGCTGCGACGACGGGCTCCTGATCATCCACGACCTCACTGTCCAGGCCACCACGACCGGGCTGCGCGCAAGCCGCGATCAGGAGCCGGCCGACGTCACCGAGGGCGCGTCATGACGACTGACGCCGTTCCGCTGACGAACGCCGGCACCGCGACCCGAACGCAGGCCGAGGCAGAACGCCGCGCCGCGGCCCGCGCCCTCCTGGCGCATCCGGTCCTCACCGCAGCCGAGCATCCCGAAGAGATGGCGCTGGTCCGCCGACACGCGACCGCCCTGAAGCAGACGTTTTCCACCCAGCTCGGCTACCCACTCGTCATCGAGTCCAGCTTCGCGCGGCTCGCCAAAACCCCGCTGCCCGCCGACGCACCTACCCGCGGCGCCCGACGCAGCAACGGCGTCGACTTCACCCCACGCGCTTACACCCACCTCGCCCTGGTGTGCGCCGGGCTGCTCGCACCCGGCATCGGTGAACAGGTCCTGCTGTCCACCCTCGTGGGCCAGCTGCGCGCCGACGCAGCATCCGCAGGCATCGCCGTCGACGACTCCATCACCGACCGCCGCGCCCTCGTCGCCGCCGTCGACCTCCTTGTCGGCTGGGGCGTCCTGGTCGAGACCGACGGGTCCGTCGCCGCGTGGGGAGAACGCCGCGAAGAGGCCCTCCTGACCGTCAACCGGTCATTGCTGCCGCACCTTCTGTCTCGCCCCCTGTACACACTGGGCAGCCCGGACGAGCTGTGGCAAGCGGACCCGGACGCCCGCGAGAAGCCTCGCCTCGAACTTCGGCGCCGGCTCGCCGAGAACCCGCTCACCCGTCGCGAGGACCTGACCGAAGCCGAAGCCGACGTCCTGTCCCGCGAACGTCGCGACGTCGCCCGAGCCTTGGAGGACCATTTCGGACTCATCCTCGAGGTGCGGGCCGAAGGCGCCTTGGCCTACGACCCCGACGAAGAGCTCACCGACGTCGGCTTCCCCGGGAACGGCACCATCCGTCAAGCGGCGCTCCTGCTCCTCGACGCGCTCACCGACAACCTCCGCCCCACTGCCGGCACCGCCATCAACGTTCCCTCCAGCCGAGCCCCCGTGAGCGACGACAGTGAGGACGGCGAGGACGGCGAGGCGAACGGCAGCCGCACCCGGCACGTGCCCGGTGTCCTCGCCCCGTGGGAGATGGTCGCCGAAGAACTCGAGGACCTGACCGGCCGCAACGCCAGGTCGTGGCGTGCCGACGTCTCCGGCGACCTTGACCGGCTGCGAACCGAAGTCGTCGACCTTCTCGAAGCGGTCTCTCTGGTCACCGCCACCAGCGACGGTCTCGCGCTGCACCCCGCCTGCTTCCGGTACCGGCCCCAACCGGTCCGCTCCCCCGCCCGATCGCGGCGCGCCACCGGCGGCGAACCCACAGACGCACTCGACTCGAGCAGCATCGAGCCTTCGCTCTTCGACACCGACTCGGAGGTCCCATGACCATCACCGATCTCAACCCGCCCCCACCCTCGCCCTCGCCGGCTGACACGGTCGAGGACCAGACTCCCGCTCAGCACCACCCGTACCGGTGGCGGATGCGGCGCGCGGGCATCGTCAACGTCTGGTACTACTACGACACCGAGTTCGACCTGTCCGGCGGCCGGCTCGTGCTCCGCGGCACCAACGGCTCCGGGAAGAGCCGCGCTCTGGAGATGCTGCTCCCGTTCCTCCTCGACGGCGACCGCCGCAAGATGGACGCGACCGGGGCGAACAAGGTCCGCCTTCAGGACCTCATGAAGGCCGGAGGCGACGGGCAGGGGAACCGGCCCGGGTACCTGTGGCTCGAACTCGCCCGAGACCTCGACCCGGACGATGAGGAGGACGCCGAAGCGATCGCCAGCGGCCGTGACGTGGCGTACCTGGCGATCGGCGCGTTCCTTCGGTACTCCTCGGCCACCACCGACATGAAAGCCTGGTACTTCATCACCGACCTCCGGGTCGGGCACGATCTGCACCTGCTGTCCCCGACTCGCGACGCGCTCAGCCGCGAACAGCTCACCGTGCTCATCGGCCCGGCGCAGATCACCGACTCGCCGACCGCCCACAGAGACCGGGTCCGTACCGCAGTGTTCGGACTCACCGGCGAAACCGGCAGGGAACGGTACGACGGGTTCCTCCAGCTCCTCCACACGCTCCGCTCGCCCGACGTCGGAAACCGCATCGAAGAAGGGAAGCTGCCCCAGATCCTGTCCGAAGCGCTCCCGCCACTGAGCGAAGCAGCACTGAGCGCCGCCGGGGAACAGCTAGACGGACTCTCCGAGACCCGGAACGCCCAGGAGCGGCTCGAGTCCGCCCGCAACCACGTCCGCAACTTCCTCGACACGTACCGCCGCTACGCCGCCGGCGCCCTCACCGTCACCGCCGAAGAAGCATTCGCCGCAGCCACCGCGGCATCACGGGCCGTAAAGGACGCGACTGCCAAGAAGACCCGCCACGAGACCCTCGTCGACGAGCTCGCCGAAGCGAAGGCCACCGTTGGGGAGTTGACCGACGCGGTCATCGAGCTCGAACGGACCATCGCCGGCATCAAGGCCTCGAAGGCGTACGCCGACCAGCGTGACCTCGACGAACGAGGCAAGCGAGTCGACGCGCAAGGAGCCTCCGCTGAGGTCTCCCTGCGCGCCGCCGAACGAGCCCGCCACGCCGAAACTGCCGCGGCTGACGCCACCAGGGCCCTCGCCCAAGACGTCCTCGCCCAAGCTCGCGCCGTTGTCGCCGAACTCGAGCACGTGCACGAGGCGCTGACAGCAACCGGTCTGGCCATCGCGCTGCCCGAACCTGTCGACGCGCACACCACGACCTCCCTTGCCGAAGCCGACACGGTTCGCGTGGCCCGCTACCAGGACCCGCAACCGGTGACCCGGCCGGTCGCGACACAGGTGAGCGTCGGCTCCGCTACCCCCGCCGACCTTGCCGCCCACCTGGGCCGCACCCGCACCGCAGCAGGAGAGCGGCAGCGTCACGCCGCCAGCCGGCTGGCCACCGCCCGTGCCCTCGACACCCAGCACGGCGAAGTCACGAAAGCGGAGTCCGCCGCCGCGGCCGCAGCCCAGCGGGCCGAGGTAGCAGCAGCCAGCGCCGGCAACCGCGCCGCCGCTCTCGACGCAGCGGTCTACGAGTTGCACCAGGCGTGGAACGCGTGGCTCGATGACCCCGACACCACCGAAGCGTTCGGCACCGGTATCGCCTGGGCGACCTTCGACGCCCTTCAGGACTTCCTCGCCGACCCTGGACAGCTGACCGTTGTCGAGGCGAGCCCCGAGATCACCGCGCACCTCGACTCCCTCGACCGTGTTCCGCAACTGGCAGCCAGCAACGCCCGCAGCCGCCACAACGTCCTGCTGGCCCGGCTCGACGACGCCGACGAGCGCGACCAAGAGACCCGCGCCGAGCTCGGCGCCGAGAAGGCGCGGCTCGAGTCCGCCATCGACCCGGCGCCGGACGCTCCACCGTAGGTGCAGCCCACACCCGAAGGCGAGGTGCCGCTGTGGCGGGCCGTCAACTTCGACGACGACGTCCCCACCGTCGACCGCGCCGGCATCGAAGGCGCCTTGCTCGCCTCGGGGCTCCTGCTCGCTACCGTCACCGCCGACGCGAACCTCCGTGCCCCCGACGGGCAGGTTCTCATCCGTCCCCACGGCAAGCTTGCGTCGGCTCCCGTCACAGGCGTCCTGGTGCCCGACGACGCATCCGGGCTTCCCGCCGCCACGGTCACCGCGATCCTCGAGCGGATCGGGTACGGCGCCGAGGCCGGAACGATGTGGGTCGACGCCGACGGGTCCTGGGGAACCGACGTGCTGGCCGGACGCCACCAGCCGAACGCCGCTGAGCACATCGGTGCCGCCGCCCGCGCCGCCGCCCGCGCGCGCCGGCTGGCCGAGATCGCCGAGCAGCTGACGGCTCTCGACGAGGCAGCACAGGCCCGGCAGGGCGCACGAGAGGAGGCGCAAACCGCACTGGAACGGATCGACGACCGGGCCCGGAAGGCACCCGTCACCCGCGACGTCTCCAGCGCACGAACGAGCGCCATCGAGGCCGCAGGCCGCGCCGAGTCCGCGCGAGAAGATGCCGACAAGGCCGCCCGCACCGCCGAGGACCACCGGTCGCAGTGGGCCGCAGCGAACGCCCGGCACATCGACATCTGCAGCCATTTCAACCTCCCGACCGGCAGTAACGAACTGGCCGAGGCGTTGAACGCTCTCGCCGAAGTGGACCGGGCCTGCGCAGCGGCGGTCCGGACTACCCAGGAGCTCGACCGGAGGCTGAGCCTGCACGCCGGTGCGGTCGAACGGCTCGCAGGCGAACGTCAGTCCCGGCACCAGCTCGAGAAGGCGGCGGAGGACGCCTGGACGCTGTGGCACGGGGAGGCGACCGAGCTCGAGTCGATCCGCGAAACGCTCGGCGGCGACGCGGCGGAAGCGCTCGCAAACCTCAAGGAAGCGGAAGCGGCGTTGAAAGACCGCAGCAGCGAGCTCAGCACCGCTCAGGGGTTCTTGGCGCCCCTTCAGCACGACTGCGGAGTCGCCGAGAGTCAAGCAGCCACCACCGCCGACAACGCGGAGATTGCCCGCACCGATCTCGCCGCAGCAGCAGGACGGCTGGTCCGCCGTTACGCGCTCGCGGGCCTGGTGGCAGCAGCCACCGGCAGCAGCCCGGAGCCACTCGAGCTCCCGGACGTGGGCGTCGCCACCGTGCAGGCGGCCGCGAACCGGGTCCGTGCGGCAGTCGGCGCAGGCGCTGCAGCGGTGAGCGACACCGCGGTTACCCGTGCCGAGCAGGTCTTGGACCATAATCTGACCGGCACCTTCGACGTGACAGTCGACGTCGAGGACGGCGTGCACCTGGTCGAAGTGTCCGACGCGTCCGGCACCCGGACGGTCGCCGAGGCAGCCGACGAGCTCGACCGGTTGTGCCAGCAGGGGCGGGACGCGCTGTCGGACCGTGAACGGCGCGTGTTCACCGAGTTCGTCCTCGGTGGAGTCGCCGAAGAGCTGCGCCGTCGCATCGCACAGGCCGAGCACCTCATCGACGACATGACCCGCCGGCTGGGCACCATCCGCACCAGTCACGGGATCGGCGTGAAGCTGCGGTGGCGCCTGGCCGAGTCCGCCGACGGCGACATCGCCCGCATCAAAGAGCTCGTCGCCACCGACGCCCGAGTCAGGTCACCGGAGAGCACCGCCGAGCTCACCGAGCTCCTCAAGGCACGCGTTGACGAGTCGTTCGCCCTCGACGCATCCGCCGGGTTCGCCGCCCACCTGCGCAAGGCACTGGACTACCGCGAATGGCACTACGTCGAGGTCTTCATCCTGGGCCCGACACCCGGCCTGGAACGCCGCATCGCGCGGCGGGCGAAGCTGTCCCAGGGCGAGATCCGGTTCGTCTCCTACGTGACGCTGTTCGCCGCCATCGACGCCTACCTGTCCGGCCTGCCTGACGCGACGCGGGCGCTGCGGCTGATACTTCTCGATGACGCGTTCGCGAAGGTCGACGACCGTACGATCGGTGAACTCATGGGCCTCCTGGTTCGTCTGGACCTCGACTTCGCGATGACCGGTCACGCCCTGTGGGGCACCTACCCGCAGGTCCCGAAGCTCGACTGCTACGAGATCCGTCGTGTCGAAGGCAGCGCCGCAGTCACCACGCACGTCCACTGGGACGGCCACAACAAGCACCTGCGAGCCGCCCGGTGACGAGACCGGCGACCGGCACACCGCAGGAGCGGCCGCGTCTGGGACCAGACCTGTGGGCGTTCCTGACCGACCCGTGCCTTGCCCCGCTGTGGGAGGAGGTGCGCAAGCGTCTGGAACGCAACCGGCTCCGGGCCGCCGGCGTGGTGAGCGTCGACCTGGACGATGCAGGTGCTGACCGGTTGTCGGGGCTCTTGGGCCGCAACACGCGCCCGGGACGAGTCCGAGTCCGCCTCGCTGACCTGGACCGCGCTCTGCGCGGCTCGGCCGCAGCCGCGGGCCTCGTGGCGGTGGTGAGCGACCTGGTTGGTCGGCCGCTCGTGGACCGGACGGCTGCACGGGAGGATGCCGCCCGGGTCCGCGGGGACACGATCGGGCTGCTCGATGCGACGCTCGCTGACGCGGGCCTGGCCGATGCCGCGTGGGTGCCCGGCTTCGTCGAGGCCGTCCGCCGGGCAGGACTCCTGACCCGCGCCGGCGACGGTGCAGCAGCCGCCATCATTGGTGCGGGAGCGGTGCTGGCGGAGATGCGTGCCGCCGGCGTCCTGAGCTCCGCGCCGCCAACCGGTGATGGCCCCGTGTCCGGATGGGAGCTTGCCGAGCTCGCGAGCTCGCGAGCCGCTGCACCGGCGACGCGCACGGCCTCGACGACGGTCGTGTCGCCGCGGCGCTGGTGCTGCGCGCCGCCGCGTCAGTGTTCGAGGTTGCGGTTCCAGAAACCGCGGCCAGACGCCGAGACCTGTGGGGACGGCTCGGCGTAACGACCGACCACGTGTCCGGCACCGTGCTCGTATGGGCGCTGCGACCACCCGGGAACGACGCGTGGTCGGTGATGATGCGGTCCCGCGCCGACCTGGGCGTCGTCACTCACCTGACGTTGCAGGAGCTCCGCGGGCCGGCCGCCACCGTGCCCTCCTTGTGCTCGGAGGGCACGGCCGTGTCGATGGTGGAGAACCCGCAGGTGCTGCAGGCGGCCGCGAAGACCGGCGTTCCCGGCGTGCTGTTGTGCACGTCGGGGAACCCGTCGACCGCGGGGTGGCTGTTGTTGCGCCGCCTGATCGCCGACGGGATGCCGGTCCGCTATCACGGCGACTTCGACTGGCCAGGTGTTGCGATTGCGGGCCGGGTGCTCGCGGCGGGCGCCGCGCCGTGGCGGATGGCGGCGGAGGACTACAGCGCCGCGGTTTCCGGCTTGCCGTCGGACGCGAGGCTGGCGCTGTCCGGCACGCCGGTTGGGACAGCTTGGGACACGAGACTGGCCGTCGAGATGGAGCGCCGTGGTGTCGCGGTCCACGAGGAGCTGATCCTGGCGACTCTTCTCGACGACCTCCACTGACCGTCGCTCTGGACCGACCGCGCGGTCGCTCCTATTGTTCGTCAAGCCGCTGCGGGGTCCCCCTGCACGCGATTTGAAGAACCCGCGGCGGGCGCGAGCGATCTTCGATCCGCCGCCCAGCGTCGTACAGCGAACGATGCTCTGGGTGCGCGCAGGTCAGGTCGTGAGGATTCGGAGGGCGACTTGCCCGTCGGCCCGTCTGTCTGCGGGCAGCGCCCGCCAAGCCTGGGCGCCATCATGCAATGCCCCGGCGAGCGCCGTCAGTCGTGACCTGTCTGACCCGGCGAACTGCGTACGCAACGCGTAGGGGTCCTCGATGACCGCCAGCAGCAGCACTGCGTCGTGCAGATGACGTTCCTTGTCGCGGGAGTCGGTTTGATGGGCAGCCGCCTTGAGGATCAGGGCGCCGAATACTGACGGCACGCTCACCGTCGTGGTGCGATCAAGAGTGATCTGCAGGCGTGCGTTGATGGTTCGCCGCAGCGCCTGAGTCCCACCTTCGATCGCCATCATGTTCTTCCCGCGCAGCTTCTCGACTACCCGCGGCGCCACGTGGTCTGCGACGAGCACGTCGACGACGTCGGTGGCGCTGGTGACGAGGTCGACGTGCGACTCAGCGCGAGTGAAGCGATGGGCGATGTTGTTCCGCTCGTTGATCGACGGACTGAACTCGTAGCCGATCGATTCCAGTGCGCGGGCGGCCTCCGACGCGACGCCGCGAGTCGTCTCCACGTGCAGCACGATGTCGACGTCGTTGGTCGGCCGCAGAGCGTCGATTCCGCCATGGATGCCGTGGAGTTGTGTCATGAGGCCACCGACCAGAGTCCACTTGTCATGCGGGAGCACGGCTTCGATCTCGGCGACGTTCGGCCATGGGTCGGCCCAACCTCCAGGAGGGCTAGCGACTTCGATGGTCGGGCGGTCACTCACGGAAGTCCTCCAACGCCCGATCGAGCGCAACCAGTCCAGCCCGCCGCTCGCGCACATCCAAGGACTCCGCCAGGTCCAGTGCCGCCAGAACCGCCCCACGTTCAGCTAGGTCGCGCGCCACGTCCAGGTCCATCGTTGTTGCGCGCAGCGTGACGCGACCTTCGTCGTCCCGAATCAGTCCGTGACGCGACACGACACCGTCGACATCGACATTCCGGAGGTACCCGTCGATGTCGTTCGTCTCCGCGAGTCCGAGCCGACTCGCCACATTGGCGGGTTGCACCAGCTCCGTCAGCAGGTACCGGCCAGCACTTGAATGAGCTCGATAGCGGGTAACGACGGCTCTGTCACGGGCGCGTTCGACCAGCTCCGTGCTCGAAAGTTCACGGAGCCGTGCCTTCAACCTCGTCCGCTGTCTCTGTCCGAGCCACTGCGCCTCAGCGCCGGCGAGCAGCGCGACTGCTCCCCATGCCGTGCGCTCTGACCACGCCCGCCGGCGTGAGTCGCCACGCACAGCCAGGAATCGATCGACAGAGGACTCGTCGATCACGCCGCGGGCGACCTGGCGCAGGTCTCCCTTGGCGACGAGGTGCTGCACCTGTCGCGTCGAGACGCCCAGCCGCTCGGCGACTGTCGACACACCCACGAGACTCACGACAAATAGTTTCGCATATGCGAAGTTGTCTGACCACGGCCGCCGGGCGAAGTGGTTGAACTCGTAAGTCTTTATCAGCTGGGGCGTGGGCCGCGAGCCGCCCAGATGCCGACCTGCGGCCCCAATGCGGCCCAAGCGGACGATTTCCTCGCGTTTTCGCAGGTCCGAGGCACGTTCGAGCTCTGCTACGGCGTCTGAGTTCCAGTGGTACGACGGCCCGTCCTGCTTCGGCAGGGCGGGTCGTTTCGTTTGCCGAGCAGGTTACGTCCCGACGACGTACTCCGCCGGGCTGACGTCCTTGGTCCAACCCCAGTAGTCGACGAGGCGGAAGGGGTTCAGCGAGACGACCTCACCGGCGTCGTTGCGGTAGTAGTTGTGCCGGATGTGCGGGGAGGCCCAGACCTTCCGGCCCATCTCTTCTCGCAGGCGGGCGTCGTACTCGTCGACCACCTCCGGACGGACCTCGATGCTGCGCCCGGACGCCTCGGCCAGGATCTGCAGGCAGCCCATCATCATGCGCACCTCGCACTCCGAGGCGAAGATGATGCTGCCCCCGCTCGCGAGGTTGGTGCCCGGGCCGTAGAGCAGGAAGAGGTTCGGGAAACCGGGCACGGTCACGCCCAGGTGGGCGCGCGGCCTCCTCCCCCAGAACTCGTGGAGGTCGACGCCGTCGCGGCCGGTGACCCGCATCGGCATCAGGAAGTCGTTGGGACGGAAGCCGGTCGCCCAGATGAGGACGTCGGCCCGGTGGTGGACGCCGTCGGTGTCGACGACGCCGTCCGCCTCCAGCCGCGCCACCCCGGCGCGGACCAGCTCGACGTTGTCGCGCTTCAGGGCACCCAGCCAGCTGCCGTTGTCCTGCAGCGTTCGCTTCCCGGTGGGCGGGTAGTCGGGGACCACCTTGGCGACGAGGTCGTCGCGGCCCTCGAGCTGACCGACGATCCAGTCGGTGAACATGGTGCGGACGATCTCGTTGACCTCGCTGACGGAGCGTTCCTGGGCCTCCCACGCGGGGTCGACCTCCGCCGCGGCGATCCCTGCGTCGCAGCCGCCCCAGAAGATGAGGAACCGGAACCAGCGGCCGTAAAACGGCAGGTGACGGATGGCCCAGCCGACGCCCGGACCGACCGCGTCGTGGTAGCCCGGATTCGGGAACATCCACTGCGCCGTGCGCTGGATGACGGTGAGTGAACCGACGGTGTCGGCGATCGCGGGCGCGGCCTGGAAACCGGTCGCACCTGCGCCGACCATGACGACGTCCTTCCCGGCCAGGTCGACGTCGTGGCGCCACCGCGAGGTGTGGAACGCAGGGCCGTCGAAGTGCCCGGGTACGTCGGGGACGTTCGGTCGGTTCAACTGCCCCACGGCGCTGACGAGGACGGCCCCCTCGACCTCCGAGCCGTCGTCGAGCCGGACGCGCCACCGGTTCGCCTCCTCGTCCCACGTGGCCTCGAGCGCCTCGCGGCCGAAGCGGACGTGCTCGTCGATGCCGTGCTTGTGCATCACCTGCTCGAAGTACGCCCGGAGCTCGGGCTGGCGGGCGAAGTACTCCGTCCAGTGGTCCGCCGGCTCGAAGCTGTAGCAGTAGAAGTGGTTGGCGACGTCGACGCGTGCGCCGGGATAGGTGTTCTCCCACCAGGTGCCGCCCGGCCCCTCGTTCTTCTCGATCACGACGATGGGGAAGCCGGCCTCCTTCAGCCGGATAGCAGCGAGCAGGCCGGACATGCCGCAGCCGATCACGATCGCCGGCAGCCCGGAGGCTCCGGGCAGCAGGCCGGTCGCACGCTGATCCAGGCCGTCGAGCTCGAGCTCCTCTGCCATCATCGGCACGTACTCGGGCCCGACCGCACCGCCGACCGCGAAGTTCATCATCTCCTGGAGCATCGCGGCGTCGACCGGCTCCGGCTCGGGAAAGCCGCGGCGCTGCCAGTCGAGGACCAGCTGGAGCGCGAGCGCACGCGCCGCCTCCTGGTCCTCCTCGGGCATGAAGCCCTGGAACTCGTTGAGCATCGCCCCGGCCGGCCGCAGCTTTCCGCGCAGGAGCTCGGAGCGTGCCGAGGGCTCGGCCATGTGCACGCACGAGAGCAGCAGCGCGGGGACGGACAGGTCGGCCAGGTAGGCGGCCACCTCGCGCTCGGTCTCGCCGAACGGAGCGCCGCTGTGAGGATTGCGCACGAGCGCCAGTAGACACTTTCCAACTGATGTCTACAAGGTCTAGGGTCCGAGTCGGTCCGACGTGGCGCGGACCCTCGAGACGAGGAGACAGCGATGCGCTCACTCATCGTGACCGGCCAGGGCCAGATCACCGTCGAGACCGCCCCGGACCCCGTCCTGACCGGACCCGACGGTGTGATCGTCGCCGTGTCGACGGCCGCCGTCTGTGGCTCGGACATGCACTTCTACGACGGCGACCTGCCCTACTTCCCCGTCGCCCTAGGCCACGAGGCCGTCGGAACGGTGGTCGAGGCAGGTGCGGACGTGCGCTCGGTGGCCGTCGGTGACCGGGTGCTGGTCTCCTCGGTGGCCGGCTGCGGCGCGTGCAGCGGCTGCGCCACGGGCGACCCGGTCCGGTGCGTCGCCGGACCGCAGGTCTTCGGGTCCGGGATGCTCGGCGGGGCGCAGAGCGAACTGCTGGCGGTGCCCGCCGCGGACTTCAACGTGCTCGCGGTGCCGGACGGCCTCGACGACGATGCGGCCCTCCTCCTGACCGACAACCTGAACACCGGATGGGCCGCCGCACAGCGTGCCGATTTCGACCCGGGCGCGGACGTGGTCGTCCTCGGGCTGGGCGCGGTCGGCCTCTGCGCGGTGAAGTCGGCACTCATGCTGGGCGCAGGGCGCGTGTTCGTGGCCGACCCGCAGGCCGGTCGGGTCGACCGCGCCGTCGGGTTCGGTGCCACCGCACTCACGCGCCCGACTGTCGAGGCCGTGCTCGAGGCCACTGGAGGTCGCGGGGCCGACGCGGTCATCGACGCGGTCGCGGTCGACGGCTCCGTGAATGACGCCTTCGGTTCGGTGCGGTCCGGCGGGACCGTCTCGGTGGTCGGCGTACACGGCATGGAGCCCTACCCGCTCGACCTCCTGATGGGCGTCTTCCGCAGCATCACGCTGCGGATGACCACCGCACCGGTCCAGGCGACCTGGCCGCAGCTCGTCCCCCTGCTCCAGGCCGGACGCCTCGACCCGTCGGGCATCTTCACCCACTCCTTCGACCTCGAGGACGGCGCGGCGGCGTACGCCGCGGTTGCGGACCGGAGCGCGGAGACGGTCAAGGTGCGGCTGCACCCCGGCTCCTCGGGAACCAGCACACCGTGAGCCGCATGGCGTGCCGCGGCGACATCCTTGCGACGCTGGATCCTGAGCTGCGCAGCATCGCTCGGTTCCTCCCGCTGGGCCTGGGCCTGCAGCGGGGCCTCCGGTTGCCTCGCGCGGCCAGTCGGGTGGTCGCCGTCATCGGCGCCGTGCGCGGGGTCGAGACCGCCGAGGTCATCCCCGGCGTCACGGTCCGTGTGCACCGACCGACGGCAAGCGGCCCGGCGCCGACCGTCCTGTGGCTCCACGGCGGCGGCACGATCGTCGGCTCGGCAGCCCAGGACGACAAGTGGTGCCGGCGTATCGCCGCCGAGCTCGGCGTGGTGGTCGTCGCGGTGGACTACCGACTGGCACCGGAGCACCCCTACCCGGTGCCGGTCGAGGACTGCTACGCCGCTCTCCAGTGGGTGGCCCGCCAATCCTGGGTCGACGCGACGCGCCTCGCCGTCGCGGGCGCCAGCGCAGGCGGGCTCCTGACGGCGAGCGTCGCCCGGCTCGCGCGCGACCGCGGCGGCCCCCGCCTCGCCGCGATGGCCCTCGCCTACCCCATGCTCGACGACCGGACTGGCTCCGTACGCTCGGGGCGCCGGTGGCTGATGTGGTCGGAGCAGGACAACGTCATCGCCTGGCGTTGGTACGTCGGCAGCGGCGACACCAATCCAGCCTCGCCCGCCCGCTGGACCGATCTCGCTGGGTTGCCGCCTGCCTGGGTCGGCGTCGGGACCTCGGACATGCTCCACGACGAGGCGGTCGCGTTCGCGCCGAGCCTGGTGGGTGCCGGCGTACCGACGACGCTCGAGGTCGCCGACGGCGGTTACCACGGCTTCGACCAGATTTCGCCGGGCGCCGCCGTCTCCCAGCGGTTCATCACCAGCTTGTTCGACCACCTGCGCACCCATCTCGCGCCATGAGTCAGGAGCAGCCGGCGCGGGAGCGGATCCTCGACGCGGCAGAGTCCTGCCTGCGCGAGCTCGGCATACGGCGTACGACGATGGCGACCGTTGCGGAGACGGCCGGCATCAGTCGGGCATGGCTCTACCGGCACTTCCCCGGCAAGGCGACACTGGTGGCCGCCGCCCTGATCCGTCGCGACGAGGAGTTTTGGCGCGAGGCTCAAGAGGCAGTGGATGCTGCGCCCGGCTTCGCGGCCAAGATCGCCGCCGCCCTCGTCATGACGGTGCCCGATCCCCTCGGCCCCCTCGCCGTCGAGCTGCGACAGCGCGAGCCGGAGGCCTTCGCGGCCGTGATCGGCAACTACGTCGAAGACGTCATGCCGGGGCTCTCGTGGTTCTGGCGCCGGCAGATCGAGGCCGGCATCGAGGCAGGCGAGCTGCGAGCGGACCTCGACGTGGCCGGGGCGACGGAGTGGGTCCTGCGGATCGTCGTGTCGCTCGTCCACCTGCCCGGAGCCGCCGTGGACGTCACCGACGCCGCCTCCCTGACGCGCTACCTCGACACCTACCTCATGCCGGCGCTCGTATGAGCGTCGTCCTTGCCACAGCCCACCAGTGAAAGGAGGCCCCTGATGGGTTCCACCATGCATCCCTGCAGTCGCGTCGAGCTGGACTTCCTTGAGACCGCTCCGAGCCGGTACTCCAACAGCGTCGAGCTCGCCATCACGCCGGAGCAGCTCTTCCAGGTCCTCGCCGACGCCGAGGCGTGGCCACGCTGGGCGAAGGTCATCACCAAGGTCACGTGGACGACACCGCTCCCCCGCGAGGTCGGCTCGACGCGCACGGTCCACATGTGGGGCGGGCTCGTCGGCGACGAGGAGTTCCTCGTCTGGGAGCCCTACCGGCGTATGGCCTTCCGATTCAACGAGGCGTCGGAGAAGTCGATCGTCGCCTTCGCCGAGGACTACGTCGTCACGCCGACCGCGCGCGGCTGCCGGCTCACGTGGACGCTCGCGCTCGAGGTGCGCGGCCCGGCGCGCTTCACGCTCGCGCCGACCCGTCCGCTGCTTGGCCTCACGTTCCGCTGGTTCCTGCGGAACCTGCGCTCCTACACAGACCGGCGGTTCGCCGTCCACTGAGCTGGCCGTGCATGTGGGTCGCTTGTCCGGGGTACCGCGGAACCACCATGGTCGGCCGATGGCGTCGACTGGTGATGAGCGACCGAAGGAGTTCGTGTGCCGACCTGGATCGAGGCGGGGCTGTGGGGACTTCTTGCTGGTGGGGCGTTGGTGGTCGGCGCGGCGGTCGCATGGTTCGTCCGCGTGCCGAAGCCGGTGGTTGCCGGGGTGATGGCGTTCGGCGCTGGGGTGCTGATATCCGCGCTCGCCTTCGACCTAGTCGACGAGGCCGAGAAGACCGGCGGCCTCACGGCTACGGCCGTGGGGTTCCTCATCGGTGCCGGCTCCTACGTGACCGCCAACGTGGTGCTCGCCCGCCACGGTGCCCGTCACCGGAAGCGAAGCGGGGAGCAGCAGCCTTCGGAGGATGAACAGGACGGTAGCGGCGCGGCGATCGCGATCGGCGCACTGCTCGACGGCGTGCCCGAGTCCGTGGTGCTCGGGCTGTCACTCCTCGGTGGAACCGGCGTCGGCGTACCGGTGCTTGCCGCCATCTTCATCTCGAACCTCCCCGAAGGGCTGTCAAGCTCGGCCGGGATGAAGGCCAACCGCCGCAGCGCTGCTTACGTGTTCGGTGTCTGGATCGGCATCGCGGTAGCCAGCGGCCTGGCCGGCGCGATCGGCGTCCTTGCGCTGGACGGCGCCTCCGGCGGGACCATCGCCTTCATCACCGCGCTCGCGGCCGGCGCGATCCTGGCGATGATCTCCGACACGATGATCCCCGAGGCGTTCGAGCGGGCCCACATCCTCACCGGCTTGATCGCCACCCTCGGCTTCCTCGCCGCGTTCGCGCTCGAGAGGGCCTGAGAGGCGTACCGCATCCCCGGTCTGGGACGCCCGGAGCGTCGTACGGACCGATGATCCCGACTATGAGCGGCTCTTCGCGCTGTGCAACCAGGCCAACCGCGGCACGTTCGCGCAGTACCGGAAGCGGACGACGCGGCCGCTGCCGATCGTCGTCCTGGCGTGAGCGACTAGAGGAACGCGGCCGCGGCCTTCGTCGGGTGTGTAACCACCCGAGGCTGGGTACGGCACAACTCCACTCCGGCCGCGGGTCCGATTCACCCGTGACCGGGATGGGCCTTCGACAGGCTGTGCCGAAACACTGACAAGTGAGGACCCCATGCGGATCGCAGTGACAGGTGCCAGCGGGAACGTTGGCTCAGCGCTTCTGCGCCGTCTTGTCGGTGAGGGCCATCATGCGGTGGGGGTGGTTCGGCGACCGCCCCTCGGTAGTGGTCATCCGTTCGACCGAGTTCAGTGGGTATCCGCCGACCTGTCGGACGACTCCGCCCTGACACCGCTGCGTACAGCTTTCGGGGGCGCGGACGCGGTCGTCCACCTCGCGTGGGGGTTCCAACCCTCACACGAGCAGGCATACCTGGAAGAACTCGGGCTGGGCGGCACCAGGCGCGTCGTCGAGGCGGTTCGAGCGACCGGCGTTCCACACCTCATTCACTTGTCCTCGCTCGGCGCCTACGCACCCAAGCGCGACGACGACCCGGTTGACGAGACGTGGCCGACCAACGGCATCCCGACGTCGTGGTACAGCCGAACCAAAGCCGCAGCCGAGCGCCTCCTGGACACCTACGAGAAGGAGGACGGTGCGGCGCTGGTGACCCGCATGCGACCCGGCATCATCGGCCAACGAACCGCCGGCAGTTCACTCCTGCGCTACGGGGTGCCCGGCATCGTCCCCGCACGAACCCTGAGATGGCTCCCCGTCCTGCCACTCGATTCGAGGTTACGCGTGTCGATGGTTCACAGTGACGACGTCGCCGCCGCTATCGATCTGGCCCTGCAGCGCCAGGCGGCCGGCCCATTCAACCTCGCCGCAGACGACCCTGTCACCGCAGCCACCATGGCGGAGGTGATGGACGCGAGACTTCTCAGTGTCCCCTCTGCTGCCCTTCGGGGGCTGGCGTCGGCGTCGTGGCGCGTGGGAGTGCAGCCGGTGGACCCCGGATGGTTGGACATGGCGTTCTCGATACCACTGCTGGACGCATCGCGAGCGAAGGCCGTACTCGGGTGGCGCCCGACAAAGGAGGCCCGGGAGGTGTTCGCGGAGACGATCTCCGGGATGCTCGACGGCTCGTCCGATGACACGCCTGTGCTGCGCCCTCGCAGTGTCCCTGCCTCGCTGCGCACCGCGATGCGGCGCGGCCCGGTGGCACACAGGCGTCGCCCCTGAGAGGCTGGGCACGTGAATCTGCCGTCCCAGCGTGACGTCTTCCTGAAGACCCTCGAGTTGCACGCAGGCGATCTATAAGCGAACGCATGACTGCTGGGGCGGACTCATGGTCGACGCCGCCGAACTCATTGAGATCCTCGGTGCGGTGACGACGGACGTCACCGAGCCGAGCTGACCGGCCCAAGGACCGGTGAGATCATGCGGGCGGGCACCTCGGGTACTGCCACGCCATGCCCCTCACCGCGCTCGTCCTGTCCTGCACCCTGAAGAAGTCGCCAGCCGAGTCGAGCGCGACGTTGATCGGTCACGAGTTCCTCGACGCCCTCGGCGACCACGACGTGACCGGCGAGGTCGTCCGGGTCGTCGACCATGACGTGAAGTTTGGCGTCACCACTGATGAGGGCGACGGCGACGCGTGGCCCGAGATCCGGGAGAAGATGCTCCACGCCGACATCTTCGCGATCGCGACGCCGATCTGGCTCGGCCAGCCGGCCTCAGTCGCCAAGATGGTGCTCGAGCGCCTCGACGCCGAGCTCAGCGAGACCGATGACGCAGGCCGGATGTCGACGTACAACAAGGTCGCCGCCGTCGCCGTGGTCGGCAACGAAGACGGCGCCCACCACGTGACGGCCGAGGTGCTGCAGGCGCTCAACGACGTCGGCTTCAGCATCGCCGCGAACGGGTCGACGTACTGGGTCGGCGAGGCGATGCACACCACCGACTACCAGGACCTCGACCCCAAGCCGGAGAAGACGACGTCCACGACAAAGACCGCGGCCGCGAACACCGCGCATCTGGCTCGGCTGCTGGCCAGCGACGCCTACCCGCCGGCGTAGGTCGCCTCGATCGCCGGCACCACGACCTCCAGGGCGTCCTCGAGCGAGAGGCTGGCGAGCGGCTCGACCTGGATGACGTAGCGGGCGACGGCGAACCCGAAGAGCTGGCCCATCGCCGCTTGGAGGCCGACGACGGTCGACATCGACTCCAGGGTCTGGCGAACGATCGCTGCTGCGGTGGCACTCTCTCCGGCCGCACGCGCCAGCGCACGCAGGGCCCGGCCCGTGGCGGGGTGCTCCCACGCGCCGAGGTAGGTGGTGGCCAGGAGCCGACCGCGCTCGCCGACGGGAGCGCCATGCAGGCGGCTCAGCAACTCCTCCGGCAGCGTCTCGAGCACGGTGAAGGCCGCCGCGAAGAGGCCCTCCTTCGAGCCGAAGAAGTGCGTCACGAGAGAGGGGTCGACCGCGGCGGCCAAGGCCACGGAGCGCAGGCTGGTCTGGGTGTAACCGTGCGATGCGAACTGGTCGCGCGCCGCGTCGAGGATCGCCTCGCGGGTGTGCGACTCGCCAGCCCTTCGGCCGCGTGCTCGTCCTGAGCGCAGCTCTCGCACCACGCTCCTATCCTAGACGGACAATTCATCACCGTTCTAAATTGTTCGAACGTTCTGGTCATCACGAGCACCGGAGGACATATGAGCACCATGTTCGACACGTACCGCAGAAACTGGCCGAGGGTCGGCGCCGTAGAGGCGATGGCCCTCGGCGGCGCCGGCGTTCTGGGCTTCACGCGGAAGAAGCCGGGGAACCTGCGCGCCCTGGCCGTCATGAACTCGATGACGATGTCCGCCCACCAGTACAAGGAGTACGTCGACCCCGGCTATTTCCCCGGCCCGATCAGCCGCGCAGACTGGGCGAAGTCGGCAGGCGTGCTCGCGGCCTTCTTCGCCGCCGGCGTCATCGCGCCGAACGCCGCGTTCGCGCGTCGCGACTCGCCGTACGCCGTCTCTGATGTCCAACTCGGCAAATACGGCCTCGACCGATCAAGGAGCCACTCATGAGCACCACCAAACCTGCGGCGTCGGACAAGCTCGACCGTAGCGTCATCATCACGGGCCTGGTGATCGTGTCCGGCCTGATCATGGTGGTGCTCGACACCACGATCGTGAACGTCGCACTCGACTCCCTGAGTGACGACCTCGGCGCAGGGCTCTCCACCACGCAGTGGGTCGTCACCGGCTACCTGATCGCGGTCGCGCTGGTCATCCCGATCACGGGGTGGGCGATGGACCGGTTCGGCTCGAAGCCCACGTGGATCATGGCCGTGACGTGCTTCGTGCTCGGCTCGGCGCTGTGTGCGACGGCATGGTCGATCGAGTCCCTGATCGCGTTCCGCATCCTCCAGGGTCTCGGCGGCGGCATGCTGATGCCCGCCGGGCAGGCGATGATCGCCCGCGCCGCCGGACCCAACCGGATGGGCCGCGCCATGGCAATCCTGGGCGTTCCGATGCTGCTGGGACCCGTGTTCGGCCCGGTCATCGGTGGCCTCCTCGTCGAGTACACGACCTGGCACTGGATCTTCCTGGTCAACGTTCCCGTCGGCCTCCTCGCCATCGCGCTCGCCGTCTGGAAGCTGCCGTCGGGCGACCACGTCGATGATGTTGGCCGACTGGACTGGCTGGGCCTCGTCCTTCTCTCGGGCAGCCTTGTCTGCCTGCTCTACGGGCTCTCCGAAGCCTCCACCAAGGGCGGGTTCGGCGACAGCGGAGTCCTCGCATGGCTGATCGGCGGAGCCGTCGGCCTCGGCCTCTACACCTGGCACAGTCTGCGCAAGGGCGCTGACTCGATCATCGACGTCCGACTGCTCACCAACCGCGTCTTCGCCGGCGGCACGGTGGCGATCTTCCTCGTCGCGATCGGCCTCTTCGGCGGCATGCTCCTGCTCCCGCTCTACTACCAGACCGTCCGCCAGCAGGGCGCCCTCGACGCCGGCCTGCTCCTCGCTCCCCAGGGACTCGGCGCGATCGTGGCGATGGTCCTCGCTGGACGGCTCACCGACCGCATCGGCGCCGGCTGGGTCGTGCCCGTGGGGGTCGTGGTCGCGCTCATCGGCACGTATCCCTTCACCCAAGTCGGTGTCGACACGTCGTACACGTGGCTGAGCCTCATCCTGTTCGTCCGCGGCATCGGGCTCGGCTCCGTGATGATGCCGGTGATCTCGTCGGCCTATCAGGACCTGAACCACGACCAGGTGTCCCGCGCCGCGCCCACGCTCTCCGCGATCCAGCAGGTCGGCGCGTCCCTGGGCAGCGCTCTGCTCGTCACCGCGCTGACCCAGCGGCTCACCAACCAGCTCGCCGACCACGGCGTCCAACTGTCCGGAGGAGGCGGGTCCGACCAGCTGAGCTCGATCCCGGAGAAGGTCATGCCCGTGGTCGGTCCGATCATGGCCGGTGCCTTCGGTTTCGCCTTCTCGGTCGCGTTCGGCCTGACGGCGTTGATCTTCCTCCCCGCCCTGTTCCTCCCACGCCACGGTTCGAGCGGCGACGACGAGCCGGCGGCGCCCTTCGCGGCCTGAGCGCTCCTGGGGCTAGCCTCCTCGTGTGAGGTCGCTTCTCCTCAAGGCCCTCGCCCGCCAGCTCGGCGGGCCGACGGGTCGTGTCGGGAGTGTCGTGATGAGCGGGCTCAACAAGGGCAACGCCTTTGCGATCCGCGGGGCGGTCGAGGCGCTCGGGCTCACCGGCGACGAGACGGTCGCCGAGCTGGTCACCGCGTGCGCGGCCGCAGGGTTCACGGTGGAGCGCCGGCAGCTGGGCGGCGGAGACGTGACGAAGCCGGCGTACAACCTCCTGGTCGCCACGAGGTACTAGTACCGACGTGGTGGGTACATGAGCCTCGACCAAGGAGGCACATGTGAACACACGCACCGAGCTGGATCGCCAAGGGGCGGCCGAGCACGAGGACCACAAGCTCCGGCGGGAGCTGGGATTCTGGTCCCTCACTGCAGCCGGCGTCGGCAGCGTGATCGGCTCGGGATGGCTCTTCTCCGCGATGTACGCCTCCCAGGTCGCTGGGCCCGCGGCCCTGATCGCGTGGGTGATCGCCGGCGCGCTGATGCTGATGATCGCGTTGGTCTTCGCGGAGCTCGGCATGGTGCGCCCGGAGTCGGGCGGGCTCGTCCGCTACCCGCTCTACTCCAACGGACGGCTGGCCGCGAGCATCATCGGCTGGGCGATGTGGCTGGCCTACGTCACCAACCCGCCCAGTGAGGCCTCCGCCGTCGTGCAGTACGCCTCGACCTGGTGGGACGGCGTCTACGACTCCTCGAGCGGGGACCTCACCACACTCGGCACCGTGGTCGCGGTGCTCCTGATGGCGGCCTTCGTCGTGATCAACTACTTCGGTGTGAAGTGGTTCGCGAGGGCGAACGACGCCGTGACGACGGTGAAGCTCGCGATCCCCGTCATCACCGTCCTGCTGCTGCTCGCCAGCGGCTTCGGGGCCAACGAGAAGGCCGGCGGGATCTCGCACAACATCAGTGCGCAAGGCTTCGCGCCGTACGGCATCTCCGCCGCCTTCTCGGCGATCGCCTCCGGCGGACTGATCTTCGCCTACACGGGCTTCCGCAACGTGATCGAACTCTCCGGCGAGGCCCGCAACCCGCACCGCGACATCCCCCGCGCGATGATCGTGACGATCGGGTTCAGCATCGTGCTCTACCTCGGCCTGCAGGTCGGCTACCTCGCGGGCCTGCCGGCCGCCGAGCTCGCCAAGACCGGCTGGCACGGGATCAACCTCGACTCGCCCTTCGCCGACCTCGCCAAGCTGCTCGGCTTCACCTGGCTCTCCTGGTTGCTGATCGCCGACTCGTCGATCTCCCCGTCGGGCGCGGGCATCGTCTACACCGCGGCCAATGCCCGCAACGTCTTCGGCCTGGCCAAGAACGGCTTCTTCCCCGGGATCGTGATGCGCGTGAGCGACCGCACCGGCGTGCCCGTGGCCGCGCTGTTCGTGAACTTCGTCCTCGGCGCCGGCACGATCGTCCTGCTGCCCAGCTGGCACAGCATCGTCGAGGTGCTCAGCGCACTCACGGCGCTCACCTTCTCGATCGGCTCCGTCTCACTGCTGGTCTTCCGCCGCGTCGGGCTCGGGGATGCGGCGAGCAGGCTGCGCGGCATGGAGCTCGTCGCGCCCGCAGCCTTCGTCGTGTCCTCGCTGGTGATCCTCTGGCAGGACTGGGACACCCTCTGGAAGACGATCATCCCCCTGCTGGTCGGCCTGGTCTGGTTCTCGATCAGCTTCGTCCGCGGCGAGCGGAACCCCGGCGACCTGGCAGGCGGCATCTGGCTCGTCGTCTACATCGCTTTCATCTACGTCGTCGCCGCGGTCGGCAACTTCGGTGGAACAGGCTGGCTCCCCCAGCCCTGGGACTCGGTCGTGGTCGCGGTCGGCTCCCTGGGCAGCTACCTCTGGGGCGTGCGCGCCGGGACGCAGTACCTCACCGGTCACCCTCGCCTCCTCGAGCGCTTGCGCACGAACTCGGGCGAGATGATCGACGACGGCCCGACCCCGGTGGGCCTCTAACCCGAGGGCACGCCTAGAGGCCGACGCTCCCTTGCATGATCCCGCCGTCGACGACGACCGTCGTCGAGGTCATGTACGCCGCCTTGCCCGAGGCGAGGAAGACGACCACGTCGGCGATCTCGTCGGCCTCGGCCATCCGGCCCAGCGGGATGGAGGCGTTGAGCGCCTTCATCTTCTCGGGGTCGGCCTCGGTCGACGCGTTGATCGGGGTGCTGACCGCGCCGGGCGCGATGTTGACCATCCGGATGCCGTGCCCGCCCAGCTCGACACCGGCGGTGCGGGTGAGCATGCGCATGCCGCCCTTGGAGACGCAGTAGGCGATGTTGCCCGGCATCGGCCAGTCCTCGTGGACCGAGGAGATGTTGAGGATCAGCCCGCCGTCACCTTGGGCGATGAACTGCTTGGCCGCCGCCTGGCTGCCGAAGAAGGCGCTCTTCATGTTCACCGCCATGACCTTCTCGAACTCCTCCTCCCCGGTCTCGAGCAGGCTGTGCCTGGTCTCGATGCCGGCGTTGTTGACGAGCACGTCGAGCCGGCCGAAGGTGTCGACCGCCTTCTGCACCATCGCGTGCAGGTCATCCGACTTCGACACGTCGGCCTGGATGCCGACGGCGTGGCCACCGGCACTCTCGATCCGCTCGATGAGCGAGGCGGTCTCCTCCGGATGCGCGACGTAGTCGATCACCACGTTCGCGCCCTCGGCGGCTGCGGCGAGCACGATCGCCTCGCCGATGCCGCTGTTGCCCCCGGTGACCACGATCGTCTTCTCCTTCAACAACATGCAGCCCACGCTACGACGCCCCCGGTAGGCCCCCGGTGGCACGATCGAGGACATGGCGCGGATCGAGGACTACGCACTGCTCGGCGACCTCCACACGGCAGCACTGGTCAGCACCGAGGGCTCGGTCGACTGGCTGTGCCTCCCGCGCTTCGACTCCCCGGCCTGCTTCGCGGCTCTCCTCGGCGGCCCGGAGGCAGGTCACTGGACGCTCGCCCCGGCAGGTGCCGGCAGCTGCACCCGCCGGCAGTACGTCGACGACACGCTCGTCCTCGAGACCGAATGGGAGACCGAGACGGCTCCGTACGCGTCTCCGACTTCATGCCACCGCGCGGCGAAGCCCCCGACATCGTGCGGATCGTGGAGGGCCTCAGCGGCAGCGTGGAGATGCACGGGGAGCTCGCCCTCCGTCTGGACTACGGCCGGATCCGTCCGTGGGTGCACCACGACGGTGAGCAGATGGTCGCCGTCGCCGGTCCCGACTCCCTGCGCCTGCGCACACCGGCCCCCACACGCGGTCACGAATGGACCACCGTCTCCGACTTCACCGTCCGGCGCGGTGACCGGGTCCCGTTCGTCCTCACGTGGTCACCGAGCTTCGAGGCCGCACCGACACCGGTCGATCCCGAGCAGGCACTGGCGGACACCCTCGACTACTGGCGGACATGGGCCGGCCAGGGCCACGCGATCGAGGGCCCGTACCGCGACGCGATCAGGCGCTCGCTGATCACCCTCAAGGCACTCACCTATGCACCCACGGGCGGCATCGTGGCTGCGGCGACCACCTCGCTGCCTGAGCAGATCGGCGGCCCCCGCAACTGGGACTACCGCTACTGCTGGCTGCGTGATTCGACCTATGCGCTCCAGGCCCTGCAGGCGGCCGGTTACACCGATGAGGCGAAGGCGTGGCGCGACTGGCTGCTGCGTGCCGTCGCGGGCGACCCGTCGGAGCTGCAGATCATGTACTCCCTCGACGGCAGCCGGCGGCTCCCTGAGTTCGAGCTGCCGTGGCTGCGCGGCTACGAGGGGTCGGCACCTGTACGGATCGGCAACGCCGCCTCCGACCAGCTGCAGCTCGACGTCTGGGGCGAGACGCTCGACGGCCTCGCCCTCGCCCGTGAGGCCGGCATCGGCAGCGACGCCGATGCCTGGGATCTGCAGGTCGCCCTGATGGAGCACCTCGAGGGCGCGTGGGACAAGCCGGACAACGGCCTGTGGGAGATGCGCGGGGACCGCCGCCACTTCACCCATTCCAAGGTGATGGCCTGGGTCGCCGCCGATCGGATGGCCACCGCAGTACGGAACCATGATGAGCTGCATGGGCCGGCCGATCGGTGGGAGCAGCTGCGCGACACGATCCATGCCGACGTACTCGCGCACGGTTTCGATGCCGAGCGCAACACCTTCGTCCAGTCCTATGGCGCCACGGGGCTGGATGCGAGCCTGCTGCTCATCCCCCGCGTCGGCTTCCTGCCCGGCGACGACCCGCGGGTCCTCGGCACCATCGACGCCATCCGCGCTGACCTCAGCGAGGACGGGATGCTCAAGCGCTACCAGACCAGCTCCTCCGACGACGGTCTGCCTGGCAGCGAGGGGCTCTTCATCGCGTGCTCGTTCTGGCTCGTCGACGCCCTCCATCTCGCGGGGCGGGAGCGCGAGGCTGTGGAGGTCTATGAGCGGCTACTCGGCCTGCGCAACGACGTCGGCCTGCTCAGCGAGGAGTGGGACCCCGTCGCGCGTCGCCAGTTGGGCAACACGCCCCAGGCGTTCAGTCACTTCCCCTTGGTCACGTGCGGGCTCCAGCTCCACTCCGGTGGGCCGCGCCGCAGCCACGAGCCGATCAATCCAAGCTGCTGAGCAGGTCGCGACACGCCTTCTCACAGCGACGGCATGCCTCGGCGCAGATCCTGCAGTGCTCGTGCATGTCGGCATGGCTCTCGCACTCGTCACCGCAGGCCTTGCAGGCGGCGGCGCACGCTTCGAGGAACGCCCGGGTGAGGTTGGCGTCGTAACCGGTGTGCCGGGACAGCGCATTGCCCGTCGTCGCACAGATGTCCGCGCAATCGAGGTTCGTGCGAATGCACTTCGTCAACTGGGCGACCATGTCCTCCGAAAGACAGGCGTCCGCGCAGGCCGTACAGGTCTGCGAACACTCGAAGCAGGCCTCGATGCACTCGGCCAGCTTCTCGCGATCGATTCCGCCGAGGTCCTTGGGGTAGGCCTCGAGCATCTTGGTGTGAGTCATGTGAGTCGCGTACCCGCGTTCCTCGCGCACATAGGGGTCGTGGCGCCATAGTCTCCGACCGTGGAGTTCGCCTTCGTCGCCGCCTTCCAGCCGTGGGAACAGATCGTGCCGCTTGCGCAGGCCTGCGAGGAGGCAGGGTTCCGCGCACTGTCGCTCGCGGACCATGTCGTGGACCACGAGAACCTCTCGGCGGCGTACCCCTACACGGAGGATCAGCGGCGTCGCTGGCAGCCGGGAACGGACTGGCCTGACCCGTGGGTCCTCATCGGTGCTCTCGGGCAGGCGACGACACGACTGGAGTTCTTCACGTCGGTCTACGTCGCCGCCCTGCGGAGTCCGTTCGTCGTCGCCAAGGCGGTCGGGACGGCCGCAGCCCTGACCGGCGGGCGCGTCCGACTCGGTGTCGGAGTCGGGTGGAACGCCGAGGAGTTCGACCTGCTCGAGGCCGACTTCCGCACACGCGGTCGACGGACGGACGAGGCGCTCGCGCTGATGGCCGAGCTCTGGTCCCCGGGGTGGACGACGTTCGAGGGCGAGTTCTACTCCTGCGAATCCCTCGTGATGAAGCCCCAGCCGCCGGGCCCCGTGCCGATCTGGGTCGGCGGACTCTCGGACGTCGCCCTGCGTCGCGCCGCGCGGCACGACGGTTGGGTCGGGGACATGGCGACGGTCGACGAGGGGATCGCTCTCGCCGGACAACTGCGCTCGCTGCGGGAGGAGGCTGGTCGCGGTGACAAGCCGTTCGAGGTGGTGCCTGCCCTGATCGACGCGATCACCCCGGGTGACTTCGAGCGTGCGGCCGCGGGCGGCGTCACCATGACCATGACGGTGCCGTGGATGTACTACCACCCCGCCGACGCGAGCCTGGAGCAGAAGCTCGACGGCATCGGCCGCTTCGGCGAGGACGTCATCGCCAAGCTGTAGCTCAGAACGGACGCTCGAGGGTGCCGAGGTCGCGTACGGCGGCGCAGGAGCCGGAGATGATCCGCGCCATCACCTGGTCCCCGCGGTCGGTGCGCGTGCTGTAGGCGAAGGCGAACTGGGCGATGATCGCACCTTGGAGCGCTCCGTAGACGTAGTCGTCCCAGGCCCGCTCGAGCGGGTAGTCGGACACCCAGTCGGTCAGGGCCTCGTGCCAGGCACCGACAAGCTCGCGCTCGTGCGCGCGCCGGTCGTCGACGGACAGGCTGCTCGAGAGGAAGTACGCCAAGTCCCGCGCCGGATGGCCGAGGGAGAGTGTCTGCCAGTCGATGGCGACCGACTCCGGTGTGTCCAGGTCGAAGAGCAGGTTGTCGACGCGGTAGTCACCGTGGACGAGGCTGAACCGATCACCACGCGCGAGCGTCCAGTCGGCCAGCACCGACGGGATGCGGTCCAACACGGCGTGGTCATCCGGTGACAGCAGGTCGCCGATCCCCGCGAGGAAGAGCTCGTGCGTGGGCGGGTAGAACTCGCCCATCATCGTCGCGTCGTCGGGACCGAAGAGTGCCAGGCCCTCGACCTCCAGGAGGGCCCGGTCGCACCAGCGCGGGCCGTGCAGCCCGGCGAGATTGACCACCGCCGCCCGGGCACGGTCGACGGAGCAGCCGGCGAGCTGATCCCCCGGCTCGGCCGAGGACAGGTCCTCGAGCAGGAGGACGAACGCACCGCCCTCGCCCAGAGCGGCGTGGTAGCAGCGCGGCGTCCGGACCGCGACGGTGTCGACCAGCTCTCGGTAGAACCGCACCTCGGCGGCGTACGGGCCGGCGAGCATCGCGCGCGAAGCCTCATCCAGCGTGGGCAGCTTGGCCACCATCTGCGCCGGGAGCTCGGCCGAGCCCTCGAGCTTGAGCCGGTAGACCGCGCCGATCTGGCCGGTGCCGATCGGCTCGGCGACGAAGGAGGCGACGGGGGCACCCAACACCCCGGTCAGCCAGGGCGCGGTGAGGTCGTCGATCCAAACTGGAACCTGTTCCATTCTGGCAACCTAGTCCGTTACGGTCCGGATGTGGAGCAACTCAATGAGCTCGGCTACTACTGCGTGACCCGTCACCCCGCCGATGCGAGAGTGCTCTTTCCCGAGGCGAGGAAGGCCGAGGAGCTCGGCCTCGGCGCCGTGCACATCGGTGAGCGGTTCACGGTGAAGGAGGCGGCGGTCCTCTCCGGGGCGCTGGCCGGCCACACCACGAACCTCGGCATCGCCACTGCGGCCACGAACCAGAACACGCGGCACCCGATGATCACCGCGGCGATCGGCTCGACCATGCATGCCCTCACCGAGGGACGGTTCGCGCTCGGCTTTGCACGCGGCGTCGCGGCGCACTGGGAGATCATCGGCCTGCCCACCCTCACGGAGGCACGGATGCGTGACTTCACCGACCTGCTGCGACGGCTCTGGGCCGGCGAGCGGATCTGGAACCACGACGGTCCTGCCGGGAAGTGGCCGTTGCTGTACCACGACAACAACCTCGAGGACGCGCCGCCGATCGGGTTCGTCGGCGTCGGGCCGAAGACCCTCCAGATGGCCGGGGAGATCGGCGACTTCGTCGTCCTTCACACGTTCTTCTCCGACGAGGCGACCACCGCGTCCGTGGAGGCCGTGCGCCGCGGCGCCGCGAAGGCGGGCAGGGATCCTGACAGCGTCCGGATCTGGGCCGTGGTCGCGACCATCCCCGATGACCTGCCCGACGAGGACCGGCTCCGCCGCCGCGTCGGCCGGCTCTCCTCCTACCTCCAGGGGTACGGCGACATCCTGGTGAAGACCAACGGCTGGGATCCCGGCGTCTGGGAGCGCATCCGTACGAGTGAGGCCTACAACCGCACGGAGGGCGCCATCGATGCCAACGCGACGATCGAGACGTTGGAGGAGCTCGACGCGATGTTCCCCGAGGACTGGCTCGCCTCAGCCGCCACCGGCACTGCCGCCGAGTGCGCCGACTTCGTCTCCCACCAGTTCGACCTCGGCGTGCACTCGGTGATCATGCACGGCGCGACGCCGGACGAGATCGCCCCGGTCGTCGAGGCCTACCGAGACAACCGTCCCGTCCTGAAGCGTGCGGTGGCAGCGAACCCGGGACGCTTCGCCGACTGATCCTCAGCCCAGTAACCCGGCCAGTGCCTCACCGACCGCCTCCATCGAAGCGGTCATCCGGTCAAGCAGCTGCTCGGGATCGCCGGGTCGTCCCTCCCAAGTGCGCAAGGTCGCGATGTACACCCCCTGATGCGCTGAGGCGATCGCCATCGGATAAGGGTGCAGGGAGTCGACGCCCATTCGTCCCGCGACGAACGCGGCCACGATCGTGACCCATCGTTCCCACCGGTCCGCTGCCTCGGCACGGAGCGCCGGAACGCTGTCGAAGAGGACGAACCGCTCCCACCACACGCCGCGGTCATCCGTCCCGGCGTACACCGCCTGCCCCACCGCGGCCCGAATGGCAGCCATCGTGTCCTCGGCCGCGGTCGCCGCCAGCGACGAGCTCAGCTGCTCCAGGGCACGGTCGAATCCGGCCCACACGATCGCAGCCTTGGTGCGGAAGTAGCGGAACACGGTCGAGCGGCTGATCCCCATCTCGGCGGCGATCTGGTCCACAGAGACCGCCTCGTAGCCGTCGCGGAGCCACAGCCGCATCGCCACCTCCTCAACGGCGTCCGGGGTCGAGACCGGAGGGCGACCGGCATTACCTCTGGAGCGTGGTGCCGTCATGGCGTCCTCCTGGAGAACGAGGTTGTGAGACGGAGTATCATAATAGCAGGGAGCGGGCGCCAGTGCCCGTCCAAGGACAGCAGAGGAGCTGGGGCAAATGTTGGACTTCGAAGGCCGCGTAGCGATCGTCACTGGTGCGGGCCAAGGCATGGGCGAGGCCCACGCGAAGACGCTCGCCGCCCGCGGCGCGCGCGTGATCGTCAACGATGTCGTGCAGGCGAACGCCGAAGCGGTGGTCAAGGCCATCACCGACGCCGGGGGTACGGCAGTGGTTGACACCCACGACGTCTCCACCGGTGGTTCCGAGATCGTCGGTACCGCACTGGACAACTTCGGGCGACTCGACATCGTCGTCGCGAACGCAGGCATCCTGCGCGTCGGCCTCTTCGGCGAGCAGCCGCTCGAGGAGTTCTGGAAGGTGTTCGACGTCTCCTTCAAGGGAACCGTCGAGATGCTGCACGCGGCCTGGCCGCATCTGGTGGACTCCGGGAGCGGTCGGGTCATCCTCGTCTCGTCCTCCGGCCTCTTGGCCAACCCCGGCGCCAGCGCCTACGGCGCCGCCAAGGCGGCACTCTTCGGCTTGGGCAACACCCTGGCGATGGAGGGCGACCGGGTCGGCGTCCAGGTGACGACCATCATGCCGACGGCCTGGACCCCGATGACCGAGAACGCCTACACCGATCCGACCATCCTCTCGACACTGCGCGACACCATGGGTCCTGAGTACGTCTCGGGCTTCATCACCTGGCTGGCCCATCAGGAGACCACGGTGCACGGAGACTTCTTCGAGATCGGCGGCAACCACGCCGGGCGCCTCGTCCTCGCCGGACTGCCGAGGGTGTTCAGCGACGACGCATCGGCCGAGAGTTGGACCGAGCACGCCGCCGCCCTGACGTCCGACTCCGACGACCTCGAGCAGTTCCGGATCACCGGTGACCAGTTCGCCTCGGAGATGATCGCCTCGAATCCGGCCGTCAAGGACGCGCTCGCCGGCATGAACGCCGCGGACCTGGGCGCCTGAAGGCCGAATCGGTTGCGATCACCACGGCGGGGTACAGGCCGTGTATGACTGAGCGACTCGTGGCGGACCTGGTCGTCGAACGACTGCGGGCGTGGGGCGTGCACCGCGTCTTCGGCTATTCGGGCGACGGCATCAACGGCCTGATGGGCGCGCTGCGACGCGCGGAGGGCGACCCGGCGTTCGTCCAGGCGCGGCACGAGGAGAACGCCGCGCTGATGGCGGTCGGCCATGCGAAGTACACCGGCGGCGTCGGCGTGGTCACCAGCACGCAGGGCCCCGGCGCAGTCCACCTGCTCAACGGCCTCTACGACGCCAAGCTCGACCACCAGCCGGTCGTCGCGATCGTCGGCCAGCAGGCGACCACCGCGTTGGGCTCGGAGTACCAGCAGGAGATCGACCTGCCCGCGCTGTTCAAGGACGTCGCGGCCCAGTACTGCCAGACCGTGCTGGCTCCCGAGCAGGCCGGGATGGTCGTCGACAGAGCGTTCCGGACCGCCCTCGCGACGCGGTCGCCCTGCGTCGTCGTGCTCCCCCACGACGTACAGGTCGAGCCGGCACCGGAGGTGCCGCCGCACGAGCACGGCGTCGTCCCGACCGCACCCCAGTGGCGCGCACCGCGCGTCCTCCCTGCCGACGACGACCTCGCCGAGGCTGCCGCAGTCCTGAACGCCGGCGACCGGGTCGCGATCATGCTCGGCCAAGGTGCGCGAGACGTCGGGCCGCTCGTGCAGGAGGTGGCCGATCGGCTCGGAGCGGGGGTGGTGACGAGCCTGCTCGGCAAGCCGTGGTGGGACGAGACGCTGCCCTACAGTTGCGGTGTCATGGGCCACCTCGGCACCACCGCCTCCGGGTGGTTGATGGAGCACTGCGACACCCTCCTCATGATCGGCACCAACGACCCGTGGACCGAGTTCTACCCCGAGCCGGGGCAGGCCCGGGCCGTCCAGATCGACCTCGACGGCCGACACCTCGGCAACCGCTATCCGGTCGAGGTCGGCCTCGTGGGTGACGCCTCCGAGACCCTGACTGCGCTCCTCCCCCTACTCGAGGAGAAGACCGACCCGACGTGGCGGGCGAACGTCGTCGACCAGGTCGAACGGTGGCACCGCATCGCCTCGGAGCGGGCGGTCGCAGCCACGCCGCTCAGTCCGGAGCACGTCGTCCGGACGCTGACTCCACGTCTGCCGGCCGACGCGCAGCTGAGCATCGATGTCGGCTCGGTCGTCTACTGGTACGCCCGGCACCTGACCCTCCCGCAAGGAGTGCAGGCGCATCTCTCCTCCACGCTCGCCTCGATGGGCTCCGGGCTCCCCTACGGCTTGGCCGCCAAGCTGGCGTCGCCGGACCGCCCGGTCGTCGCCCTCGTCGGCGACGGCGGCATGCAGATGAACGGCGTCGCCGAGCTGATCACCGTCTCCTCGCGCTGGAAGGACTGGGCCGACCCGCGGTTCGTCGTGCTCGTGCTCAACAACCGTGACCTCGCCGAGGTGACGTGGGAGCAGCGGGAGACCGAGGGCGACCCGCGGTACGACGTCAGCCAGTCGCTCCCCGACTTCCCCTATGCGGGGTACGCCGAGCTCCTGGGCATGACCGGCATCCGTGTGGAGGCCGGCGACGATGTCGAGGCGGCGTGGGACCGGGCGCTCAGCGCTGTTCGTCCGGTCGTCCTCGAGGCCGTCGTCGATCCCGACGTGCCCCTGTTGCCGCCGTTTCCGGCGGGCGAGCAGAAGCTCGACAGCTTCCACCGCGCGCTGGATCAGGAGGGCAACGAGCACGCGCGCTCGTTGCTCGAGGACCAGGCTGGACAGGAGAGCTAAGGGGTGGCCAGGCGCGCGATGAGCGACCTCGTCCGCCGTGGCAGCGGCTGTGACAGTGAGACGGCGGTGCTCGAGCGGGCGACGCCCGGCGTGCGGACGATCGCGTTGGTGATCCGGTAGAGGTCGTCGGCGTCCTGTGCCGCCACGGTCACGAGCAGGTCGGCATCGCCGGTCGTCGCGTGGATCTCGACGACCTCGGGGATCTCCACCAGCGCCGCCTCCGCGCTCTCGCTGAGCGCCTGGTCGATCTGCAGGGAGATGAACGCGATCAGCGGATGGCCCAGCGTCGTCAGCGACACCCGCTGACTGAAGCCGAGGAAGAGACCCTCGGCCTCCATGCGGCGCAGGCGCGCATGGACGGTGTTGCGCGAGACCCCGAGGCGTTTGGCGACGGCGAGGAGTGCGGCGTCCGGCTCGTCATCGAGCGCCAGCAGGATCTGGGCGTCGAGCGGGTCAAGGCGGATCATGCTTGGCATTCTGCCCCTGTCCCCGCGCATGTGGCGACGATCTGCCAAGCGAAAGGTGTCTTGGTTGTGCAGACCGGTCCCGGGTCCTCAGCATGGAGGCATGACCCCGACTCTCCCCGGCCCGGTCCCCCGCTCCCTCCTCAGCCAGCTTCCCGCGTACGTCGCCGGGCGCCGTGCCGCGGGCGCCGAGGTGGCCGCGCTGGCCTCCAACGAGAGCCACTTCGCGCCGCTCCCCGCCGTGGTCGACGCGATCTCCCAGGGCGCGGCGCGGGTCAACCGCTACCCCGACCCGCAGGGCCTCGAGCTGCGTGCCGCGATCGCGAAGCACGTCGGAGCGGGCACGGACGAGGTCGCGATCGGGCCGGGCAGCAGCGGCGTGCTGCAACAGCTCCTCACCGCACTGTGCGAGCCGGGCGACGAGGTGATCCACGCGTGGCGCTCCTTCGAGGCCTACCCGATCCTGGTGCGCCTCGCCGGAGCAGTCGCCGTCGGCGTACCGCTGGCGGGTGAGCGGCACGACCTGGCTGCGATGGCCGCGGCGGTCACGGACCGCACCCGACTCATCCTGCTCTGCACCCCGAACAACCCGACCGGCGTGGCACTGACGACGGCTGAGGTCGACGACCTCCTCGCCCGGGTCCCACAGCACGTGCTCGTCGCGATCGACGAGGCGTATGTCGAATACGACGACTCCGGCTTCGACGGGCTCGAACTCCTCCGCCGGCATCCCAACGTCTGCCTCGTCCGCACCTTCTCCAAGGCACACGGTCTCGCCGGACTCCGGGTGGGCTATGCGGTGGCACGCCCTGAGATCGCCGAGGCGGTCCGACGCACGATGCTGACCTTCGCCGTGACGGACCTCGCCCAGAGCGCGGCGCTCGCCTCACTCGCCGCGGTCGACGAGATGGAGCGGCGCGTGCGCGAGGTGAGGGCGGAGCGCGAGCGCATGATCGCGCGCCTCCGGGAGTTGGGATGGGAGACGCCCGACTCGCAGGCCAACTTCGTCTGGCTCCGCTGCTCCGACGAGCGACGGGAGCACCTGATGGAGTCGTTCGACCACGCCGACGTCCTGGTACGCGGCTATGCCGGCGATGGGATCCGGATCACCATCGCCGACCGGGTCGCCAACGATCGCGCGCTCGCCGTCCTCGCACCGGTCGGGGCGCTGGCATGACCACCGTCGTGACTCCGCTGCGCCCGGTGACGCCGGCGCCGCTGCGGCACACGCCCGCCGAGGACGCCCTCGGCCTGCTGACCGGCCCGTTCGTCAGCGCGCTGGGCCTCGCGCTGCTCCATGGCAGCGGCATCGTCACCGGCGGGACCGCCGGCCTCTCACTGTTGCTGAGCTACCTGCTGCCGGTGCCGTTCGCGGTCATCTTCAGTGCCGTCAACCTGCCCTTCATCGCGCTCGCGATCCACACCTTGGGCTGGAACTTCGCGCTGCGGACCGTCGGATGCGTCGCGCTCGTGTCGGTCTTCTCGCTCGTGCACACCGCGCTGCTGCCCGACATGCACCTCGCCACCTGGTACTCCGCGCTCGTCGGCAACCTGCTCTGCGGCATCGCCATCCTGATCCTCTTCCGGCACCGCTCGAGCCTCGGTGGCTTCAACATCGTCTGCCTGCTGCTGCAGGAGCGCCTCGGGCTGCGGGCCGGTTATGTGCAGATGGGTCTCGATGTCGCCGTGGTGCTCTGCTCGCTGGCGACGGCCTCGCCGGTCGACGTACTCATCTCGGCGGGCGGCGCCGTCGTGCTCAACCTGGTGCTCGCCTTCAACCACCGGCCGGGGCGCTACACCGCCGCGTAAGACTGGTCGGATGGACCCGACCCGCGACCGTCTCCTCGCCGAGCGCGCTCGGACCGTACGTCGGCTCGCGGAGCTGACCGGCGACTTCCGCGAGATCGTCGACGCCTCGCGCGACACCAACGCCGACGACGAGCATGATCCGGAGGGCGCGACGATCGCCTTCGAGCGCTCGCACGTGGCGACGCTGGTGGCCCAGGCGCGCACCCAGATCGAGGAGCTCGACGCGGCCCTCTCACGGGTCGATGCCGGGACCTATGGGGTCTGCGAGCGGTGCGGCCGGCCGATCGACCCGGCGAGGCTGGAGGTTCGTCCGACGGCGCGGACATGTGTGGCGTGCTGACGGGTATCACTCGGCCATGCCCACGACGTCGTACGGCCCGTTGACCATCGCGTACGACGGATCCGTCCTCGCGCCGCGCGCGTGGACGATCGAGCAGTCGGAGTGGGGCGCCTCGCTCTGGGACCGCACTCCGCGCGGACCGGTGCTCGAGCTGTGCAGCGGCGTCGGGCACATCGGCCTGGCGCTGGCCCTGCGGACCTCGGCGGAGCTCGTGATGGTCGACTCCTCGGCCGACGCGTGCGACTACGCGCGGAAGAACGCAGCGGACGCCGGGCTCTCGGAGCGCGTCGAGGTCAGGTGCGGGGACCTGGAGACGTCCCTTGCGCCGGACGAGCGCTTCGACGTGATCCTCGCCGATCCGCCGTGGGTGCCCAGCGACTCCGTCGCCGGGTTCGCGGAAGACCCCGAGCACGCGATCGACGGCGGGCCCGACGGGCTCGCCCTCGTGCGCACGTGTCTCGACCTGATCGCCGCGCATCTCTCGCCCGAGGGGCACGCGGTCCTGCAGGTGGGTCCCGGCCAGTCCGATGACCTCGCCCATCCGGGCCTGGTCGTCCTCGAGACCCGCTGGTTCGGGGACCGGGGCGAGCTGGTCCACATTCAGCGAGAATGAATCCTCCCGTGTGAGGTACCCCACCTCCATGGCCACGACCGACCGCATCGCCGCGCCCTGGGGAACCCGCACTCCGTACGCCGCCGGCGAGGCGTGGCCGATCCGGGTGGACTCCCATCTCGCCGACGGGGTCGACCCGGACGACGTCGACCGGTGGGTGCAGTCCGCCTCGCTGCTGCACTCCAACGGCGACGCGCTCGACATCGCGGTGAAGGACGAGCGCATCGTCGGCGTACGCGGCCGTGGGGTCGACCGGGTCAACCACGGGCGACTGGGCCCCAAGGACCTCTACGGCTGGCAGGCCAACAACTCCCCCGACCGGCTCACCACGCCACTGATCCGCCGCGACGGCCAGCTGGTCGAGACCGACTGGGAGACCGCGATGGCGGCCGTCGCAGGCCGGACCAAGGAGCTGCTCGCCGAGCGCGGTCCGAGCTCGGTCGGCTTCTACACGACTGGCCAGCTCTTCCTCGAGGAGTACTACACGCTCGGCCTGATCGCCCACGGCGGCATCGGCACCAACCACGTCGACGGCAACACCCGGCTCTGCACCGCGACGGCCGCCGCCGCGCTCAAGGAGTCCTTCGCCAGCGACGGCCAGCCGGGCAGCTACACCGACATCGACCATGCCGACACGATCTGCCTCTACGGCCACAACGTGGCCGAGACCCAGACGGTCCTGTGGACCCGCATCCTCGACCGGCTCGCCGGTCCCAACCCTCCGCGCATCGTGTGCGTGGACCCACGCGAGACGATGGTCGCCCGGCACGCCGACGTCCACCTCGCACCCCGACCGGGCACCAACGTCATGCTGATGAATGCGCTCCTGCGGGAGCTCCTCGACCACGGCCGGGTTGATCACGACTACGTCGAGGCGCACGCGGTGGGCTTCGCCGAGCTGCAGAAGATGCTCGACGGCCACACGGTCGAGCGGGCCGCCGACGTCTGCGACGTCCCGGCCGACGACATCCGGCGCGCTGCCGAGGTCATCGGCTCCGCCGAGCGACTCATGTCGACCGTGCTGCAGGGCTTCTACCAGTCCCACCAGGCCACCGCGGCCGCCGTCCAGGTCAACAACATCCACATCCTGCGCGGCATGCTCGGCCGTCCCGGGTGCGGCATCCTGCAGATGAACGGCCAGCCCACGGCGCAGAACACCCGCGAGTGCGGCGCCGACGGCGACCTGCCGGCCTTCCGCAACTGGGCCAACGAGGAGCACGTCAAGGAGCTCGCGAAGGTCTGGAACATCGACCCGATGCAGATCCCCCACTACAGCTCGCCAACCCACCTCATGCAGATCCTGCGGTACGTCGAGGACGGCTCGATCCGCTTCCTCTACGTGACGGGGACCAATCCGGCGGTGTCCCTCCCGGAGCTGCGACGGATCCGCTCGATCCTCGGGCAGGAGCGACTCTTCCTGGTCGTGCAGGACCTCTTCCTCACCGAGACCGCACAGCTCGCCGACGTCGTCCTGCCGGCGGCCACGTGGGGCGAGAAGACCGGCACCTTCACCAACGCCGACCGGACCGTGCACCTGTCGGAGAAGGCGGTCGAGCCGCCCGGGCAGGCGCGGGCCGACCTCGACATCCTGATCGACTACGCCCACCGACTCGACCTCCGCGACAAGGACGGCGCCCCGCTGGTGAAGTGGAGCGACGCCGAGGGCGCCTTCGAGGGCTGGAAGGAGTGCAGTCGCGGCAGACCGTGCGACTACAGCGGCCTGAGCTACGACAAGCTGCGCGGTGGCAGCGGCATCCAGTGGCCGTGCAACGACGAGCATCCCGACGGCACCGAGCACATCTATGTCGACGGCGCCTTCTGGTCGCACCCTGACCAGTGCGAGAGCTACGGTCGCGACCTCGTCACCGGCGCGCCGGTCGAGCCGACCGAGTACAAGGCGCTCAACCCGCAGGGCAAAGCCGTCATCAAGGCCGCGGAGTACCTGCCGCCGCACGAGCCGCCGTCCGAGGAGTTCCCGTTCCGGCTGATCACCGGCCGCACGCTCTACCACTTCCACACCCGCACGAAGACGGGCCGCGCACCCCAGCTCCAGGCCGCCGCGCCGGAGGTGTGGGTCGAGGCATCGACCGCCGACGCCGCCGCCCACGGCTGGGCGGAGGGCGACCTGCTGGAGGTCACCACCCCGCGGGGCGCGGTCCGCGCCAGGCTGCGAGTCAGCGGCATCCGCGACGGCGTGCTCTTCCTGCCGTTCCACTACGGCTACTGGGATCTCGACATTCCCGCTGACGACCCCGAGCGGCACGACCGTGCCGCCAACGAGCTCACGCTGACCGACTGGGATCCGGCGTCGAAGCAGCCGATCTTCAAGACCGCCGCGGCCGCCGCCGTCCGCGTGGAGGCCGGCGAGGGCACCCCGTCCGCCGCCCCGACCACGACCGCCTCGAAGCCGGTCGACACCTCCGTCCCGGCGACACACGGCGCCGCGAGCGCCCTGGCCGATGAGCAGATCGCCGATGCGGAGCTCACCGCGGCAGGAGGCACACGATGACCAAGGTCGCCGCAGCCATCGAGGAGCTGCACCGCGCCGAGAACGACCTGGCCGGCGCTCTGCTGAGCCTGAGCGCCCAGCAGAAGGCCGACCACGAGATCTTCCACGTCGCTCGGGACATCGCGCGCTGGTCGCAGAAGCACGTACAGGAGCTGGCGCGGGTCGGTCGGGACCACGGCCTCGAGCTCGACGGCGAGTCGGAGGACGAGTCCACCGTCCTCGCCCGGATCAAGCAGAAGGGCGCCGAGATGCTGGGGCGGTTCCACGAGCCGGCCGTGCTGCTCCTCGTCGACCTGCGCCACATCCACAAGACCGCCGCCGGTGTCTCCCTCGACTGGGAGGTGCTGGCCCAGACCGCACAGGCCCTGCAGGACCGCGAACTGCTCGCGGTCTGCAAGGGCTGCCATCCCGAGACGCTGCGCCAGATGCGCTGGGCCAACGCCAAGGTCAAGGAGACCGCGGCCCAGGCGATGGTGACGCCATGAGCGCCACCACACACGTGGTCCTGCGCCCGCTCGCCACCTCGCTGCCCCTGGGCTTCCTCGCTCTCACCGTCGCGACCACCGCCTTCGCCGCGCTGCAGCTGACGTGGATCCCCGCCACCGACGGCCGCACCATCGCGCTCGGCGTGCTGGTGCTGACCGTCCCTCTCCAGCTGGTCGCCTGCCTCATGGGATTCCTCTCCCGCGATCCGGTCGCCGCGACCGGGATGGGCCTCCTCTCCGGCACGTGGGGCGGAGTCTGCCTGGCGACGCTCACGTCGGCGCCCGGTGCCCTCAGCGACGGGCTCGGGGTGCTCGTCATCTGTGCCGGCATCGCCCTGCTGGTGCCCGCTGCGGCCGCCACCGCCAAGCTGGTGCCCGCTGCCGTGATCACGCTCAGCGCCGTCCGGTTCATCCTCACCGGCATCGCCGAGATCGACGGTGGCCGCGGCTGGATGCAGACCGCAGCCTGGGTCGGTCTCGTGCTCGCCATCGTCAGTCTGTACGCCGCCCTGGCACTCGAACTGGAAGGCAGCCGGTCGCGCACCGTCCTGCCGCTCGGCCGCTCCGGGGCCGCACTGGACGTCAGTGAGGAGCCGGGGGTGCGCTCACAGCTCTGAGCGGCTTCGTCGCCGGACCGTGCAGCACGGAACCGTCGGTGGCGAAGCGCGAGCCGTGGCACGGACAGACCCAGCTGCGCTCGGCGTCGTCGAAGTTGACCAGGCACCCGAGGTGGGTGCATGTCGCTGAGACGGCGTGGCACTGGCCCGCGTCGTCGCGGTAGACGGCACAGCGCTCGCCGTCGACCCGCACGACGGCACCCTGGCCGGGCGCGATGTCGTCCACGGAGCCGACGTACGAACGGAGGCGGTCGCCGACCATGTGGCCCGCGACCTTGGCCTGCGCCTTGAGCATCGGCACGGCCTCCTTGAGCGGGTGGATCCGTCGCGGGTCGTAGAGGCCCGCGTGCGACGGGCTCTCGCCGTTGATCAGCGCGGTGAGGAGCTGGCCGGCGAGGACACCGTTGGTCATCCCCCACCCACCGAAGCCGGTTGCGACCCAGGTATGGCGGGCGCCGAGATGGAAGGGGCCGATGTAGGAGATGCCGTCCGGCGTGCTCGTGTCCTGCGCCGACCAGCGGTAGGTCAGCCGGGCGCCCGGGAAGCGCTCACTCGTCCAGTCGGCCAGTGCCTGGTAGCGCGGCTCGACCTCGCCCTCGCCGGGCGTGAAGCCCTCACCGGTCACGATGAGGAGCCGCTCGCCCTCGCCGTACGGCGCAGTGCGGACGGAGCGGATGCCCTGCTCCGGAGTGATGTACATGCCCTTCGGGTCCTGGACCTCGGGGATCACCGCGGCGATGACGAGGTCGCGATGTGGCACGAGCCGCGCGAAGAGCATCGCCCGATCGAAGACGGGATAGTGCGTGGCGACGACGACGTCGGCCGCGGTCACGGTGTGGCCCGACTCGCTGACAACCCGGCACGGCTCGCCCTCCTCCAGCCCATGGATCCGGGTGTGCTCGAAGACCTGCCCACCGTGCTTCCGGAGGTCGTCGAGGAGCGCCAGAAGGTAGGCGCGCGGATGGAACTGTGCCTGGTCCTCGACCCGGATCGCACCGGCGATGGGGAACGGCAGGTCGGACTCGGTGACGAAGCTCGCCGGCAGGCCCGCCTCCGTGGCCGCCTCCACCTCGCTGTGGATCTTCGCGAGCTGGCCCTCGGACTCGACCCACGTGTACGCCGGCACCCGCTCGAACTGGCAGTCGATCCCCAGCTCCGCCACCACCTCGGCGACACGCTCGATCGCTCCCTGCTGCGTTGTCGCATAGGTCGCTGCTCCCTCGGCACCGAAGGCCCTGCGGATCTCCGCATACCGGAGCGTGTGCAGGGCGCTCACCTTGGCGGTCGTGTAACCGGTGGTGCCCGTCAGCACCTCGTCCGCCTCGAGGAGCGCGACCCGCTTACCGGTGCGCGCGAGCTCCCACGCCGTGCAGACGCCCGCGATGCCGGCGCCGATTACCGCCACGTCGACCGTGAGGTCCTCCGCCAGCGGTGGGTGCGACGGCGAAGGTGCCGAATCCACCCAGTAGGACTCCTTGATCAACTCGCTCATCGTGCTGCCTCCTCCAGGACCGCGTCCCAGTCGTCGAGGAAGCGCTTGAGTCCGTAGCGCTCGAGCACGTGCTGTCGCGCGGCCCGCCCGGTCTCGGTGGCCCTCTCCGGATCATCGACAAGTCGACGTACGGCCTCGACCAGGGCGGCTGGGCTGGTGACCAGCTCACCCGTGCCTGGCACGACGGCCCGCGGCGCCTCGGTCGCCGCCATCGCCACGACGGGCATGCCGAGGTGCATCGCCTCCAGCAGGGAGAGGCCGAGTGAGGTCCAGCGGCTGAGGTGGGCGTAGACCCGTCGTCGGGCCAGCTCGGAGTGCATCTGCTCCTGCGGCAGATCCTCGTACGTCGTCAGGCCGGCCTGCTGCGGCATCTGGTCGACCCGCATCCCGAAGAGGTCCACCGGCACAGCGTCGGCGAGGACCGGCACGAGGTCCGCACCGACGGAGCGTCCGCGCCGGACCGGGTCGTTGACGACGACCGCGGCATGGTCCAACTCGCCGGTGTAGCGGAGGCCGGGATCGACGATGCCGTGGTCGATCACGACCGTCCGTGCCTCCCCGGCGTCCCACATCAGGTCGTTGAAGCCGGTCACGTGGGCGATCGGGATCGCACGCTGGTCGGCCAGGGGGTGCCGGGTGTCGGGCACGTCACCCATGGGCGTGTTGTGCTCGACGTACACCGCCGGCACGTCCTCACCGGGACGCCGCCCCAGCCACCGGGCGGCGAGCTCGAGCTCGTGCGGCCGCTGCAGGACGACGAGGTCGACCGGCTCGCTCGCGAGCTCCTCCGAAGGCACCTCGCGCACGCTCGTCGGCCAGTCCCACGTCCGCGCGCGGCCCAGGCCGTCGGGGCCCCGATCGGGGGTCACAGGAAGGAGATAGTCATGGCGTCCCTGGACGAACGACGTGGTCCAGGAACCGTGCACGTGCCACAGCAGGATCCGCATGATCGCCCTGTGCCCATTCGGGCGATGTTTAGAAGCGCTTCTCACCGGGCACGGCTCTACCCATGAAGATCCTCGGCGTCAACGCGCTCTTCCACGACCCCAGCGCCGCCCTCGTGGTGGACGGGAGGACCGTCGCTGCCGCCGAGGAGGAGCGCTTCTCGCGCCGCAAGCACGGGCACCGGCCCGTGCCGTTCGCCGCCTGGGAGCTTCCCGAGCTCTCTGCGCGCTGGTGCCTGGCGGAGGCGGGTCTCGACGTCGGACAGCTCGACGCCGTCACCTACTCCTTCGACGTGGGCCTCGCGCGGCCGGCCGAGGAGCTCGGCCTCTTCGACCCGTGGGACCACCTGCGCCAGACCTATGCCCGCGAGGCGCCCGGCTTCCTCGCGACCGCACTGCCCGGGCTCGACCCCGAGCAGGTCCGCTTCGTGCCGCACCACGTCGCGCACGCCGCCTCGAGCGCGCTCGCGGCGCCGTGGGTGGGCTCTGGCGAGGCCACGGATGTGCTCGTCCTGGACGGCCGCGGTGAGTGCGCCAGCCACCTGTCGGGCACCTATTCCGGGGACGGTCGGCTGACCACCCACTACACCCAGGAGCTGCCGCACTCCCTCGGCCTGCTCTACGAGGACCTCACCGAGCACCTCGGGTTCCTGCGGTCGAGCGACGAGTACAAGGTCATGGCGATGGCGTCGTACGGCGAGCCACGCTTCCTCGACCAGCTTCGTGAGCGGATCCGAGCCACCGACGAGGGCGGTTTCGTGACCGAGCGCATCGACTGGCAGTCCTTCGCGAAGCGTCTGGACTCCGGCGAGGAGTGGACCGAGGACCACGCCGCCCTCGCGGCGAGCGTGCAGAAGCGGCTCGAGGAGGTGCTGGTCGACCTCGCCCGTGGACTCCGCGCCCGCACCGGGAGCCGGCACCTGACCCTCGCGGGCGGCGTCGCCCTCAACTGCGTGGCCAACTCCGTGATTCTGGAACAGAGCGGGTACGACGACGTGTGGGTGCAGCCCGCCGCCGGCGACTCCGGCACCTCACTCGGCAGCGCTCTCCACGTGGCCGCCGAGGCCGGTGACGCCCTCACGCCGATGACCGGCGCCGACCTCGGACGCGGCTGGAGCGACGACGAGATCGAGAGCTGGCTCCGGACCGCCCAGGTGGCCTACGAGCGACCGGACGACGTCGCGGTCGAGGTCGCCGAGTGCCTGGCTGCCGACGGTGTCGTCGCGTGGTTCCAGGGGCGCAGCGAGTTCGGTCCGCGGGCCCTGGGCCACCGCTCCCTGCTCGCACACCCGGGCCGCCGGGAGAACCTCGAACGACTCAACGACGTCAAGGGACGCGAGCAGTTCCGGCCGGTGGCGCCGATGGTGTTGCTCGACCGAGCCCGCGACATCTTCTCCCGCGGACCGATCCCGTCGCCGTACATGCTCTTCGTCCACGACGTGCACCCCGACTGGCGCGACCGCATCCCGGCCGTCGTGCACGTCGACGGGACCGCGCGCGTGCAGACCGTGGACCCGGAGCAGGAGCCGCTGGTCGCGCGGATGCTCACCGAGTTCGAGGCGCGCAGCGGGATCCCGGTCGTCGTCAACACCAGCCTGAACACCGCCGGCCGCCCCATGGTGGACGACCCGCGCGACGCGCTCGAGTGCTTCGGCTCCGCGCCCGTCTCACTGCTCGCCATCGGCCCCTTCGTCGTGCGGAGGAGTCGATGAGCACGCCGCACACGACCATCGTCGTGCCCACGATGGGCCGCGCGAGCCTGCACGTCCTCCTCGACTCCCTCGCCCGCCAGACGCGGCCCGTCGACGCTCCGGTCATCCTCGTCGACGACCGACCGGATCCGGGCGCGACGCCGATCGAGGTGACGCCGTACGACCTCGACGTCACCGTCGTGCGCAGCGGTGGTGGCGGCCCCGCGCGTGCGCGCAACATCGGCTGGCGTCACAGCCGCACGCCGTGGGTCTCGTTCCTCGACGACGACGTGCTGCCCGACGACGACTGGTACGAGCGGCTGGCGGAGGACCTCGCAGCCGTCGAGGGCCATGACGTCTCCGGGTCCGAGGGTCTCCTCACGGTTCCGCTCCCGACCGACCGACGGCCGACCGACTGGGAGCGCGGCACCGCCGGGCTCGAGACGTCGCAGTGGATCACGGCGGACATGAGCTTCCGGCGTGAGGAGCTGTCCCGCGTCGGCGGTTTCGACGAGCGCTTCCCGCGTGCCTTCCGCGAGGACGCCGACTTGGCGATGCGGCTGGGCGCCGAGCAGGGTCGCGTGGTCACCGGACGCCGTCACGTCACCCATCCCGTGCGCCCGGCCGATGACCTCGCCAGCCTCCGGCAGCAGAAGGGCAACGCCGACGACTACCTCATGCGGGCCGTGCACGGACCGGGCTGGCAGCGGCGGGCGGCCGCACCGGTCGGGCGCCGGTGGACGCACGTCGCCCTCACCGGTGCCGCGGCCGTGGCCGTGGCCGGTCTCGTCACCCGCCGTCCGGCGGTCGCGGCAGTCGGAGCACTCGGCTGGCTGGGCGGCACCGGCGAGTTCGCCTGGCGCCGGATCGCACCCGGTCCTCGCGATCGCGCCGAGGTACGCCGGATGCTGCTGACCAGCGCCGCGATCCCCTTCGCCGCCACGTGGCATTCGGCGCTCGGCGCGCTGCGTCACCGCGGCGCCGGGCCGTGGCACGGACTTCCCGAGCTCGTCCTCCTCGACCGCGACGGGACACTCGTCGAGGACGTCCCCTACAACGGCGACCCGGCCGAGGTGCGGCCCATGCCGGGCGCCCGCGAGGCGCTCGACCGGCTCCGCCGCGAGGGCATCCGGCTGGCCGTCGTGAGCAACCAGTCCGGCGTCGCCCGGGGCCTCATCACGCCGGATCAGGTGGACGCGGTCAACGCCCGCGTCGCCGAACTCCTTGGGCCGTTCGAGGCGGTCTACACGTGTCCGCACGGGCCGGACGACGGCTGCGAGTGCCGCAAGCCGGCGCCCGGCATGATCAAGCAGGCGCTCGCCGACGCCGGGGTCGCGCCCGACCGGGCCCTCATGATCGGTGACATCGGTGCCGACCTCGAGGCTGCTGAAGCCGCCGGGGTCGACGCCGTCCTCGTGCCGACCCCGGTCACGCGCCCCGAGGAGATCGCCGGCGCGCCCCGTGCCGCCGCCTCACTCGCCGACGTCGTGGAGGACGTCCTGAGAGGCGCGCGGTGAGGACGCTCGCCGTACGCCTCGACAGCATGGGTGACGTCCTCCTCGCGGGGCCGGCCCTCCGTGCGCTGGCCGCGACCAGCGACCACGTCACCCTGCTCTGCGGTCCGCTAGGCCGGACCGCGGCCGCGCTGCTGCCCGGCGTCGACGACGTCCTCTGCTGGTCGGCGCCATGGGTGCTGGCCGATCCCCCGCCCGTCGACCCCTCCTCCGTGGAGGGGCTTCGGGCCACGATCGCCGACGGCGGCTACGACCGCGCGGTGATCTTCACCAGCTTCCACCAGTCGCCCCTGCCGACCGCGCTCGTGCTGCGCCTCGCCGGCGTGTCGTGGATCGGTGCGATCAGCGTCGACTACCCGGGCTCCCTCCTCGACCTCCGGCACCGCATCGACGATGACCTCCCGGAACCCGAGCGGGCGCTCTCGCTCGCGACCGCCTGCGGCGGAGCGCTGCCCGCGGGCGACGACGGCCGACTCGCGGTGCGGCCCGAGCGGATCCGACCGCCCGAATCCCTCCCCCGCCCCTATGTAGTCCTCCACCCCGGTACGTCGGCACCGGCCCGCGCCTGGCCGGCCGGGCACTTCCGCGCGGCCTGCTCAGGCCTGGTCGAGGCCGGCTTCGGTGTGGTCGTGACCGGTGGTCGCTCGGAGCAGGAGCTGACGGCGTACGTCGCCGGCGAGGAGGGCCGTGACCTCGGTGGGCTGCTCGACCTCGAGGAGCTCGCCGGGGTGCTCGACCGCGCAGAAGCGGTGGTCGTCGGCAACACCGGCCCGGCCCACCTCACTGCCGCGGTCGGCACTCCCGTGGTCTCCCTCTACTCACCGACGGTGCCGGCCGTCCGGTGGGCGCCGTACGGCGTCGACCGGGTGCTCCTCGGCGACCAGGCCGCGCCCTGCCGGGACACGCGCGCGCTCACCTGCCCCGTGCCCGGCCACCCCTGTCTCAGCTCGGTCCAACCGCGCGACGTCATCGATGCCGTCGTCCATCTCTGCGGGCTCCCGGACCGACTGATCACCCTGAGCACCAGGAGCGCCTCATGAGAATCTCGCTCGTCTCCGAGCACGCCAACCCTCTCGCCGCACTGGGCGGGGCGGACGCCGGCGGGCAGAACGTGCATGTCGCGGCCCTCGCCGGTGGCCTGGCCGCGCGCGGCCACGAGGTCGTGGTGCACACCCGGCGCGACTCGGTGACCCTTCCCGACCGGGTGCGCGCACCGGAGGGGTACGTCGTCCACCACGTCCCCGCCGGCCCACCGACCGACGTGCCGAAGGACGAGCTCCTGCCGCACATGACGGAGTTCGGGATGCGGCTGCGGGAGGAGTGGACGAGGGAGCGCCCCGACATCGTGCACGCCCACTTCTGGATGAGCGGCCTCGCCTCCCGCCTCGGCGTGCGCGGGACGGACATCCCACTCCTCCAGACCTTCCATGCACTCGGCTCGGTCAAGCGACGCCACCAGGGCCGCCTCGACACCAGCCCGCCCTCGCGGATCAGGCTGGAGGAGCGGCTGTGCCGGGAGGTCGACCGGGTGATCGCGACCTGCAGCGACGAGGTCGCGGAACTGCGGGCGCTCGGCCTGCCGCCCTGCCGAGCCGACATCGTCCCCTGTGGCGTGGACACCGAGCTCTTCCGACCGGGCCCCCGGCTCGACCCGGAGGGGCGCCAGCGGCTCGTCTCCGTCGGCCGGCTCGTGACCCGGAAGGGCGTCGGCAACGTCATCGAGGCACTGGCCCGGCTGGTGCGGCGCGGCTGCGACGTCGAGCTCGTCGTGGCCGGCGGCTCCTCGGGTGTCACCGCGGTCGCCGACCCCGAGGCCAAGCGCCTGCAGTCCCTCGCGGAGCGGCTCGGCGTCGGCGACCGCGTGCGCTTCGTGGGCAGCGTGGCGCGGGACGACGTGCCTGCCCTGATGCGCAGTGGGGACGTCGTCGTCACCGTGCCCTGGTACGAGCCGTTCGGGATCGTGCCGCTCGAGGCGATGGCCTGCGGCCGGCCGGTCGTCGGCTCCGCCGTCGGCGGCCTCCTCGACACCGTCGTCCCCGGAACCACCGGTGAACTGGTGCCGCCGCGCGAGCCGGAGGAGCTCGCCGAGGTCTTGGGCAGCCTCCTGGCCGACCCGGAGCGGTGCCGCCGCTACGGCGAGGCGGGTCGTGAGCGTGCCATCGCGCTCTACGACTGGAGGAACGTCGTGGCCCGCACCGAAGAGATCTACGAGGACGTGGTCGCAAGCCGCGTCGCCCCGACGAAGGAGGCAGTCCGATGACCCGCCCGCTGCACACACCGTGCGACCACGAGCACCTCGCCGAGCTCTCCCGAGCCTTGGACAGGTTCGGCCGGTGTGTCGACGTACTCGACGACTGGGGGGTACGGCTGACCTCCGTCCTCGAGGGCGGGGGCCGCCTGCTCGCGGCCGGCAACGGCGGGAGTGCCGCGCAGGCCCAGCACCTGACCGCCGAGCTGGTGGGCCGCTATCGCGAGGACCGGGCGCCCTACTCGGCCATCTGCCTGACCTCGGAGACGTCGAGTCTCACGGCGATCATCAACGACTACCCGCCAACAGAGCTCTTCGCCCGGCAGGTCGAGGCGCACGGGCGTCCGGGTGATGTCCTGGTTCTGATGTCCACGAGCGGCCGGTCGGAGAACATGGTCGCGGCCGCGGCCCGGGGCAGGAAGGCCGGCCTCGAGGTGTGGGCGATGACCGGCCCGCTGCCCAACCCGCTCGCCGAGCACGCGACCGAGTACTGCGCGGTCGATGCCCCCTACACCGCCACGGTGCAGGAGCTGCACCTCGTCGGTCTCCACATCCTCTGTGCCGCCGTGGACCGCACGCTGGGTGTCGGCGTGTCGCGGACCCGCCGCTCGGCCGAGGACATCGAGGCGGCGTCGTGACCCCTCAGCGCCTCGTGGTGGTCGGGGACTCGCTGCTCGACATCGACCTCATCGGTCGCGCCGGACGCCTGATGCCGGACGCCCCCGCACCCGTCCTGGATGAGCTCGAGGAGCGGCCGCGCCCCGGCGGGGCGGGCCTCGCCGCCGCACTCCTCGCCGCCGACGGGCACGACGTCACCCTGGTGACCGCGGTCGCCGGGGACGAGGGCAGCGGCCGGTTGACCGCGCTGCTCGAGCAGGCCGGCGTCCGCGTCGTGGCGTTGCACCACAGCGGAAGTACCCCGATCAAACGTCGCGTCCGCGCTGCCGCCCAGTCGCTGCTGCGCCTCGACGAGGGCAGGCCGGGCGTCATCGGCCCGGTGACCCACGCCGCCCTGGAGGCGATCGCCGAGGCGGACGGTGTGCTCGTGGCCGACTACGGCAACGGTGTGACGTCGGTGCCTGAGCTGCGCGACGCGCTCGGCGCTGTGCGCGCGCCGGTCGTATGGGACCCGCATCCGCGCGGCGCCGAACCCGTCGAGGGAGTCCGACTGGTGACGCCCAACCGGGACGAGGCGACCGGCTTCGCGGCCGGTGTCGCTCGCGCTCCTGAGCCCACCGGCCCGTCACGGCGGCCACGGACGGAGCTCGCCGTCGCGAGCGAGCAGGCCGCCACCCTCGTCGAGCACTGGCAGGCCCACGCGGTCTGCGTGACACTCGGCGCGAAGGGCGCGCTACTCAGCCGCGGTGAGCCCTCGCCGTCGATCATCCCGGCACCCGTCGTGGATGCGGTAGACACGTGCGGGGCCGGTGACCGGTTCGCGACCGCCGTGCTCGCCGCCATGGCCGGTGGCGCCGTCACGCTCGAGGCCGTGCACCAGGCGGTGACGGCCGCCGCGGCCTTCGTCGCAGCAGGCGGCGCGGCGGCGTACGGCTTGGCGAGACCGGACGCCGGGGGGCCGGGCGTGGTCGAGCGGGTGCGCGCCGCCGGCGGGACCGTGGTCGCGACCGGCGGTTGCTTCGACCTTGTCCATGCCGGCCACATCGCCACCCTGGAGGCGGCCCGGGCACTCGGCGACTGCCTCGTCGTCTGCCTCAACTCCGACGACTCCGTGCGCCGGCTCAAGGGATCGGCCCGGCCGCTGGTGACCCAGGACGATCGTGCCCGCGTGCTGGCCGCGCTCGAGTGTGTCGACGAGGTCGTGGTCTTCGATGAGGACACTCCCGTCGAGGCGATCCGCGAGCTGCGGCCCGACGTGTGGGCGAAGGGCGGTGACTATGCCGGCGCCGAGCTGCCGGAGGCCGCGCTGCTGCGCGAATGGGGCGGGCAGGCCGTCGTGCTGCCGTACCTCAGTGGCCGCTCGACGACACGGCTCGTCGAGTCGGCGCGCACCCAGGCATGACCCGACCGAGAGCGCTGGTCTACCGCGCGATCGGGCTCGGTGACCTCCTCACCGGCGTCCCCGCCCTGCGGGCGCTCCGTCGTGCCCTGCCCGACCACGAGATCGTGCTTGCTGCGCCGGCGGCTCAGCGACCGTTGGTCGAGCTGATCGATGCGGTCGACCGCCTGATCCCCACGGCTGAGCTTGAGCCGGTCGCCTGGGACGGGCCGCCGCCGGACGTCGGGATCGACCTGCACGGCAACGGCCCCGCGAGCCGCACGCTGGTCGAGGCGCTGTTGCCGCGTCTGTTGCTGCGCTATGACCTGTCCACGTGGGACCCGGAGGAGCACGAACGCGTCCGCTGGTGCCGCCTGATCGGCTCCGCCTTCGAGGTCGAGGCCGATGCCGACGACGTCGCGCTCGACCCACCGGCGGTCGGCTCCCCTGCGCCCGACACCGTCGTCGTGCACCCGGGGGCCGCCTCCGGCAGCCGTCGCTGGCCGGCGGAGCGCTTCGCCACCGTCGCCACTGCGCTCGCGTCTCGCGGCGAACAGGTGGTGATCACCGGCTCCCCCGACGAGGCTCCCCTCGCCGAGGAGGTACGCCGACAGGCCGGCCTTCCGGCCGAGGCGGTGCTGGCCGGACGGACCGACCTGGCCGAGCTCGCGGCGCTGACCGCCGAGGCCCGACTCGTGGTCGCAGGCGACACCGGCATGGCGCATCTGGCGTCGGCGTACGGCATCCCGTCGGTCCTGCTCTTCGGTCCGACGCCGCCCTCACGCTGGGGACCGCCGCCGGGGCCGCACACGGTGCTGTGGCACGGGACCGGCGTCGGAGACCCGCACGCGACGGACCCCGATCCGGCCCTGCTGGAGATCACGGTCGACGAGGTACTGGCCGCCGCGACCCGGCAGCTCAGCCGGCGAGCAGCTCCTCCATCCATCGCACCGTCCGCTTGAGGCCCTCCTCGGCGGTCATGGTCGGCACCCAGCCGAGCGTGCGGCGGGCGTGCGAGATGTCGGGCCGCCGCACCTTGGGGTCGTCCTGGGGTAGCGCGACGTGCTCGATCGACGACCGCGAACCGGTGAGGTGCACGACCGTCTCGGCCAGCTCGAGCATGGTGGTCTCGGCGTCGTTGCCGAGGTTGACCGGTCCGACCTCGTTCGAGCAGGCCAGCCGGACGAGCCCGTCGACGGTGTCCTCGACCCAGCACAGCGACCTGGTCTGCGAGCCGTCGCCGGCCACCGTGAGTGGCTTGCCCTGCAGTGCCTGGTGGAGGAAGGTCGGCACGACCCGGCCGTCATCGACGCTCATCCTGGGTCCGTAGGTGTTGAAGATCCGCGCGATGCCGACGTCGACGCCACGCTCGCGGTGGAAGGCCATGGTCGTGGCCTCGGCGAACCGCTTCCCCTCGTCGTAGACGCTGCGCGGCCCGATCGGATTGACGTTGCCCCAGTAGCTCTCCCGCTGCGGGTGCTCCAGCGGGTCGCCGTACACCTCCGAGGTGGAGGCGAGCACGAGCCGGGCGCCGTGCCGCTCAGCGAGCTCGAGTGCATTCACGGTGCCGTTGCTCGCGACGCGCAGCGTCTCGAGAGGGAGCCGGAGGTAGTGCACCGGCGAGGCCGGACACGCGAGGTGCATGACATGGGTGACGCCCCCGGGGTCCGGGATCGTCTCGCTCACATCGGCCTCCACCAGCGTGAAGCCGGGGCGTCGGACGAGATGGGCGACCTTGTCCGGCGATCCGGTCATGAAGGAGTCGACCGCCCAGACGGTGGCGCCCTCGTCGAGCAGCCGCTCGCAGAGCCACGACCCGACGAATCCGGCGCCACCGGTGACGAGCACCCGCGCGCCGGCGAGGTCGACGCTCATCGGGGATAGCTCTCGTTGCGCAGCGTGATGACTGCGCTCTGGAGCACGCCCTCCGGGGGCAGCGTGATCGCGAACCGGATCAGGCTGGCGACGACGGTCGGGTCCATCATCCGCTCCTCGGGCAGGCCCCATTGGTCCATCATCGGAGTGGCCATGGCGGCCGGGTTGATCGCACTGACCCGTACCGGCCACTCCCGCTCGCGCGCCTCGGTCTGCATGACCTCGACCAGCTTGAGCAGCGCGGCCTTGGAGGCGTTGTAGGCACCCGCGCCTGCGCCGACGGTGAGGGCGCTGATCGAGACGACACAGGCGATGTCCGCCAGGCCGTCCGGCGCGGCCTCCTTGCGGTGGCGCACGAACGCGCGGCTGAGGTACATCGGGCCGTCGACGTTGACGCCGAAGACGCCGTGCCACTGGTCGTCGTCGATGTCGACCAGGTCGGCACCACGGTCCGTGCCCGCGTTGTTGATGAGCAGGTCGAAGGCGGCTCCGTGCCGGTCCGCCGCCTCGCCGATCACACGGTCGACCGCCGCACGGTCGGTGATGTCCAGCTCCACCGCCTCTGCGGTGCCGCTTTTGTCGGGGAGGTCGCCGATGAGCTTCACCGTCTGCTCCGCTCCCGAGGCGTCGATGTCGGCGACGATCACGTGCGCGCCGGACTCGGCGAAGAGCTGGCTGATCGCACGGCCCAGGCCGCTGCCTCCGCCGGTGACGAGGGCTACGCGACCCTGGAGCTCTGCTGTGGTGCTGCTCATCTCATTCCTTCCACGGTGCCTGGCGGTCGAACTTCTCGTAGTACTTGGCGAGGTGGGACTTCACCCGCTCGATGTCCTCCTTGGGCAGGTCGACACCGCCCCGGGCGCCGTCCATGACGTTGCCTGCGGCCATGACGCCGCGTGGGACGACGCGGAGCTCGCCGTCGATGACGTCGGCGATGAGGAGCTTGTACGCCGTGAAGCGGTCCTTCCGGTCGCCGTCGTACCAGACGTGCGCCTTGCGGTAGTCGGCGTTCGGGCCGTCCTCCGCCTTAGCCCATTTCCGGACGCGCTTCTCCGCGGCGTCGCCGTCCCATTGACGGTCGAGGCCGGCGACGGGGAGGTCGGCGAATCTCGAGACGGTCATGTCGTCGGCTTACCCGACTAGGGTCAGAACATGAGGGTGACCGCCATCCACATCGCTCCTGGGCGTCGCCTTCCCGTGAAGTACGTCGACGCCGTGACCGCCGAAGCGGGCAAAGGACTGGTCGGCGATCGCTATCACGGCGCCCGTCATCGGCACGTCACGTTACAGGCGCAGGACGACCTCGACCTCGCCGCGGCCGACCTCGGCCTGGACTTCCAGCCCGGCCAGACGCGCCGCAACATCACCGTCGACGTCGGGCCGGTGCCGACCAAGCCCGGCGAGCGGCTTCGGATCGGCGACGTCGAGCTGGAGGTGGTCCGGATCGCCGCGCCCTGCCGGATCCTCGACGACACCATCGCCCCCGGCGCCGCCGCGGCCCTGCGCCGCCGGGCCGGCACGTGCTTCCGACTGCTCACCGGCGGCGAGATCCGGGTCGGCGACGAGGTCGTTCCAACCTCCGTGGAAAAGGCGGTTTGACCTGCGGCAACACCTTGTGATTCGAATGTTTGTTCGATAGAATGGCGACATGTCGCTCGCCCTCTCGGAACTCACCGCAGCCGACGTGCTGTCGCGCGCCGAATGGGCCGTCCAGGACCGACGCTCAGTGGCCGTGGAGGAGTTCGACCTCGCCCTGCGATGGGCCGACCTCCACTCCATCGAGCCCGAGATCTCGGTACCGGGCGGGGACCGCATGATCACCCTCGGTGGCGATGGGACGCCCCCGGTGCGGGACCTGTGCCTGGAGGAGCTCGCCGTCGCGCGGGGTGAACACGTCTACGCCACCCGGTCGCTGATGGCTGATGTGTTGGACCTGCGGCACCGGCTCCCCGGACTCTGGTTGGCGACGAAACTCCTCCAGGTTGAACCTTGGGTGGCCCGGAAGATCGCGTCGATGTCCCGCAAGCTCGGGGTCATCTCGGTCGCCTACCTCGACGTCGTCCTCGCCCAGGCCGTCGACCTCCCGAACGGGAAGCTGCTGCAGCTCGCCGAAGCCGAGATCATCAAGGCCGACCAAGCACTCCGCGTGGCAGAGCTCGAGGCCGTGAAGCAGCAGAAGGGTGTGTGGCTCGCACGTCGTGACGAGGAGGCCGGTGCCGGGTTGCGGGAGATCTTCGCCCGCACTGAGGCCGCCGACGCGATCTGGTTCGACGCCACCTGCCAACGCGTCGCCGACATCCTCAAAGCCGACCCCGACCTCCGGAAGCAGCATCACCCCGAACTCGGTGACGACCCGTCGATGGACGAACTCCGCGCTGCCGCGTTCGGATGGCTCGCACGCCCCTACGACCTCGCCGCGCTCCTCGGACTCCTCGACGAAGACGCCGCGGCAGAAGAGCCCGACACCAAGAAGGCCGCCCGCCGACACAAGGCTGTCCTCTTCCTCCACCTCCACCAGGCCGCGTTGGAAGGGGCAGGCGGTGTCGCCCGCAGCAGCGACCTCGGACCACTGCTCCTCCAGCAGGTCACCCAGCTCCTCGGACACTCCGACGTGACCGTGAAACCGGTCATCGACCTCAACACCGGCACCCACATCAGCGCCTACGAACACCCCGCCACGGTGAAGGAGCGGACCATGCTCCGCACCACCGGCCCCGTCTTCCCCCACAACAGCGGGAGCGAGGCCAGCCGGGTCGACCACGACCACGCCACCCCCTACGTCCCACCTGATGCGGGTGGACCGCCCGGGCAGACCGGCGACCACAACGACGCACCCTTGAGTCGACATTCACACCGAGCCAAAACCCACCTCAACTATCAAGTGGAACAGCTCGGCCCTGATGCCTACCTCTGGACCACACCCCACGGCCTGATCCGCCTGGTCAACAACCGAGGCACCCACAAGATCACCGAAGAACACCTCGACCTCATCCGCCGCATCTACGGCGCCTGAGCACGCCGTCGCGCCACTAATCTCAGGCCCATGCCTGCCTTCGCCACGAGCCGCTCGACGACGATCGATGCGGACATCGCCGCCGTACACGCGCTGATCAACGACTTCCGCCAGTGGCCGCAGTGGTCGCCGTGGGAGAAGATCGACCCCGCCCTGACCCGCAGCTACGACGGCCCAGACGCCGGCACCGGCGCCCACTACGCCTGGGAGGGCAAGAAGGCCGGCTCCGGCACGATGACCATCACGCTGTCGACCGCGGACGCGATCGCCATCGACCTGGAGTTCGTCAAGCCCTTCAAGGCCAGCAACAAGGTGATCTTCACGCTCCGGCCGACAGGTCCCGCGACCGAGGTGACCTGGACGATGTCGGGCGAGCGCAACCTCGCCTTCACGGTCTTGGGCAAGCTCTTCTTCGACCGGGCGATCGGGAAGGACTTCGACAAGGGACTCGCCGACCTCAAGGCCGCCGCGGAGCGCGGCTGAGGTTCTGTCCGTGGTGACTGGCATGCTCGCCGCGTGAGTTCGCAGACCGAGTTGGTGTACGCCGCCGAGGATGCCTGGATCGCGGCGTGGGCCGCTGACCCGTCGGCCGAGTCGGCCAACCTGCGCTTCGGTGAGTGGCGCGATGCGGTGCCCTTCGTCGAGGCGGCGATGGCCCGTGTGAACGCCGCCCGTCGGGCCCGGGGCGAGGAGCCGCTGAGCACGCCGCGGGTGCGGGCGCGCAAGGGTGCGCTCAAGGCGGAGTACGACGCCGCCACCCGCACTATCGCGCTTCCGACATTCGAGTCCGGCGGGGTATGGGCGCTCAACCAGGCCACCGTGCTTCACGAGCTCGCTCACCACCTTGCGCCGGAGGCGGGGCACGGTCCGCTCTTCCGGAGCACCTTCGTCGAGCTGCTGGAGACCCTCGGCTGGGAGCGTGTGGCCGACCACCTCCAGGCCGCATTCGCCCAGCGCGTGGACAGCGGGCGGTGCGAGGAGTCCCTGCTCGACAAGATCAGCAAGCTGCTCGCACATGCGGAGAAGGCCGGCACGACGGCGGAGCGCGACACCTATCTCGCCAAGGCCGAGACCCTCGCGACCGAGCACAGCATCGACCTGGCACGCGCTCGGGCGAAGCAGGCTGACCGCTCCCAGGCCGTCACGCCGACGACGCGGGAGGTCGACCTCCGGCTCGCCGGCGGTTCACGGCTGCGCAACCTGCTCGTCGTCCTCGCCTTCCAGATCGCCCACGGCCAAGGAGTCGAGGCGACGGTGCGCGGCAACTACCTCGTGACCTTCTACGGCTTCGCCGAGGACCTCGACGTCGCCGACGCGCTCTTCGCCCATCTCGCACCCATGATGATGCGCGACTCCGACGCGTACCTCGCGAGCCCGCAGCACAAGCGTTCCGGCTTCCATGGTGCCAGCGCCCGGATCTCCTACTGCCGGTCCTGGGCGCAGGAGGTGGGACGCCGGCTGGTCGAGGCGCGCGAGGCCGCACAGGACGCGGCCTTCGTCGCCGAGCTCGAAGGCGCCTCGGGCGCGGGCACGGCCCTCGCACTTCGGGAGAAGCAGCTCCAGCTCGACGACTACGTCGCCTATGAGTTCAAGCAGCGCGGCGTCCGGGGCAGCTGGACCGGGCCGCAGACCTCGGACTGGTCCGCCCCCGCAGCCAACGCCGGCAAGCGTGACGGCGCCCGTGCCTCGCTCTCGGACCGGAAGGCCCTGCCTGCCTGAGACCGGTCGGCCAGAACGCGTGGGACTTTGGTCCCAAAGCGCCGGTGACGATTCAGAATCGCTCCCGAGCTCGCCGACAGTAGACACATGGTGGACACACCGATCTCGGGAGGCCTCGCACGCGTGCTGTCGCGCGCGGGCGTACCGACGCTTGCCGGCGCAGCCGCATGGCTGGGACTTGCCGAGCCGGCCTCCGCCACGAAGGCGAAGAAGAAGCGCAAGAAGGCACGCAAGAAGGCCCGCGCCGCAGCGAAGCGAGCAAAGGCGAGGGCGAAGGCCAAGGCGAAGGCCCAGGCGAAGGCCGCAGCCACGAAGGCCGCCCAGGCAACGCCCCCGGCGCCGGCAACTCCGACGCCGGTCCCGGCCACCCCCACTCCCGCCCCCACGACGACCGACATGGCGACCGACACCGCGACCACAAGCGTCGACGTCGCGCACATGTGCGCTCGTTTCACCGGCGGCTGGACGGCCGCGCAGGCCGCCGAGATGACCGCCGCCGGAGGGTCACTGGCGTGGTTCGACCAGCAGCTCACACCGGCCGCGATCGCCGAGTCGAGCGCCGCAACCGCCGCCGCGTCGTGGTACACCCTCCTCTCCGACACGCCGGCCGAGCGGAAGGCCAGCGAGCAGGCCCAGTCGGCCGGCAGCTGGGAGTACGGCCTCGCCCTGGGCAACCTGGCCCTGATGCGCCGCCTGACCAGCAAGCGCCAGGTCTTCGAGGCGATGGTGGAGTTCCTCTCCGACCACCTGCATGTCCCGGTCACCGCCGACGGCTGGTACTGGCGGCAGGACTACGACGCGATCATCCGCGCAGGCGCCCTCGGCTCGTTCAGCGACCTCCTCACCAAGGCCAGCCTGAGCGGGGCGATGCTCACCTATCTCGGCACCGCCACCTCGACCGCCACTGCGGTCAACGAGAACCAGGCCCGTGAGCTGCTCGAGCTCCACACCGTCGGCGTGGGCTTCTACAGCGAGGCCGACGTCAAGGCCACGGCCAAGCTGCTCTCGGGCTGGACCTGCAACGCCTGGTCCAACCCGCCGGTCTGGGACCCGACGTACGTCGACAGCAGGCACAACAAGACCGCGGTCTCCGTCCAGGGCTTCACCTCCGACGGTTCGGGGCAGGGTGGTCAGACCGCGAAGGACTTCCTCGCCCACCTCGCGCGCCACCCCAACACCGCCCGTCGGTTGATGACCAAGCTCGCCACACGGTTCGTCTCCGACTCCCCCAGCGCCGCCCTCATCGCGGACCTGACCGCCGTCTACCAGGCCAACGACACCGACCTGTCGGCGGTGCTTCGGGCTCTGGTGCGCCACCCCGAGTTCAGCGCCTCGATGCACGCCAAGGTCCGCACCCCGATGGGTGACTTCGTCGCCACCATGCGCGCGCTCGGCATCACCGTGCAGGCACCGGCCGCATCCGACGACGCCGCCCACACCCTCGCCTACGGATACGCCGGCGGCATCCCGTACAGCTGGCCCCGGCCGGACGGGCGCCCCGACACGGCCGACGCCTACACCTCCGGCGGCCGGATGATCGCCACCTTCCGCACCCACGCCTGCCTGCTCGGCGGCTGGTGGCCCACCGGGAGGATCACCTACCGCGATCCCGGCGACTTCGTGCCCGACCTCAGCAACGGCACGACCACCGTGGCCGGCTACGCCCACTTCGCCGCCCAGAAGCTGCTCGGCCGCGACGTCGACGCCACCACGGTGTCCGCCTTCGCCGAGGCCCTCGGCATGACCCCCACCACCGTCCTCAAGCCCGGCAGCTGGCAGGTCACCGCACTCAGCGACTGGCTCGGCATCCGTGCGCTGTCCATCCTGTTGGACCACCCCCTCCACCTGACCTACTGAGGCCCCGATGACGAACCCCGACTCCTGCTGCGACGAGGCGACCCTCGTACTGAGCCGTCGCCGTCTCCTCGCGGCGGCCGGCCTCACCGCCGGTGCCGCCGCGGTCACGTCCGTCTTCGGCGACACCCTGCGCAACGTCGCCTACGCCGGCGCGCCCTCAGCCACCGGCAACGTGCTCGTCGTCCTCTCGCTGCGCGGCGCGATCGACGGCATGGGCGTCGTCGTGCCGCACGGCGACCCGGCGTACTACGCCAAACGCCCGGTCATCGCGATCCCCAAGGCCAACCTGATCTGCGCCGACTCGATGTTCGGCCTGCACCCCGCGCTCGCGCCCTTGGCCAAGTACTGGACCAGCGGCGAGTTCGCGGCCGTGACCGCCACCGGCATGATCCGACCCAACCGCAGCCACTTCTCCGCGATGGAGGCGATCGAGGACGCCGACCCGACCTCGACCCTGCGCCAGGGCTGGGTCAACCGTCTCGTCGAGCTCGGCAGCAGCGCCGACGACCCGCTCTCGGCCACCTTCCTCGGCTCGACCACGGCACCCACCCTGACGAGCGGATCGGTCGACACGCTCGCGGCTGACAGGCTCGCCGACCTCACCCTCACCGGTGCCGTGCCAGGGTCCGACGACGCCACCTGGCAGGCCCATCGCCGCAGCTCCCTCGGGAGCGTCTGGAACACGATCCCCAGCAGCGTGCCGGCCCGCACGGCCACCATGCTCCGCGCCGGTGCGACGAGCGCCCTCTCGATCACCAGCCGCCTCACCTCGACCGCGACGGCGACGTACGCCCCGGCCAACGGCGCCGTCTATCCGACCGCCTGGCCCGCGACCGACCTGGGTGCGGCACTCAAGGACACCGCCCAGCTGATCAAGTCCGGCGTCGGAGTCGAGACCGTCGCACTCGACTACGGTTCCTGGGACTTCCACACCGACTACGGCACCCTCACCTCAGGTGGGATGGCCCGCAACCTCACCGCCCTCGCGAGCGCGCTCGACGCGTTCCTCACCGACCTCGGCACCGAGCGCAAGCGCGTCACGGTGGTGACGATCAGCGAGTTCGGCCGCCGCCTCACCGAGAACTCCGCGCACGGCCTCGACCACGGCTGGGGAAACATGATGCTCCTCTTCGGCGCCGGCGTCCGCGGCGGCCGGTACTACGGCACGTGGCCCACGCTCAGCACCCCGAGCTCCAGCCTGGTGGACGACGACCTCCAGGTCACCACCGACTACCGCGACGTCCTCGCCGACGTCATCTCCTCGCGATTCCCCGGGCGCTCCCCCTCGGCCCTCTTCGGCTCCGACTACACCCGCACCACCCTCGGCCTCATGTCCTGATCCCTCCACCTGTCGGTGGCGTGAGCAAGGATGGGCCTGTGCCACTCAGCAGGTTCAGCGAGCCCACGCGGGCGTGGTTCGAGGCTGCCTTCGAAGCCCCGACACCGGCGCAGGCCGGAGCCTGGGAGGCCATCGGCCACGGGAGGCATGCGCTGGTCGTCGCGCCGACCGGATCCGGCAAGACGCTGTCGGCGTTCCTCTGGGCGCTTGACCGGCTGCTGACGACGCCCACCCCCGAGAAGACCGAGCGCACCCGCGTCCTCTACCTCAGCCCGCTCAAGGCGCTCGGCACCGACGTGGAGCGCAACCTCCGCGCGCCACTCGCCGGGATCCGACATACGGCCGACCGGCTCGGCACCACCGTCAGTGACGTGCGCGTCGGGATCCGCTCCGGAGACACGCCGGCCAACGACCGACGCAAGCTCATCGCGACGCCGCCCGACATCCTCATCACGACGCCGGAGTCGCTCTTCCTGATGCTCACCAGCCAGGCCCGGGAGACGCTGCGGCACGTCGAGACCGTCATCGTCGATGAGATCCACGCGGTCGCCGGCACGAAGCGCGGCGCCCATCTCGCCCTCACCCTCGAGCGGCTCGACGTGCTCCTCCCCCAGCCGGCACAGCGGATCGGCCTCTCCGCCACGGTCCGGCCGCTCGACGAGGTGGCACGCTTCCTCGGCGGCGCCGCGCCCGTCGAGATCGTCGCGCCGCCCGCCACCAAGAGCTGGGACCTCAAGGTCGTGGTGCCGATCGAGGACATGACGGCCCCCGAGGAGTACGACGGCGAGGGCGACGATCCGAGCCGGTCGAGCTCGATCTGGCCGCACGTCGAGGAGCAGGTCGCGGCGCTCATCGCGGAGCACCGCTCCACGATCGTCTTCGCGAACTCCCGCCGACTGGCCGAGCGCCTGACGGCACGGCTCAACGAGATCGCGTCCAACGGTGAGATCCCAGGGCCGCCTGCTGCTGTGATGGCACAGTCCGGGGTTTCGAGGCTCGCTTCGCTCGCACCTCAACCAGCGGCGGCGGAGCTCCCCCCGCTGATCGCGCGCGCCCACCACGGCTCGGTGTCGAAGGAGGAGCGCGCCCAGATCGAGGACGACCTCAAGTCCGGTCGGCTCCCGGCCGTCGTGGCGACGAGCAGCCTCGAGCTCGGCATCGACATGGGTGCGGTGGATCTGGTCATCCAGATCGAGGCACCGCCGAGCATCGCGTCTGCCCTGCAGCGGATCGGCCGCGCAGGTCACCAGGTCGGAGAGACCAGCCACGGCGTGCTCTTCCCCAAGCACCGTGGCGATCTCGTGCCGACGGCCGTCACCGTGCAGCGCATGCGTGAGGGCGCGATCGAGTCGCTCAGTGTGCCGGCCAACCCGCTCGACGTCCTCGCCCAGCAGATCGTCGCCATGACAGCGCTCGACCCGTGGCCGGTCGACGAGCTCTTCGACGCGGTGCGGCGGGCGGCGCCGTACACCCAACTGCCGCGCAGCGCGTTCGAGGCGACCCTCGACCTGCTGGCCGGGCGCTACCCGAGTGAGGAGTTCGCCGAGCTGCGGCCGCGCGTCGTCTGGGACCGAGCAAGCAACACACTCACCGGCAGGCCGGGCTCACAGCGGCTCGCCGTCACCAGCGGGGGCACCATCCCCGACCGCGGCCTCTTCGCGGTCTACCTCGTCGGTGAGGGCACCGGCCGACGCGTCGGGGAGCTCGACGAGGAGATGGTCTACGAGTCGCGGGTCGGCGACGTCTTCGCACTCGGCGCCACCAGCTGGCGGATCCAGGAGATCACGCACGACCGGGTGATCGTCACGCCCGCACCGGGAGTGCCCGGGCGGCTGCCGTTCTGGAAGGGCGACAGCCTCGGCCGCCCCGTCGAGCTCGGCGAGGCGATCGGTTCCTTCACCCGCACCCTCGCCGCGCTGCCGAGGGAGAAGGCCGTCGCGCAGGCACGCGAGGGTGGACTCGACGAGTACGCCGCCACCAACTTGGTCAACTACCTCGCCGAGCAGTCCGAGGCGACGCGGGTCGTGCCCAGCGACACCACGATCCTGATCGAACGCTTCCGCGACGAGCTCGGCGACTGGCGCCTCGTACTGCACTCCCCCTACGGCACGCCCGTCCACGAGCCGTGGGCCCTGGCGATCGAGGCCCGGCTGCGCGAGCGCTACGGCCTGGGTGCCGGCGGCGGACTCGCGGTCGCCTCCGACGACGGCATCGTGATCCGCATCCCCGACACCGAGACCGACCAGCCGCCCGGTGCCGAGCTGGTCCTCTTCGAGCCCGACGAGATCGAGGCGCTCGTCACCGAGGAGGTGACGGGGTCGGCCCTCTTCGCGTCGCGCTTCCGCGAGTGTGCCGCGCGGGCCCTGCTGCTCCCCCGCCGCGACCCCGGCCGGCGCAGTCCGCTGTGGCAGCAGCGCCAGCGCTCGGCCGCGCTCCTCGCCGTCGCCGGCCGTTACCCGACCTTCCCGATCGTGCTCGAGGCGGTGCGCGAGTGCCTGCGCGCCGTCTACGACCTGCCCGCGCTCATCCAGCTCCTGAAGCGCGTGCAGCGCCGCGAGATCACCGTCGCCGAGGTCGCCACCTCCGCGCCGTCGCCGTACGCGCGTGCCCTCCTCTTCCGGTACGTCGGCCAGTTCATGTACGAGGGTGACGCCCCTGTGGCCGAGCGCCGGGCCGCGGCCCTCACGCTCGACCAGGGCCTGCTCGCCGAGCTGCTCGGGCGGGCCGAGCTGCGCGAGCTCCTCGACCCGACGGTGCTCGACGAGCTGGAGCTCGAACTGCAGCGGCTGGCGCCGGAACGGCGGGCCCGCAACGCCGAGCAGCTCATCGACATGATCCGCCTGATCGGCCCGCTGTCCGGCCACGAGATCGAGGCCCGGAGTGACGGCGACGCGAGCGCCTGGCTCACGGAGCTGGAGGCGACCCGGCGGATCGTCGAGGTCCGGGTCGCCGGCGAAGCACGGTGGGCGGTCGTCGAGGACACCGGCCGGCTTCGCGATGCACTCGGAACCCCAGTCCCTGCTGGCGTTCCTGCGGTCTTCGCCGAGCCGGTGGAGGAGCCGCTCGGCGACCTGGTCGCCCGCTACGCCCGCTGCCACGGCCCCTTCACCGCCGACGACGTGGCGACCCGCTTCAGGCTGGGTGTCGCTGTGGTCCGACACACCCTGACGCGGCTCAGCGCCACCGGGCGCCTGCTCGAGGGCGAGTTCCGCCCTGCTGGGACCGCAACCGAATGGTGCGACCCCGAGGTCCTACGGATCCTTCGCCGACGCAGCCTTGCCCGCCTGCGACATGAGGTCGAGCCGGTCGAGCCCGCCGCACTCGGCCGCTTCCTGCCGAGCTGGCAGCACGTCGGGAGCAGTCGACTCCGTGGCGTCGACGGAGTCCTCCAGGCCGTCGAGCAGCTCGCCGGCTGCCCCCTGCCCGCCAGCGCACTGGAGACCCTCGTGCTTCCCGGCCGGGTCAGCGACTACGAGCCCAGCATGCTCGACGAGCTCACCACGGCCGGTGAGGTCCTCTGGGCCGGGCATGGCCCGCTCGGCTCGGGTGACGGCTGGGTCTCACTCCATCTCGCCGACACCGCGGCCCTGACCCTGCCGCAGCCCACCGAGCCCGAGAGCGAGCTGGCCACAGCGCTCCTGGAGGCGCTCACGCCCGGCGGCGCCTGGTTCTTCCGTGACCTCGCCTCCTCGCTCGGCCGCTCCGACGACCATGCCCTGGCCGAGGCGCTGTGGGAGCTCGTCTGGGCCGGTCGGATCGGCAACGACAGCCTCGCGCCGCTCCGTGCCCTCACGAAGACGGGCAAGGCGACGCACCGGCCACGCCGGACTCCGCCCCGCGCACGAGCCATGGGGAGGATGGCCAGGCCGAGCCCACGCTTCAGCGTTCCGCAGGCCGCCGGTCGCTGGGCCCTCCTGCCCGCCACCGACACCGACCCGACGAGGCGGGCGCACTACCTGACCGATCAGCTCCTCGAGCGCCACGGCATCCTGACCCGCGGCGCGGTCGCGGCGGAGAACGCACCCGGCGGTTTCGCCGGGCTCTACACGGTCCTCACCGCCTTCGAGGACTCCGGCCGCTGCCGTCGGGGTTACTTCGTCGAGGGTCTCGGGGCCGCGCAGTTCGCCCTGCCCGGCGCGGTCGACAGGCTCCGTGCGACCAGCCCCACCGGCACGGCCCAAGCGCTCGCCGCGACCGATCCGGCCAACCCCTACGGCGCCGCGCTCGCCTGGCCGCCGCCTCGGGACGGCACCGGCCACCGCCCCGGCCGCAAGGCCGGCGCCGTCGTCGTGCTGGTCGACGGCGAGCTCGTCCTCTACGTCGAGAAGGGCGGTCGCACCCTGCTCTCCTGGACCGAGGACCCCGAGCAGCTCAAGGCCGCCACCACCGAGCTCGCGGCCGTCGCCCACCGCGGCGCGCTCGGACGGGTCACCCTCGAGAAGGCCGACGGCGAGCAGCTCCTGGGCGCGAAGACCCCACTGAGAGAGGCGCTCGGAGAGGCCGGTTTCTCCAGCACGCCCAGGGGCCTGAGGCTGCGCGATGGGTGACGGCGATGGGTGACAGCGATGCCTGAGGGGGACATGGTCTGGAAGACGGCCCGGACACTCGACCGCGCCCTCGCCGGGCATGCCCTCACCCGCACCGACTTCCGTGTCCCCCGATTCGCGACGGTCGACCTCAGCGGCGAGATCGTGACCGGCACGACGACGTACGGCAAGAACCTGCTCACCCACATCGGCGACGACTGGACGCTCCACACCCACCTCAAGATGGACGGCGTCTGGCGCGCGATCCCAGTGGGGCAACGCTGGCCGAGCCCCGCACACACGGTGCGAGTCGTCCTCGAAACCGCCGCCACGCAGGCGCTCGGCATCCTGCTCGGCGTCGTCGAGCTGCTGCCCCGGGCCCAAGAGCCCAGCGTCTACAGGGATCTGGGCCCTGACCTGCTCTCGCCGGAGTGGACCGCCGACAACGAGGCCGAGGCCGTACGTCGGCTGCGACTCCTCGACGACATGGCCATCTTCGACGCGCTCCGCGACCAGCGTGCCGTCGCTGGGCTCGGCACGATCTGGGCGGCCGAGACGCTCTACGCCATGGGCGTCCATCCGCAGACGACGGTCCGCGCAGTCGACGAGCGGCTCCCCCGGATGATGCAGATCGGCCGGCTCAAGCTGAAGGAGTCGATCCGCACGCGCCGGCCACCGGAGAACGCTGTCTACGGTCGCGACCGTCGGCCCTGCCACCGCTGCGGCACGATGGTCGTGCGGATCAGCATGGGCGAGCCCGAAGGAAGGCCGCGGCCGGCGTACTTCTGCCCGCACTGCCAGCCCGACCCGGCTCAGCGGTAGGTGACCAGCGCCCGCTCGTGCTCCAGGTGCGGATAGGCGTTGTACGTCGACAGCGTCAGTCCTGCACGGCCGCTGATCACCTTGGTCACCGCGGTGTTGACCGCGACGCGGTTGAGCCGCATCCAGAGCGACGGATCGCCCGTGAGCAGCGACGAGGCCGCCAGTGCGATCGGGCCGCCCGACGTCACGACCAGCACGTTCTCGCCCGCTGCGGCGCTGCGCTCGGCCGCTGCTCCGACCCGCGCGACGAAGGCGGAGAAGCTCTCGTCGTACTCGTGGTCTGCGGCCCCGCCTGACCAGCGGCTCGTCGCCTGCTCGAAGAAGGCCTGCACATCACCACCGGTGTCGAGGGCCTCACCGCTGGCGTGGTGGACGTCGATGACGTGGCCGAAGTCGAACTCGTCCCAGCCGGCGTCCACCTCGACCGGCACCCCGTCTGCCGCACCACCGAGACCCTCGAGGATCCCCTCGAGGGTCTCCCGGTGGCGCCGCATCTCGCCGCGGACGATCCGCTCGGGGACGAGCCCGCGAGCGGCGAGGCTGCGCCCGAGGAGCCGGGACTGCTCGTGTCCCAGCGTCGAGAGCACGTCGTAGTCATCGGCGCCGAACGAGGCCTGCCCGTGCCGGACGAGGTGCAGCACACCCATCAGAAGTGCCCGGCCGGCTCGGCGCCGATCAGGGCGCGTGACCGCTCCTCGAGCAGGTTGACCATCATCCAGAACGGCTCGAACCGCTTGTTGGTCGTCTGCCCGTGGTGGAAGCGGTAGTAGATCTGCTGGGCGATGCCCGCGAGCCGGAAGAGCCCGAAGACCTCGTAGAAGGTCCACTGCTCGGGCGTCACGCTGAGGCCTGCCCGCTCGCAGTAGTAGGCGACGACCTCAGCACGGGTGAGCATGCCCGGCGTGGTGGTCGGCTGCATCCGCAGCAGCTGCATCGCGTCGTCGTCACCGGCCTCGATCCAGTAGGCCAGCGAGCTGCCGAGGTCCATCAGCGGGTCGCCGACGGTCGCGAGCTCCCAGTCCAGCAGGGCGATCGGGCGCGTCGGATCGGCGTCGTCGTACACGACGTTGTCGAAGCGGAAGTCGTTGTGGATGAGGCACTCCGCGACGTCGGCAGGCTGGTTGGCCTCGAGCCAGGCGATGACGGGCGCCCAGTCCCCGACGTTCGGCGTGATCGCCTTCCGATAGCGCTCGGTCCACCCGGAGACCTGACGGGCGACATAGCCGTCGCCCTTGCCGAGGCTGCCGAGGCCGGCCGCCGCCGGGTCGACGGCGTGCAGCGCGACGAGGAGGTCGAGGGTGTTCGTGCAGACATCGCGCACCTGGGACTCGGTCAGGGGCCGGGTGAAGTCCATCCGCGGGATCGAGCCCACGACCCGCTCCATCACGTAGAACTCCGAACCGATGACGCTCTCGTCCGAGCAGTGGCCGACCATCGGAGCGACGTACGGGAAGACGGGCGCGAGCGCGGACTGGATCCGGAACTCGCGACCCATGTCGTGGGCGCCCTTGGCCTTCGTGCCCGCCGGCGGGCGGCGGAGGATCAGGTCGCGGGCGGGATAGCGGAGCAGGTAGGTCAGGTTGGAGGCGCCACCGGAGAACTGGCGCACGTCGGGCACGCCCGTGCCCCATGCCTCACCGTCGGCATGGGCACGAAGCCACGCGTCGACCGCCACGACGTCGAAGGCGTCCTCGTCCCTCACCGGCCGTGCGCCGGCGACCTCACCGGGCTTGTCGTCAGCCATCAGAAGAGCTTGCGGACGACGGACATGGGCGCGTTCTTCAACGCGAAGCCGATCGGCACCCACGGCCACGACGGCACGTAGGCCTTCTGCTTGCGCTTCTCGATCGCCTCCACCATGGCCGCGACTCCCGTCTTGGTGTCGACCATGAACTTGGTCTGCTGCGCGACCTTCTCGTTCATCTCCGAGCGGATGTAGCCCGGGTAGATGATCGAGACGTCGATGCCCTTGGCCTTCACGTTCTCGTTGATCAGGCCCTCGGCGAGTGCGGCGACACCGGCCTTGGTGGCGGCGTACGTCGTGATCGTCTTGCGCATGCCACGCAGGGCCGAGATCGAGCTGATCATCACCAGGTGACCGGCGCCCTGGGCGCGGAAGATCTCCATCGCGGCCTCGGTCTGGGCCAGCGCAGCGACGAAGTTCGTCATCGCGGTCTGCTTGTTGGCGTCGTACCGCCCGGTGCCGAGCGGCGCACCCTTGCCCAGCCCGGCATTGATCACGACGCGGTCGAGGGTCCCGAAGTCGGCCGCGAACTCGCGGAAGACGCGGAAGACGGCCTCGTCGTCGTTGACGTCGAGCGCCTTCACCTCGACGCGCAGGCCCGGGTGAGCACCGGTGAGCTCCGCGGCGAGCGCCTCGAGCCGCTCGGTGCGCCGCGCGCACAGGCCGAGGTCGTAGCCGAGGTCGGCGAACTGGCGCGCCATCTCCTCACCCAGCCCCGAGCTCGCGCCGGTGATGAGGATCGTTCCCTTGCTCATGACGTCTCCTTCTGGTTGCGCGTCGTGATGGCCTGCAGGCGTGCGCCGAACTTCCGCTGCGCCCGGTCGTAGAGGGGGCGCGCGAAGCGCTTGGTCATCACGGCCCTGCGCGCCGCCTTGTCGGGAAGGATGACCATCCGCTTCGCATCGATCCCCTTCATCACCTCGGCGGCGACCTGCGTCGCGTCGAGCGGCGCCCGCTCGATCAGGCGGGCGGCCACCTTGTCGAGGGCCGTGTCCGAGCCGTGCAGCGAGGAGGCGAGGTTGGTGCGGAAGAAACCGGGGCACACCGCCGAGACCGCAATGCCGAACGGCGCCAGCTCGTACGAGAGCGACTCGCTCAGCGCCACGACACCGGCCTTGACCGCCGTGTAGGAGGCCATCGCCGGCGGGTGGACGAGCCCGGCGAGGCTTGCGGTGTTGACGATCTGGCCACTCCCCGCGGCCTTCATCATCGGCGTGAAGGTGCGACATCCACGCACCACGCCCAGCAGATTGATGTCGATGACGCCCTGCCACTCCTCGAGCGTCACGACGTCGATCCTGCCGCCGGTCGCGATGCCCGCGTTGTTCACCAGGACGTCGAGCCCGCCCCACTGCTGCTCGACCCAGGCGCGCGCAGACTCCCAGTCCTCGTCCGACGTCACGTCGAGCTTGAGGTAGGAAGCACCGGTGCCGTCGTACGTCGACACCCGGTCGGTCACGAGGACTCGGTCACCCCGGGCGAGGAACTCGGCGGCGAGGGCTGCGCCGAGCCCGGAGGCGCCGCCGGTGATCAGGACCGTCCGGCCTGCGCGGGCGCTCATCGCGAGGCCCCGTGCTTCATCAGCTCGAGCCTCGCGACCATGCCGAGATGCACCTCATCGGGGCCGTCCGCGAAACGCAGCGACCGCGCACCCGTCCATGCGGCGGCGAGCGGGAAGTCGTCGGTGAGCCCGGCGCCGCCGTGGATCTGCATCGCGAAGTCGATCACGTCGAGTGCCATCCGAGGCGCGGCGACCTTGATCTGCGAGACCTCGCTGATCGCGTTCATCGGACCACCGACGTCGAGCTTCCAGGCGGCGTTGAGCACCAGGAGTCGGGTCGACTCGATCGCGATCCGCGCCTCGGCGAGGCGCTCGCGGTTGCCGCCGAGGTTCATCAACGGCTTGCCGAAGGCCTGCCGCGACGTGCCGCGCACGACCGCAAGCTCGAGCGCCTTCTCGGCCAGCCCGATCAGGCGCATGCAGTGGTGGACGCGGCCGGGGCCGAGCCGTCCCTGCGCGATCGCGAAGGCCTCGCCGAGCCCCGAGATCACGTTGCCCTGCGGCACGCGCACGTCGGTGAGCGAGACCTCTCCGTGCCCGTGCGGCTCGTCGAAGTACCCCATCGTCGTGAGCATCCGCTCGACCGTCACGCCGGGGGTTGAGCGGGGCACGAGGATCATCGAGTGCCGGTGGTGGCGATCGGCCTCGGGGGCCGAGAGCGCCATCACGATGAGGATCTCGCAGTCGGGATGGCCGACGCCGGTGGAGAACCACTTGGTGCCGTTGAGCACGACCTCGTCACCGTCCAGGACCGCGGTGAGCTCCATGTTGGTCGCGTCGGAGGAGGCGACCGCAGGCTCGGTCATGAGGAAGGCGCTGCGGATCCGGCCGTCGAGCAGCGGCTCGAGCCACTCCTCCTTCTGCAAGTCCGATCCGTAGCGCAGCAGCACCTCCATGTTGCCGGTGTCGGGCGCGTTGCAGTTGAAGACGTACGGCGCGATGAACGAACGTCCGGTCTGCTCGGCGATGGGCGTATAGTCCACGTTCGAGAGCCCGCCATGGTCCTCAGGGAGGAAGAGGTTCCACAGGCCCTGGGCCCGTGCCTTGGCCTGGAGCTCGCGCATCACGGGGAGCTCCAGCCAGTTCTCGCCCTGCCCCGCCGCCCGGCGCTGCGCGATCTCCCGGTGATAGTCGGCCTCGACCGGCTCGATCTCGGTGGCGATGAACTCCGTGACCTGGCCGAGCAGCTCTTGGGCGCGGGCGGAGAGGGTGACGTCCATGCCCTGACGATCCCACAACTGATTCGGTGGGGATCGTCATGGGTCGGCGGGGTATCTCCCGTTGCGATATGGACGACGGACGCGTGGTCGGGCGGCGCTACCTGCTCGGTGAGGCCCTCGGTCGTGGCGGGACGGCAGATGTCTACCGCGCCACGGACCGGTTGCTGGAGCGCCCGGTGGCCGTCAAGGTGCTCCGCGAGAGCCCCGACGACCGCCGCGACCGCGCCCGCTTCGAGCTCGAGGCCCGCACGCTGGCCGGGCTCTCGCACCCACACCTCGTCCCCGTCCTCGACGCCGGCATGGTCAACCTCGGGGCGGACGAGCGCCCGTACCTCGTGATGGAGCTGGTCGAGGGACCGACGCTGCGCGAGCTCATCCAGCGTGGTCCGATGGCGCCTGACCGCGTGCGTCTGATCGGCAGTCAGGTCGCCGACGCCCTGGCCTACGCCCACGCGCGCGGCATCGTGCACCGCGACGTGAAGCCCGGCAACGTGCTCATCGGCCGCGACGACCAGTCCAAGCTCGTCGACTTCGGCATCGCGAGGCTCATGGGCGACACCGCCCGCCACACCCAGACCGGCATCGCGATCGGCACCGCGGCCTACGTCTCACCCGAGCAGGTCCGCGCCCAGGCGATCACCGAGGCCACCGACATCTACTCCCTCGGCCTGGTGCTGCTCGAGGCGCTCACCGGTGTCCGGGCCTTCCCCGGTCCCGCGGCCGAGGCCGCGATCGCCCGCCTTACCCGGCACCCGCATATCCCGTCCGAGCTGCCGGTGGAGTGGCGCACGCTGTTGACCTACATGACGGCGTACCGACCCGTCGAGCGGCCCTCGGCCGAGGAGGTGGCGGCGCGCCTGCGCGGCGCTCCCGGCCAGACCGGTCGGTACGCCGTCGTGCCGGCCGCCCCCGCGGCCCCACCGCCCCAGCTCGAGCCTGTCCGAGGTCGGCGGCGGCTGCGTTCGTTCTTCGTGACCGGGACCGCGATCGCCGGGCTGGCCGCCGCAGCGGCGGTCGCCTTCGGCGCGGTCCAGCCCTCAGGCGATGCCGACGACGTCAGCCCGACGACCCCGGACCAGGTGATCGCGCCGGCGCCGACCGCACCCGCGGTCAGCCCGGCAGCCGAGGTCGTCCCCGCCACCACCTCCACGCAGTCCCACCGCGCGTCGCGCCCGGCGCCGCAGGCCAAGGCGAAGGCCAAGGCCAAGGGCCACGGCCACGCGAAGGCGAAGACCAAGGTGGTGGAGGCCAAGCACGGCAAGGCCAAGGGCAAGGGGAAGGGTCACAAGAAGCACTGACCCCGGCGCCGGCCGCCCGGCCTCAGGACTTCGGCAGCTCCGGGTACTCAACACCCGAGATCTGCTGGATGACCCGCAGCACCTGGGTCGAGTAGCCGAACTCGTTGTCGTACCAGAGGTAGAGGATCGCGTTGTCGTCGTTGACGATCAGCGCGTTGCCGTCCACGACCGTCGCCGCCCGGGAGCCGATGAAGTCCGTCGACACGGCGTCGGCGGCCGAGGTGAAGTCGATCGCGCGCTTGAGCGGCCCCTCGAGCGAGGCCTGGCGCAGGGTCGCGAAGACCTCGTCGCGGGTCGTCGCCTGCTTCAGGTTGAGGTTGAGCACCGCCATCGACACGTCCGGCGTGGGCACGCGGATCGCGTTGCCGGAGATGGTGGCCTCGAGGTTGGGCAGCGCCTTCTTGATCGCGGAGGCGGCACCGGTCTCGACGATGACGAGGTTGAGCGGCGCGGACCGGCCGCGACGGTCGGCCTTGTGGTAGTTGTCCAGCAGGTTCTGGTCGTTGGTGAAGGAGTGCACAGTCTCGACGTGACCGGACCGGATGCCGAACGCGTCCTCCATCGCCTTGATCGCCGGCACGACGGCGTTCGTCGTGCATGAGGCGCAGGAGAGGATCCGCTCGGCGGGGTCGATGCCCTCGTGGTTGACGCCGTGGACGATGTTGGGGATGTCGCCCTTGCCCGGCGCGGTCAGGACGACCTTGTCGACCCCGGGGCGGAGGTGCTGGCTGAGCCCTTCACGGTCACGCCAGCGGCCGGTGTTGTCGATCAGGATCGCGTCGTTGATGCCGTACGCCGTGTAGTCGACGTCGGACGGGTCGGAGGCGTAGATGAACCGGATCGCGTTGCCGTTGGCGATGATCGTCGAGTTCTCCTCGTCGATCGTGATCGAGCCGTTGAAGTGGCCGTGGATCGAGTCGCGGCGGAAGAGCGAGGCGCGCTTCACGAGGTCGTTCTCGCCGCCCTTGCGCACCACGACGGCGCGCAGGCGCAGGCCGTTGCCGGAGCCGGCCTTCTCGACGAGGAGCCGCGCGACCAGGCGGCCGATGCGGCCGAAGCCGTAGAGCACGACGTCCTTGCCGCCGACGTCGGCGAGCTTGTTCTCCCCGGTGGCGTCGGCGAGCTCGCGGGCGACGTACTCCTCGACGGAGAGGCCCTCGTCGCTTGCGGCGTAGGCGACGGCGAGACGGCCGATGTCGATCGTCGCGGCGCCGAGGTCGAGGGCGGCGACCGCCTGCAGGATAGCAGACGTGTCGTCGATCGAGAGCTCATAGCCCTCGATGTGGCGGACGAAGCGGTGCGTGCGCAGGACGTCGATGGCCGACTTGTTGACCAGCGAGCGGCTGTGGATGCGGATGGTCACGTCGCGCTCGCGGTAGAGCCGTCCCACGATCGGGATCATCGCCTCAGCGAGCTCCTGCGCGTGCTGCCAGTCAGAGAAGTGGTCCTGAGTCACGTGCGCAAACGGTAGGGCTTGGCACCGAGATCACGAATTGGCGCGGTCCAATTTTCCGATGGGTGGGTTTGGGATGATGCGTGGCATGAGACCTGTCGAGGCCGTCCGCCAGCACCCCTCGGCCGTCCTTCTCATCGGCCAGCTCGCGGCGATCCTGCTGTGGCCGTTCCTCCAGGGCTCGACGGCCGGGCGCGTCGGGCTCGGCGTGCTGCAGTTGCTCCTCGTCTTCACGGCCGTGGCCGCTGTACGCCGGACGCCGGCGCTCAACTGGATCGCAGTCCTCTTCGGTGTGCCCGCGATGGTCTTCGCGGTCTGGGAGGCCGTCTCCCCGGGGGCCGACTGGGTGGTGCTGGTCTCGGCCACGCTGCACGTGCCGTTCTACCTCTTCGTCTCCTACGCACTGCTTCGCTACCTCTTCCACGACGACGAGGTCACGCGCGACGAACTCTTCGCCACCGCGGCCGCGTTCACCGTCGTGGCATGGGCGTTCGCGTACCTCTACGCGGCGGTCCAGGTCGTCTGGCCGGGGTCGTACGGCGACGACCAGAGTTGGTTCAACCTGCTCTTCCTCTCCTTCACCACGATGACCTCGGTGGGGCTCTCCGACATCGTGCCGGTGCTTCCCCATGCCCGGTCGGTGACGATGATCGAGCAGACCGCCGGGGTGTTCTACGTGGCCCTCGTCGTCGCACGGCTCGTCGCGCTGGCCCGGCCCAGGCGCGATGAACGTCAGGCGCCGCCGTCTGACTGACCGCCGAACACGCGCGCGGTCCACGCGTTGACGAAGCGGCCGGACGGGTCGAACCGCGCGGCCAGCTGGAGGAAGTCGGTCATGCGCGGGTAGAGCGGCCCAAGCTGTGGTGCCGTGGCGTCGAAGACCTTGCCCCAGTGGGGGCGTGCGCCGAGCGGGAGCAACCGCACCTCGAGGCGCGGCAACAGCGCGGCCACCTGGGCCGGACGCTTGAGCCACGTGAAGTGGATCGCCAGCGCGTCGGTGTCGTAGGCGCCACTCAGCCAGAGCTGGTCGGCTGCGATCGTGCGGAGCTCCGTCACGTGCAGAAGCGGCTCGATCTCGTCGGCGAGTTGGCGCACGCCCGCCAGCGCCCGGGCGGCCTGGGCCCTGGGCACGAGGTACTCGGTCTGGAGCTCGTCGCCGCTGCTCGGCAGGAACCCATGGCGGAAGTGCGGGATCCGCTCGTGCCACGGCCCGGGCTCGCCGAGCTGGGGCGTGGTCAGGGAGGCGTCCATGCCGGGAATCATGTGGCGCTGCTCGGCCGCCGGGGTCAGTCCGTCGATGATCGCGGGCACCGAGCCGCGCTCCTTCGTCCAGACCTGGCCGACCTCCTCGCCCGTCCAGCGCGTGAAGACGGAGACCGAGTAGGCCGAGGCGAGGAGGCGCCACGGGTCCTCGAGCAGCCGCTGCCACGTCAGCCCCTCGTGGACGGCCTGGGAGACGTCGTATGCCTCGACGGTGTCGAGCTCGACGACCGTCACGATCCCGAGCGCTCCGACGGCGACCACGGCACCGTCGAAGTCGGCATCTCCCCTGGCGATCCGGACGACCTGGCCCCGGCCGTCGACGAGCTCCACCGCGCTGACCGCAGCGGCCAGCGAGCCGTTCCTGACGCCGGAGCCGTGGGTGCCGGTGGCGACCGCGCCGGCCACGGAGATGTGCGGAAGGGACGCCATCGAGGCGAGCGCACGACCGCGCTCGTGCAGCCAGAGCGCGAGGTCGCCGTAGAGCATGCCGCCGGGGACACGGACGGTGTCTCCGACCAGCTCCGGCGCTGTGTCGAGTGCGGCGAGGGAGACCAGCACCCCCGCCGAGTCGGCCACGTCGGTGAACGAGTGCCGCGATCCGAGCGCGCGCACCTGCGGCTCGCGGGCGACGATCTCGGCGACCTCGTCGACGGTCGTGGGGCTCAGCACTTCACGCGCGAGGTAGTCGTGGCTGCCCGCCCAGGTCGATCCGGCACTCATCGGATCGTCATATCACGCACGGCGGCGTACTGCGCGCGGACCGACGGGTCGGCAGGAGCGGTGATGGTCTCCGTGCCGGATGCTTCCCAGACTGGGGCCTCGTCGGCTCCGGAGAGGACCCAGGCCGCCTGGCGGGCGGCTCCGTCGGCGACGTACTCCCCCGGTTCTGGCACGACGACGGGGTGTCCGAGGACGACGGGCGCGAGCCGGCGCACCGCCTCGGACTTCGCGCCTCCCCCGATCAGGATCACGCGCTCGACCGCGACGCCTTGGCCGACCATCGCCTCGATGCCGTCGGCGAGCCCGCAGAGGAGCCCCTCGACCGCAGCGCGCGCGAGGTGCGCCGGTGAGGAGGTCGTGAGGGTGAGGCCGTGGACCGCGCCCTTGGCGTGCGGCAGGTTCGGCGTCCGCTCCCCCTCGAGGTAGGGCACCATGACGAGACCGCCGGCGCCGGACGGCGCGCTGAGTGCGAGCTCGGAGAACGACTCGAGGTCCACGCCGAGCAGCTGCGCGGTCGAGGCCAGGACACGCGCGGCGTTGAGCGTCGCGATGAGGGGCAGGTGGTGACCGGTCGCATCCGCGAAGCCGGCCACGGTGCCGCTGGGGTCGTGGGCAGGCGTGGTGGAGACTGCCGAGACGACGCCTGAGGTGCCGATCGAGACGATCACGTCACCGGGGACGGCGCTCAAGCCCAGGGCGGCACCCGCGTTGTCGCCCGCACCGGGACCGAGCAGAGCCCCACCCGGGGTCCGGAGCGCCGACTCGGCCGGGCCGAGAACGCGCGGCAGGATCACGCCGGCACGGCCGAAGGCCCGCTCGACGAGGTCGCGCCGGTAACCGTCCGTGGCCGACCAGTAGCCGGTGCCACTGGCATCGGAGCGATCCGTCACCAGGTCCTCGAGCGAGGTGGAGCCGGAGAGCTTCCACGTCAGCCAGTCGTGGGGCAGGCAGACCGCAGCGACGCGCGCCGCAGCCTCGGGCTCGTGGTCACGAAGCCAACGGAGCTTGGTGATCGTGAAGCTGGCGACCAGCACGGAGCCGACCGCCTCTGCCCACACCTCCGGCCCAAGCTCGGCGTTGAGGTCGGCGGCGGCCTCGGCCGAGCGGGTGTCGTTCCACAGCAGCGCCGGGCGTACGACGTCACCGGCCGCGTCGAGGCAGACCATGCCGTGCTGCTGGCCGCCGACGGCGATGGCCTCGACGTCGTCCAGGCCTCCGGCGGCGGCGATGGCGTTCTGCAGGGCCTCCCACCAGTGGTCGGGGTGGACCTCGGTGCCGTCAGGGTGCGGCGCCGAGCCGGACCGCACGAGGCGGCCCGACTCGGCGTCGCGGATGACGACCTTGCAGGACTGGGTCGAGGAGTCGACCCCGGCGACCAGCGTCACCGGACGCCGAGGAGGTGGTCCATGGCGAGCTGGTCGAGCTGCTCGAACGCGAAGCCGTGCTTGGCCATCGCGTCGATGTCGAAGCTCTCCTCGCGCACGGACGCGAGCGACTCACCCTCGGCGAGCGTCGGGGTCGCGAGCTCATCCAGGCCGGAGCGCTCCATGGCCGCCTTGACCTCGGGGTCGGCGCGGAAGGCCGCAGCACGCTCCTTGAAGATCAGGTAGTTCCGGATGCAACCGGCGGCCGAGGCGAAGACGCCCTCCTCGTCCTCGGTCCGCGGCGGCTTGAAGTCGAAGTGACGAGGGCCGGTGTAGCCGCTGGACTCGAGCAGGTCGACGAGGTTGAACGCACCGCGCAGGTTGCCCGCGCCGAAGCGGAGGTCCTGGTCGAAACGCGGGCCGTGCTGGCCGTTGAGGTCGATGTGGAAGAGCTTGCCGTGCCACAGCGCCTGCGCGACGCCGGCCGCGAAGTTGAGACCGGCCATCTCCTCATGGCCCACCTCCGGGTTGAGACCGACCATCTCGGAGTCCTCGAGGGACTCGATGAAGGCGAGGGCGTGACCGATCGTCGGGAGCAGGATGTCCCCGCGGGGCTCGTTGGGCTTCGGCTCGATCGCGAAGCGAAGGTCGTAGCCCTGCTCCTTGACGTACGCCGTCAGGGTGTTGAAGCCCTCGCGGAACCGGTCCAGCGCGTCGCCGATGTTCTTCGCAAAGTTGCTCTCGGCGCCCTCACGGCCGCCCCAGAAGACGTAGGTCTCGGCGCCCAGCTCGGCCGCGAGGTCGATGTTCTTGGCGATCTTGCCGAGGGCGAAACGACGCACGCGACGGTCGTTGCTGGTGAAGCCACCGTCCTTGAAGATCGGGTGGCTGAAGGTGTTGGTCGTGACCATCGGGACCTTGAGGCCGTGGGCGTCCACCGCATCGCGGAAGCTCTTGATCGCAGCCTCGCGGGCGCCCTGGTCGGCGTCGAACGCGAAGACGTCGTTGTCGTGGAAGGTGACACCGTAGGCGCCGATCTCGGCCAGCCTGCCGACCGCGTGGGCCGGGTCCATCGCGGGGCGGGTGGCGCCGCCGAAGACGTCGACCCCCTCCCAGCCGACGGTCCAGAGACCGAAGGTGAACTTGTCCTCGGGGGTGGCCTTGTACTCCGTCGCCATGACGATTCCTTTCGGTCGACGGCGTCACTGCCGTCCTTTAGGTCAGGTTTTGGACTAATATACCCACATGGTGACCCGGAGCACACCCCTGTTGCCCGTCCAGCATGCCGGGATGCGCGCGAGCAACCTCGCCCTCGTGCTCGGCGCGATCGCCGACCACACCCCGGCCACACGGGCCCAGGTCGCCGTGCTGACCGGCCTCACGAAGTCGTCCGTGTCCGGACTCGTGGCAGACCTCCTCGCTGCGCGTCTCGTCGCTGAGACGTCGACGGTGTCCGCGGGTGACCGCGGGCGCCCCGGCACGGCGCTCGCACTCAGCCCGCAGGGCCTTGCTGGCCTGGGCCTCGAGATCAACGTGGACTACCTGGCTGCGATGCTGATCGACCTCACCGGCACGGTCCGCTACCGCCACGTCGTCACCGTCGACAACCGCAGGCGCAGCGCGGAGGAGGTCCAGGCGGCGGTGGCGGAGCTCGCGACCGCGGCGGCCGAATCGGCCCGCGAGCAGGGCCTCCCGTTGGCCGGCGCGTCGCTCGCGGTCCCCGGCGTGGTGGAGCCCGCGGGCGTCGTACGGGCACCGAACCTGGGGTGGTCGGACGTGACCCTTGTGCCCGCCGTCCCGGACACTCCGCTGGGCACCACGGTGCACAACGAGGCAGACCTCGCAGCGCTCGGTGAGCTCTGGACCGGCGAGGCCGGACGCGATTTCGTCCACGTCTCGGCCGAAATCGGCATCGGTTCCGGCATCGTGCTCGGTGGTGAGCTCTTCCGCGGCTCCCACGGGCGCGCCGGCGAGCTCGGCCACCTCGTCCTCGACGCGCAGGGCCCGGAGTGCTCGTGCGGCGGCCGTGGCTGCCTCGAACGCCTCGCCGGGCAGGAGGCGATCCTGGCCGCGGCCGGCGTCGACACCCCCGAGGAGCTGTACGCCCGCTGCGTCTCCGGCGACACCGTCGCCCTCGAGGCCGTCGCGGCGGCGGGTGAGCACCTCGGTGTCGCGATCGCGTCGGTGACCAACCTGCTCGACCCCGGCGCCATCGTCCTCGGCGGCCTCTTCGCCGAGCTCTCGACGTGGCTGCTCCCCTCGGTCGGCACCACCCTGCGCCGCCACGGCACCGCGCCTCGTATCGTCGTCTCCCGCCTCGGCACGGAGGCCGCCGTCCGCGGTGCCGCCGGCAGCGTCGTACGCCGGGTGGTCGCTGACCCTGCCTCCTACCTCGCCCTCAGGAGCCCCGCATGACCCGCCTCCAGCTGTCCACCGATGAGCTGCGCCTCGGCCTGCTGAGCCACGGAGCCACGGTGCAGAGCCTCGAGTGCCCGGACCGCGACGGCACCTGGGCCGACGTGATGCTCGGCTTCGACGACCCGTCCGACTACGAGGATGACCACCCGTTCCTGGGTGCGACGGTCGGCCGATACGCCAACAGGATCGCCGCCGGTCGCTTCACCCTCGACGGCGTGCGCCACCAGGTGCCTGTCAACGACGGGCCGAACGCGCTGCACGGCGGCCCCGAGCACTTCGGCCGCCGCGAGTGGGAGGTTCTCGAGCACACCGCGACGAGTGCCACCCTGCGACTGGTCTCGGATGACGGTGACATGGGCTTTCCCGGCCGGCTGGAGGTCACGACGACGTGGAGCGTCGAGGGTGCCGTCGTACGAGAGCACCTGGCCGCGGTGACGGACGCGCCCACCGTGGTCAACCTGACCAACCATGCGTACGTCAACCTGCACGGCGACGCCCGGCGCACTATCGCCGACCACGTGATCACGATCCCGGCCGACGAGTGGATCCCCGTCGACGACACCGCGATCCCCCTCGCCGACTCCCCGGTACCGGTCGCAGGCTCCTATGACCTCCGGGACGGCGTCGTGATCGGCGACGACATCGAGTTCGACCACACCTGGGTGCTCGGCATCCCGGGCGAGCTGAAGACCGCTGCGATCGTCGACGACCCCTGCAGCGGCCGTCGCCTGACGGTGCGCACCACCGAGCCCGGCGTGCAGTTCTACTCCGGCAACGTCCTCGACGGCTCGTTCCTCGGCAAGGCCGGCGCACCGTTGGTGAAGCGCGCCGGCCTGTGCCTGGAGACCCAGCACTTCCCCGACTCACCGAACCGCCCGGACTTCCCGTCCACGGTCCTGCGACCCGGCGAGCGGTTCGAGTCGGTCACCGAGTGGGAGCTGACTCCACCACGGCAGTGACGACGCGCGGGTCGGACTGGGTGACCCGGTGGACGTCGCCGGTCAGTCGCACCCGCACCCGGTCGACGCGGGCCGTCGGGGGGTCGATGTCGTCGGTCGTCGTCGACGTGTCGGCGATGCCCTCGGCGACGACGCGGTCGACCTTCTCACCGGCGGAGGCGGCGACCCAGATCTCCACGTCGCCCGGCTCCACCACACGCTCCAGAGCCCTGTCGGTGAAGGAGAAACGCCGCGTCGGCACGGTGAACCGCACGACCTTGGACTCCCCCGCCTCGAGCGTCACCCGGGTGTAGCCGAGCAGCTCGACCACGGGCCGGACGACTGAGGCGAGCAGGTCACGTCCGTAGAGCTGTACGACGTCGGTGCCGGCGACCGAGCCGTGGTTGGTGACCCGCACCGAGATCTCGACGCTGCCGTCGGTCGGAGCCTCGGGCGCCGCCGTGAGCTCGCTGTACCCGAAGGACGTGTAGGACAGGCCGAAGCCGAAGGAGCGCACCGGCGTGGGATCCGTGCTCGTCACCTCCGACGGTCCACCGAGGAGCGGCTGGGCGTAGGAGTAGGGCTGGGCGCCCGACGCCCGCGGCAGGCTGACGGGGAGCCTGCCCGACGGGTTGACCGCACCCGAGAGCACGCGGGCGATCGCCGGACCACCCTCCTCGCCGGGGAAGAACGACTGGACGACCGCGGCCGGAACGTCGGCTCCGTCGAGCGCCCACCCGACGACGTACGGGCGGCCGGTGACGAGCACGAGGACGACCGGGGTGCCGGTGGCGACCACGGCCTCGACCAGCTCACGCTGCACGCCCGGGAGGTCGAGCGACTCCGCGTCGTTGCCCTCGCCCACGGTGCCGCGGCCGAAGAGACCGGCCTGGTCGCCCATCACGAGGATCGCCACGTCGGACGAGCTCGCCGCAGCCACCGCGGCCGAGAAGCCGGAGCGGTCCTCGCTCTCCACGTCACACCCGCGTTCCACGACGATCTCGGCGTCGAGCTGGGCGCCGAGCTCTGTGCGCAGCGCCTCGGCGATCGTCGGCACCTCGATGCCGAGCGGGACGTCGGGCGTGTGCACGAGCACGTGGTTGGCGAAGGAGTAGCAGCCCATCAGGGCCTCGGCCCGGTCGGCGTTCGGGCCGATCACGGCGACGCGTGAGGGCGCGTCGCCGTGGCCGGTCCGTAGCGGCAGGACGCCGTTGTTGGAGAGCAGCACCACGGACTCCTCGGCGAGGCGCCGGGCGAGCTCGCGGTGCGTCGGGCTGTCGAGGTCGATCGACTCCGGCGCCTCGAAGTCGACGCCGTCGAGCAGCCCGAGCTCCTCCTTCTGGCTGAGCGCCCGCGACACCGCCCGGTCGATGAGCGACTCGTCGACCGTGCCGGCCCGGACCAGAGCGGCGAGCGGCGCGAGGTACGCGTCACCCGTGGGCAGCTCGATATCGATGCCGGCCTCCAGCGCGAGGGCCGCCGCCTCGCCGCGGTCGGCGGCGATGGCGTGCATGACGGCGAGGAACGCCACGGCGAAGTAGTCCGCGACGACGACGCCGTCGAAGCCCCACTTCTCCCTCAGCAGGCCGGTGAGGAGCTCGGTGTGCGAGGCGACGGGGATGCCGTCGATGTCGGTGTAGGAGTTCATCACCGAGCGCGCGCCACCGTCGAGGAGTGCCATCTCGAACGGCGGCAGGAAGACGTCGGCGAGCTCCCGCGGGCCGGCGGAGACCGGGGCGTGGTTGCGCCCGGCGCGCGAGCCGGAGTAGCCGACGAAGTGCTTCAGCGTGGCGTGCACCCCGCCCGCCTGCAGCCCGCGGACGTACGCCGTCCCGATCGTGCCGACGACGTACGGGTCCTCCGCGATGGCCTCCTCGGTTCGACCCCACCGCGGGTCCCGGATCACGTCGAGCACCGGGGCGAGCCCCTGGTGGATGCCGAGCGCGCGCATGTCGGAGCCGATGAGGTGGGCCATCTCCTCGACCGCGTCGGGGTCGAAGGTCGCACCCCAGGCCAGTGGCGTCGGGAAGGCGGCCGCCTTCCACGCGGCAAGGCCGGTCAGGCACTCCTCGTGCACCAGCGCGGGGATGCCGAGCCGGGTCGACGTACGGAGGCGGCGCTGCTCCGCGGCGAGCCAGGCAGCACGCTCGGCCGGGTCGACCGGGCGGGTGCCATAGACACGGGTGTAGTGGCCGAGTCCGTTCACGGTGGCGTCGGTGAGCTTCGTCGGCAGGCCCGATGTCATCTCGTCTGCCATCGGTGCGACGACCTCGCCACCGTGGTCGACCCAGAAGCCGACGATCTGTGCGAGCTTCTCCTCGAGCGTCATCCGCGCGAGCAGGTCGGCGACTCGGTCCGAGACCTGCGGCATCGCCCGGAGTGGTGTCGACGTCATCCCTTCACCGCTCCCTGGAGACCACCGACGATGCGACGCTCGAAGAGGGTGAAGAAGAGCAGCGCCGGCAGCATCGAGAGCGACGTGAAGGCGAGCACCTTGGCGGTGTCCTGCGAGTACTGGGAGCTGAACTGCTGGACGCCGAGCGGCAGGGTGAAGTTGCCCGGGTCGGCCAGCACGAAGAGCGGCAGCATGTAGCTGTTCCAGCTGGCGACGAAGGTCAGGATGCCCGTCGTCAACAGGCCGGGCAGCGACAGTGGCAGCACCATCCGGGCGAAGAAGGAGAGCCGGCTGCAGCCGTCCACGGCCGCCGCCTCCTCGATCTCCTGCGGGATGGCCTTGAGGAACGGCACCAGGATGATGATGGTCGTCGGCAGCGCGAAGCCGACCTGCGGAAGGATCACGCCGAGCCGGGAGTCGAGCAGGCCCAGGTCCTTGAGCAGCAGGAACAGCGGCGTGATGGCGACGGTGATCGGGAACATCAGGCCCGAGGCGAAGAGCGCGAACATCGCACCTCGACCGCGGAACCGATAGCGGGCGAGCACGTAGCTCGCCGAGATTCCGAAGCCCGCGACCAGGACCGTCGTCGCCGCCGCCACGATCGTCGAGTTCACGAACTCGGTCCAGAACGTCGAGCTGCTCAGGACGTCGCCGTAGTTGGAGAGCCGCCACGGACTCGGTAGGCCGGCCGGACGGACCGTGATCTGCGAGTTGTCCCGGAAGCCGCCGAGGACGATGTAGACCACGGGCGCCAATGTGAGCGCCACGACGACGAGGGCGACGAAGTACGTCGTGGGGCTTCCCCACGCGAGCCTCTCCCCCTTCCTGCGGCGTCGGTTCGGACCGCCGTGGGCGGGGACGTCGGCAGGCGTGTCGAGGACGAGCGTGCTCATCGCGCCTTCCTTCCTTCTGTGGTGCCGTCGGACATGTCGCGACGGAGGATGAGGCGCTGGTAGGCGACCGCGACGATGAGGGAGATGACGAAGAGCGTCACCGCGACCGCGTTGCCGTAGCCGTAGTTACCGGCGAGCTTGCCGTTCTGGTACATGTACGTCGCCATGGTCGAGACGCCCGCGACGCTGGTGTTGTACTGGCCCCAGATGATGTAGACGAGGTCGAAGAGCTGCAGGGCGCCGATGATCGAGAGGAACATCCAGATCCGGATGGTCGGTCCGAGCAGCGGCAGGGTGATCCGCCGCTGCTGCTGCCAGTAGGTGGCACCGTCGATCGAGGCGGCCTCGTAGAGCTCCTCGGGGATGTTCTGCAGGCCCGCCATCAACAGGATGACCGCGAAGCCGATGTACTTCCACGTCAGGATGCCCATCAGCGTCCAGATCGCGAGGTGCGTGTTGCCCATCCAGTCGATGTGCACATGGCCGAAGACATGCAGGCCCGTGAGCAGGTGGTTGATCGCGCCCTGCACGGGGAGCATCAGGCTCCACCCGGTGCCGGCGATCACCTCGGAGACGACCCACGGGACGAAGACCAGGACGCGGATGAGTGAGCGGCCGCGGATCTTCCGGTTGAGCAGCAGCGCGAGCAGGATCGCGATCGGCCCCTGGATGAGCAGTGACAGGATCACGATCTCGGCGTTGTGCCATACGGCGCTGCGGAAGTCGGGGTCGGTCAGGATGACCTTGTAGTTCTGGAACCAGACGAAGTCTGTCGGCGGGCCGTAGCCCTGCCACCGGTAGAAGCCGTAATAGACGGCCATGATCACCGGAAGGATCACGAACGTCAGGAACACGAGGATGGCGGGCCCGGAGAGCAGCGCGATCTCTGCGCGCTGGCCCCACCCGAGCCCACGGCGGCGCGGGAGGGTTCTCGCGCCGCCCTGGGTGGCACTCATGGATCGATTACCCCTTGGCCGCGGCCTGGTCCACGGTCTTGATGATGTCCTCCGGGGAGCCCTTGCCGGCGAGGAGGTCGACGACTGCGCCGTTGAGCGCGTTGCCGACGTTCTGCCCGTAGAGGGTGTCAAGCCACAGGGAGACGTACGGGGCGTTGTTCGCGGCGTCCATCGCCGCCTTGAGGGACGGGTCCGTGACGGCCGTCTGGGCATCCTGGTTGACCGGGATCGCGTTGAAGGCTTCTGCGTAGGCCTTCTGCTGGTCCGCGGTGGCGAGGAAGTTCAGGAAGTCGGTGCACTCCGCCTTCGGGGCCCACGCCGAGCAGGAGTAACCGTCAGCGCCACCCATGATCGCGGCCGGGTCACCCTCGCCACCGTCGGTGGCCGGGAACGGGAAGAAGCCGAGGTCCGCAAGCGGCTTCTGGTCCGGCGTCAGGGACGCGATCACGCCGGGGTCCCAGGCGCCCATGAGCTCCGAGCCCGCCTTGTGGTTGGCGACGAGACCGGCCGAGGAGCTGGCGCCCTGCTGGGCGGGCGTGTTGAGGAAGCCCTCCTGGAACGGCTTGGTCGCGGCGAAGGCCTCGAGATCCTCACCTGCCTTGGTCCAGCAGTCGTCATCGAACTTCAGGCTCTTGGCGGTGTCGTTGAGGGTCTGCTGGCTGCAGTCGCGCAGCGCGAACCAGAAGTACCAGTGCGCGGCCGGCCAGGCGTCCTTGCCACCGAGGGCGATCGGCGCGACACCGGAGGCGGAGAGCTTCTTGTCGGCGTCCTGCATCTCGGCGATCGTGGTGGGCGGCGTGGTGATGCCGGCCTTCTGGAAGACGTCCTTGCTGTACCAGAAGCCGCCCGGCGTGATGGACACCGGCATGGCGTATGTCTTGTCGTCGACGTTCTCGGTGTTCCACGTGCCCTCGGCGATCTTCGCCTTGGCGTCGTCGGAGATGGAGTCGGTGATGTCGAGCACCTGGTGGGCGTTGACCATGGCCTGGAGCTTGCCGCCGCCGCGCTGCAGGAAGAGGTCAGGGGCGGTGCCCTTGCCCGCCTGGAGAGCGCTCTGCAGCTTGCCGTCGAGGTCCTCGTTCTGGACGCTCTGGACCTTGATCGTGACGTCGGGGTGAGCCGTGTGGTACGCCGCAGCGGCGTCCTTGAAGTACTGCACGCCGGGACCGGTCGTCGAGTTGGTCCACAGCGTCAGGGTGGTCTTGCCACCCTCGGCGGAGGAATCGTCGCTGCTGCCACACGCTGACGCGGTGAACAAGGCACCGACGCACATCGCAGCAAGCGCCGCAGTGCGGAACTTCTTCATTGAAATTACCTCTCGTTGGTGGGTCGGACCCGGGATTCGCACGCTGTGACGTAGGCCACAAGCTCGGTCAGAGAGTGGTCCATCCCGCATTCGATGTCAATCGTTATCGATAACGTTTTCCATTGGCGCGATCCAACGCGCCATGGGGTGGCGGGATCCGCTACGGTCCCCCCATGACGAGCACGTCGGGCGAGCGCAGTCGCTCCGGAAGGGTGACCATCTCCGACGTCGCGCGCGCCGCCGGGGTCTCCGTCGCGACCGTGTCGAAGGTGATCAACGAGCGGTACGGCGTGAGCCCGGCGACCAACGAGCGCGTGCTCGCCGTCATCGACGAGCTCGGCTACGAGTCCTCGCTCATCGCCTCGAGCCTGCGTCGCAAGCGCACCGGCGTCATCGGCGTCCTGGTCGCCGAGTTCGAGCCCTACTCCGCCGAACTGCTCAAGGGCATCTCCTCAGGTCTCGAGGGCACGGGCTACGAGCTGATGGCCCATGCCGGCAGCACCGATGTGCACAGCCGCAGCGGCTGGGAGCGGCGCTCCCTCTCCCGGCTCGGCCACACCCTCATCGACGGCGCGATAGTCGTCACCCCCTCGATGCTCATCACCGACCAGGGCGGTATCCCCGTCGTGGCGATCGACCCGCACACCGGCCCCGACGGCCCCGCGACCGTCGACGCCGACAACGCCCACGGCGCCAGGCTCGCGACCGAGCACCTGCTCTCCCTCGGCCACCGCCGGATCGGTTTCCTCGGCGGTCGCCCGGACCTGAGGTCGGCGAGCCTGCGTGAGGACGGTTACCGGGCCGCCCTGACCGAGGCGGGCCTGGCCGCCGATCCCGACCTGATGCGGGTCGGTGGTTATCGCCCCGATACGGCTGAGGCGCCGGCGCACGAGCTGCTCCGCCTGCCGGCCGACCAGCGACCCACGGCGATCTTCGCCGCCAACGACCTCTCGGCGCTCAAGGTGATCGAGGTCGCCCACTCCCTCGGGCTCGACGTGCCGGGTGACCTCTCCGTGATCGGCTTCGACAACATCCCCGAGGCCGCCAACGGCGTTCCGCCGCTCACCACGATCTCGCAGCCGCTCCACGAGATGGGACGCGCCGCCCTCCAGCTGCTGCTCGCCCAGCTGGCCGGCGAGCGGGTCGAGCGACACCTGCGGATGCCGACGGAGCTCGTGGTGCGGGCCAGCACCGCCTGAACCTTTGCCGGCCAGTAGGTATCAATCGCATGCGGCCGGAAACTTCCCTTTGCGTCGTCACCGACGACCTGAGCAAAGGAGCACATCATGGGTTACGGATTCGGTGGATTCCTGATCGCTGTGGGGCTGATCCTCGCCCTGGCGGTCCAGGACAACATCAACGGCATCGAGCTGACCACCGTGGGCTGGATCCTTGCGGCCGTCGGAGTCGTCCTCCTGCTGCTGCAGGCGCTTACCCTCAACCGCGGCCGCCGCGGCCGCACGACGGAGACCGTCACCCACCGTGACGGCACGCAGAGCGTCGCCGAGCGCGACCACTACGACGTCTGACTCGTCGCAGACCGGAACGCCCGGGTCACGAACCTCTCGTGACCCGGGCGTCGTCGTGTCCGGAGTCCCTCAGCTGAGCAGCGCGAGCAGTTCGGCCTTCGACTTCCGGCTGTAGCCGGTGACACCGCGCTCCTTCGCCTCGGCGCGCAGAGCGGCGAGGGTCCAGGTCTCGTCCGGTCCGCCGGCGGAGATCCCGACCTCGGCGAGGTCAGGCGTGGCGGCCTGTTCGACCGAACCCTCCGGGCTGTCGAGGACGACCTCGGCACCGGCCTCGGCGATCGCGTCGCCGACGGCCTCAGCAGCCGTCGACGTACCGGCGGAGAGCTTCTTCGTCAGCTTCCTGAGCTGCTTGGAGGCCTTGCGGGTCTCCGTCTCGAGACTCTTGGCCCGGTCCTTCCACCTGGCGGCCTTCTCCTCGGCCTGCTTCACCTGCGACTTGAGCTTCTTCTTGCTGGCCATGGGACCAGCAAACCAGACGCGGGTGAAGAGCCGACGGATCAGCGGCGGCCGCTGAACGACGCGGCGCTGTGTGAGCTGCCACCGCTGCTGCCGGAGGCGGATCGGGAGCGGCCCCGCGAGCGGTTGCCACCCTGGCCGCCCTGGCCGCTGGCGCTCTTACCGCCACCCTGACCGGTGGGCCTGCCGCCGCTCTTGGCAGCCGGCTTGCCGGACTTGGCCGCCGGCTTCGCGCCGCCGTTCGAGGCGCGGTCGGCAGCAACGCGGGCACGACGACGCGCCGAGGAGCCGGTCGTGCGCTGCTGCTGGACCTCCTCGAAGACGAGTGCGCCGGGACGCGTGCGCTCCCCCGGGGCGAGCTCGGCCAGGATCGGGTGACGCAGACCGTCCACGCGGGTGGTGGTGGGCTTGATCCCAGCGGCCTTCGTGAGGTCGCGTACGTCATTGCGCTGGTCCGACGTCATCAGCGTGACGACGGTCCCCGCCTTGCCCGCGCGGGCGGTTCGGCCCGAGCGGTGCAGGTACGCCTTGTGCTCCGACGGCGGGTCGGCGTGGATGACGAGGGTGACGTCGTCGACGTGGATGCCACGGGCCGCGATGTCAGTGGCCACGAGGACGGTCGCGCGACCGGAGTGGAAGGCCTCGAGGTTGCGGGTGCGGGCCCCCTGACCGAGGTTGCCGTGCAGTTCGACGGCGGGGACGTCGTTGCGGTTGAGTTGCTTGGCCAAGCCCTTGGCGCCGTGCTTCGTGCGGGTGAAGACGACCGTGCGGCCGGGCGCGCTGACGAGGTCGGTGAGGATCGCCAGCCGGTGGTCACGCTCGATGTGCAGCACGTGGTGGTCCATCGTCCCGACCGGGGACTGGGCCGAGTCGGCCTCGTGCGTCACCGGGTTGGAGAGGAACTGCTTGACGAGCACGTTGATGCCGTTGTCCAGCGTCGCGGAGAAGAAGAGGCGCTGCGAGTCGGTCGGGGTCTTCGCGAGGATGCGCTTGACCGCCGGCAGGAAGCCGAGGTCGGCCATGTGGTCGGCCTCGTCGAGGACGGTGATCTCGACGCCGGAGAGGGTCACGTGGCCCTGCTGGAGCAGGTCCTCGAGGCGACCGGGGGTGGCGACGACGATGTCGACGCCCTTGCGCAGCGCGTCCACCTGCGGTCCCTGGCCCACGCCGCCGAAGATCGTGCGGGTCGAGAGGCCGGCAGCGGCGGCCAGCGGGGCGAGCGCGGCGTCGATCTGGCCGACGAGCTCACGCGTCGGGGCCATGATCAGCGCGCGCGGGGCCTTGGGCTTGGCGCGGCCGCCCTCGAGGCGGGCGACCACGGGGAGGAGGAAGGCGTAGGTCTTGCCGGAGCCGGTGCGGCCACGGCCGAGGACGTCACGACCGGCGAGCGAATCGGGCAGCGTCGCGGCCTGGATCGGCGTGGGCTCGGTGATGCCGAGCCCGGAGAGGATGGTCAGGAGGCGTGCGGGCACGCCGAGGGTGTCGAAGGACAAGGGGAAACCAGGTTTCTGTGCGTTTCACCCACCGAAGGAACCGTGTGGTTCACCCATGGACTGAGTCGACATGGGTCCAACTCGCGGTGGGACGGGGCGAGCCGATGCCTCCACCCTAGTGGCGGAGGGCCGCCAGAGCCTCATCGGCGTGGATCTCGGCCTTGAGCATCCCCTGCACCACGGCCTTGATCACGCCGTCCGCGCCGATCGCGAAGGTCGTCCGCTGCAACGGACCGATCCTGCCGAAGAGCGCCGGCCTGACGCCGTACGACGCCGCCACAGCGCCCGACGGGTCGGAGAGCACCGGGTAGTCCAGCTCGTGGTGCGCCGCGAAGCCCGCCTGCTTCTGGACGGAGTCCTTGCTGATCCCGAGACGCTGGACTCCGGCGGCGGTGAAGTCAGCGGCCAGGTCCCGGAAGTGGCAGGCCTCCTTGGTGCACACCGGAGTCTCGGCGGCCGGGTAGAAGAAGAGCACGACAGGCCCGGAGGCGAGGAGCGTCGCGAGCGACAACGGGTGTCCGTCCTGCGCCGGCAGCGTGAAGCCCGGGGCCGGAGTACCGACCGGAAGGGGGCGCGTCGTCATGTTCGCCACGGTAGCGCTCCCCGTATGACAGCGGGGCCGATCGGGCACGACACGGGCCATGACTACACGCCGCGTGGCCGTGCGCCTCGACAGCATGGGGGACCTGCTGTTGACCTCGCGTGCCCTCCATGCGCTGCGCGCCACCTGTGATCACCTCGCCCTGGTCTGCAGCCCGTCGGCGCGGGCCGCGGCCGAGTTGCTGCCGTCGGTCGACGAGGTCATCACGTGGGAGGCGCCCTGGATCGCACCCACGCCACCGATCACCCGTGCCTACCCCCAGATCGCCTTCCCGGAGGTCGGCTCACTGCCCGCAGAGCTCCGCCTCCGTCATTTCGACGAGGCGGTCATCTTCACGTCGCTCCACCAGTCGTCACTGCCGACGACCCTGGTGCTCAGCCAGGCCGACATCCCGTGGGTCGGCGGCATCAGCTCCGATGACGCCGCGGGGCTGCTCGACCTCTGCCTCACGCACGACACGGACCTCCACGAGGTCCAGGACTCGTTGCGTCTGGCACTCGCCTGTGGCGGTGAGCTCACCGACGACCTGCCCGAGCTCACGCTCCCGCCGCGACGGCCCGAGCTGTTGCCGCCGGGCAACTTCGTCGTGCTGCATCCCGGCGTGGACTCCGACGCGCAGGGCTGGCCGGTGGCACGGTTCCGGCAACTGCGCGAGGAGCTCTCCGAGGCGGGGCACCAGGTCGTCGTCACGGGTGGTCCCGACGAGGCGCGCAGCACGGCCCGGATCGCCGACGGCTCCGCACGCGATCTCGGTGGCCACACCGACGTCGCCGATCTCGCGCGCGTGATGGCGGAGGCGGACGTCGTGCTCGCGGGCGACACCGCAGCCGGACACCTGGCGGCCGCCGTCGGCACGCCGGTCGTCTCGCTGGTCGCACCGACCGTGCCGCCCCGCCGCTGGACGCCGTACGGCGTGCCGTCGGCCCTCCTCGGAGACCCCCGCCTCACCGGTGTCACGACGGACGACGTCCTCGGTGCAGTCGACCACCTCACGCACACGCGTCTGAACGCCGGAGCCCTCAGCGAGGTCCGATGAGTGCTGCGGGGCCGCGGCTCCGGGCACTCGTGCTCTGCGCCCGGGGCGTCGGTGACCTGATCGTGGCCGTACCGGCGATGCGTGCGATGCGTCGCGCCCTGCCCCATCACGAGATCGTGCTCGCGGCACCGGAGGAGGTCGACGCCCTCGTCGAGCTCTCCGGCGTCGCGGACCGACTGATCCCCACCGCTGGCCTCGGTCCGATCGACTGGACGGGCGCACCGCCCGACGTCGCCGTCGACCTGCACGGGATGACCTGGCGCAGCAAGGAACCGCTGCAGGCGCTCTCACCCGAGCGCATCGTCGGCTACGACGCGCAGCAACTCCCCCGCGGCCACGACGCCCAGCGCTGGTGCCGGCTGGTCGAGGAGGCCTTCGGCGTCCCGACCGACCCGTCCGACGGTGCGCTGGCCCAGCCGTGGCCGCCGCGGCCCCGCTCCGGCGGACGACCGGTCGTCGTGCACGTCGGCGCCACGACACCTGAGGCGCGCTGGCCCGCGACCCGCTTCGCGACCGTGGCCTGGGCCGTCGGGCGCCACCGCGACGTGGTGCTCACGGGCGGTGAGACCGAGCGCGCCAGGGCCATGGCGGTCGGGGCGCTCGCCGGCCTTCCCGGCAGCGCCGTCCTGGCCGGCCGGACGGACCTTCGCGACCTCGCGAGTCTCGTTGCAGGAGCGGAGCTGGTGGTCACCGGGGATCCCGACGTGGCGCAGTTGGCGTCGGCGTACCGAACTCCGGCGATCGTCGTGTCAGGAGGCCCGACACCACGCGAGGTCGACGACGTCCTGGTCGACGCCTCCAAACAGCTCGATGTCTGGCTGAGTTGAACGAGCAGGTTTGGGCTTGAGCAAACTGGATAAGCTTCAACGACGTGGCCCAACCCCCCGCCACACAGAGCGAAGACCTCTCGGGAGGCTCACATGCTCACCTCTGTATCCACGTCCAACAGTTCCAAGTCCACCAGCACCACGAACGACGATGTCACCCACGATCTCCTCCTGAAGGCGGCCGCAACCGATGGCGCCGAGCGACTGGAGATCCTCAACGAGGTGGTGCGGATCCACCTGCCGCTGGCTCGCCGACTCTCCCGCCGCTACTCGCACCGCGGCGAGGCGCCGGAGGACCTCGAGCAGGTCGCCTACCTCGCACTCACGAAGGCTGCACACGGCTTCGACCCAGAAGTGGGCTCCAACTTCCTCGCCTTCGCCATTCCGACGGTGCTCGGCGAGCTGAAGCGTCACTTCCGCGGCGTCGCCTGGACCGTGCGGCCCCCGCGCCGACTGCAAGAGCTGCAGGCGGAGATCTTCCCCGCCCACGATGAGCTCACCCAGTTGCTGGGGCGCACCCCGACGCCCGCAGAGATCGCCGGCCATATCGGCAGCACCGAGGACGAGGTCCGTCAGGCCCTCGACTGCGGCGGCTGCTATGCGCCGGTCTCCCTCGATGACGGGGGCTCGGAGCCCGATCACCCGACGCCGGCTGACACCCTCGCCGACGACGACGACGGGTTCCGTCAGGCGGAGACCGTGGCCCTGCTGGCGGCAGCCTGCCGCGAGCTGAAGCCGCGTGACCGCCGAATCCTGGCGCTCCGGTTCTACCGCGGGTGCTCGCAGCAGGAGATCGCGGACGACCTGGGCGTCACGCAGGTTCAGGTCTGCCGCCTGCTGCAGCGGATCATGGCAACGCTGCGCACCGCGCTCGGAGACGACGTCTCGGTGCTGGCCGACGCCGCATGATTCAACTTGTCGAGAAGTGGGTAGGCAGCCTCCATGAGTCTCCCCACTTCTCGACAAGTCGGCCGTTTCGTCTATGACCATGCGGCCGAGCGCTGGACGTGGGACGCCGGGGTCTACGCGATCCACGGCTACGAGGACGGCGAGGTCAGCCCGACCACCGATCTGGTGCTCTCGCACAAGCACGAGTCGGATCGCGAGCGCGTCCAAGCGACACTGATCTCCGCGCTCTCCACCGGTGAGCCGTTCACGCTCTACTACCGGATCATCACCCACGGCTCGACAGAGGAGCGGACCGTGATGATGGTCGGCGAGGCGATCAACGGCGACAAGGACGCTCGCAAGCTGCAGGGCTACTACTTGGACCTGACGCCCGACCTCTCCGCCGGCGCGATCGCCTCGGGAGTGATCGAGTCGCGTGCCGTGATCGAGCAGGCCAAGGGAGCGCTCATGCTCTCCTACGGGCTCGACGCCAACGCCGCGTTCGCGATGCTGCGCTGGTGGTCCCGCAACCGCAACATCCGGGTCCGGGAGCTCGCGGAGCGGGTCGTGCAGGTCGCGACCGAGGGCCATGTCACACACCCGGGGCTGCGCAAGCTCCTCGACGCCGTACTCGACGACCTCACCGCGCCAGAGCCGTCCCTGGTCTGAGGGATGAAGCGTTACCTCTCGGTCGCGCTGGGAATCCTCACTGCGATCGGCGGGTTCGTCGACATCGGCGACCTCGTCACCAACGCCGAGGTGGGTGCGCGCTTCGGCACCTCGCTCATCTGGTCCACCGCCCTCGGCGTCCTGGGCATCTGCCTCTTCGCGGAGATGTCGGGGCGCATCGCGGCCGTCAGCGGACGCGCCGTCTTCGACCTCATCCGTGAGCGTCTCGGCCCGCGGATCGGGCTGCTCAACCTCGTCGCCTCGACGGCCATCACGCTGTTGACCTTCATCGCGGAGATCGGCGGCGTCGCCCTCTCCATCGAGCTCGCGGCGTCGGTGAACTACCTCTTCGTCATCCCGCTGGTGGCACTGCTGGTCTGGCTGCTGCTCCTGAAGGCGAAGTTCAGCGTGATCGAGAACGGCCTCGGCCTGCTGGGACTCGCACTGGTCGTCTTCGGCGTCGCGCTCTGGCAGCTCCACCCGGACTGGGCCGGCCTGGGCCACCAGGCCGTCACGCTCGACAAGCCGGAGGGTGAGCAGTGGATGCCGTGGGCGTACTACGCGGTGGCGCTGCTGGGCGCGGCGATGACGCCGTACGAGGTCTTCTTCTTCTCCTCCGGCGGCGTGGAGGAGAAGTGGAGCGCCAAAGACCTCGGAGTGATGCGGGCCAACGTGCTGATCGGCTTCCCCTTGGGCGGGCTGCTGTCCGTTGCGATCGCGGCCACGACCTGGCTGGTGCTGCCGGGCATGCAGATCGACTCCCTCGACCAGGTGAGTCAGCCGGTCGAGCACGCGCTCGGCTCGCTCGGCCTCGCCGTCGTGATCGTCGGCTTCGTGGCCGCCACCTTCGGTGCCGCGTGCGAGACGGGGCTGAGCGTCGGCTACAGCATCGGGCAGTACGTCGGGGCCCAGTGGGGCAAGTACGTCAAGCCGCGCGAGGCCGCGCTGTTCCACTGGGTCATCCTCGGCTCGACCCTCCTCGCGGTCGCCGTCCTGATGACCGCCGTCGACCCGATCATGGTCACGGAGATCTCGGTGATCTTCTCGGCGATCGCGCTGCCGCTGACCTACTTCCCGATCCTCGTCGTCGCCAACGACAAGGACTACGTCGGTGAGCACGTCAACAAGCCGTGGGTGAACGTGCTCGGCACATTCTTCCTCGTCGTGACGGTCGTCGTCGCCGTCGCGGCGATCCCACTCATGATCCTGACGAGGATGGGCTCATGACCGCCGTGCACGGGCCGATCGACGCGGCGCTGCGGTTGATGGATCGCCAGATCATCGACAGCGAGGGACGTCTCGTCGGCAAGGTCGACGACGTCGAGCTGGCCTTCTCCGGCGAGCGGCTCCGGGTGGCCGCCTTCCTCGTCGGCGGTGCGGTCTGGCTGCCGCGGATCTCCGACCGGCTCGCCACGCAGTGGCACCTCCTGGCCCCGGCCCAGCCGGACCGGGACGAGCCGTGGGGCATCCCACTCGACCTCGTCGCCGAGATCGACAGCGCGGTCCACCTCCGGGTGCCGCGCGAGGAGGTGCTGCAGAAGCTGCCCGCGCCTCACCGGCTCTCGCACCTGCTCCAGATGGAGGCCGTCGACGCCGACGGCACATCGTTGGGCACGGTCACGGACGTCCGGCTCGAGCACGACGACCTGGAGGCGACGGCGTACGTCATCGGGCGGCGGCATCCCGGAGCACTGCTCGGCTACCGACGACATCCCGACCAAGGGCCGTGGCTGGTCAACCGGGCGATGCGGTGGCTCGGGCGGCACACGTTCGAGGTCGACGCGGCCCACGTCCATCTGGACTGGTCGGAGGGGGTCGCCCGTATCTCCACCGACCCGCGGGGTACCCCCTGACCATGCCGCAGCGTAGTTGGAGCGCAAAGCGCGAACGTCAGTACGACCACATCAAGGAGGGTCTCGAGAAGCGTGGCCACTCCGAGGACGAGTCCGAGGAGATCGCCGCCCGGACCGTCAACAAGGAGCGTGCCCGCCACGGCGAGAGCCGTACCGCGAGCCGCACCTCGACGAAGGACATCTCGAGCGGGCGCCGTGGAGGCCTGCGCTCGCACAAGGGCGAGGGCGGGCGGACGAAGGCACAGCTGTACGAAGAGGCCAAGCGCCGCAACATCCACGGTCGTTCGAGCATGAGCAAGAGCGAGCTGGAGAAGGCGCTGGGCGGCCGCTAGTCGGGCAGATGCCGGGCGGTGCCGCCACCGAAGGAGTCGCTCGCCGCGGCCCCCTCGAACACGCGGTACGACGACGGGGCAGGCGCCCCGAACGGCCGGTCCGGCACCAGGCCCGCGAGGACGACCAGGTTGCCTGGTCGCTTCGCCTTGAGCGTCGCCGGCTCGGCCCCGACGGTGAGAGCGCGCTGGGTTGGGAGACTCACGCGAATCGCGGCGATCGCATCGCGCGCCCGCCGGAACGGGGCCGAGTCGGTGACATTGGCGATCAGGAGTCCGTCGTCGGCGAGCACCCGGGTCGCCTGCGTGAAGAAGTCGGCCGTGATGAGCTCGTCCGGCACGAGACCGTCGCGGAAGGCATCGAGGATGACGACATCCTGACTGTCGTCGCGGACGGCGACGATTCCGGAGAGACCGTCGACGACGCGGACCCTGATCCCGCTCCGCCGTGGCAGTGGCGCCTCGATCCGCACCTGGTCGATCACGGCCTGGTCCGGCTCGAGCACGATCTGGGCCGATCGTGGGCGGGTCGTCGCGACGTAGCGGGGCAGCGTCATCGCCGCTCCCCCGACGTGCAGGATCCGCAGCGGCCCGGCAGGGAGCCGGTCGAGCACGTCACCGATGCGGCGCATGTAGTCGAAGTGCAGCCGGGTCGGGTCCTCGAGGTCGACCGCCGACTGCGCCATGCCGTCGAGCATCAGCACGTAGGGCTCGGCCATCAGCCGGCCTCCCAGAACACCTCGTCGACAACGGCGCTGGCGAGGCGGGTCAGGCGCAGATGGTCGTTGAGCAGCTCGCTGCTGGTGCCGTCCGGGTAGCCGAGCAGCGTCGAGACTGCGGTGCGCTCACGCGGGTCGGTGGGCAGCTGGTCGCTGGGCTTGCCCCGCACCAGGGTGACGGCGTTGCGGATCCGGCTCACCATCCGCCACGCGTCGGCGAGGATCTCCGCGCCGTCGGCGCTGATCAGGCCGGCGTCCCGGGCAGCCAGGAGTGCCTCGAGGGTGCGGGGCGTGCGCAGGCCCTCGACCTCGTGGGCGTGCCGGAGCTGGAGCAGCTGAACGGTCCACTCGATGTCCGCGAGTGCGCCCCGACCGAGCTTGAGGTGCGTCATCGGGTCCGCGCCGCGCGGCATCCGCTCGGTGTCGACGCGCCCCTTGATCCGGCGGATCTCGCGGACCTGGTCGTCGGTCAGCCCGTCGGGTGGGTACCGGATCGGATCGATCATGGCGGTGAAGGCCCGGCGCAGCGCCTCGTCGCCGACCGCGGCGTCGGCGCGGAGCAGCGCCTGCGCCTCCCACGGCTCGGTCCAGCGCGCGTAGTAGGCCCGATAGGACTCCAGGCTCCGCACGAGCGCGCCGCTGCGGCCCTCGGGGCGGAGGTCCGCGTCGAGCTCGAGGGCGGGGTCCGGACCGGCCGCACCGAGCAGTCGCCGCATCTCGCTCGCCACCTTCAGCGCGTACGCCGACGCATCGGCGCTCTGCGCCCCCTCGACGGCCTGGAAGACGAACAGCACATCGGCGTCGGAGGCATAGGAGAGCTCGAAGCCGCCGTACCGGCCCATGGCGATGATCGCGAGCCGGGCGGGCGCCCCCTCAGCAGCCGTCTCCCCGCGCTCGGCGAGGACCGCTGCGGACACGATGGCGAGCGAGGCCTCCAGTGTCGCGTCGGTCAGTCGGGAGAGGCCCTCCCCGACGTCCGTGACCTGGTCGCCGCCCTCGATGTCACCGACGGCGATGCGGAGCAGCTCCCGTCGGCGTACGGCGCGGATGGAGCGGATCGCCTTGTCCAGGCTGGAGCGGCGCCCGGCGGCGGCCAGCATCTCCTCGCGCAGCGGCTCGGCCGGGCGGGGCGCGAGGTCCTCGGCGAGGACGCGGACGCCCTCGGGTTCGCGCTCGAGCAGGTTGGTGGCGTAGCGGCTCGTGGACAGGAGCCGGGCGAGGCGCTCCGCGACCAGGCCCTCGTCGCGCAGCATGCGGAGATACCAGGAGGAGCCGCCCAGCGCCTCGGAGATCCGCCGGAAGCCGAAGAGCCCCGCGTCCGGATCGGGCCCGTCGGCAAACCACTGCAGCAGGACGGGGAGCAGATGTCGCTGGATGCCGGACTTCCGTGAGACCCCCGAGGTCAGGGCGGCGAGGTGGCGCAGTGCAGCATCCGGGTCGGCGTACCCGAGGGCACGGAGGCGGCTGCCGGCCGCCTCCGGCGTGAGGTGCGCCTCGGCGCCCGGGATCGCGGCCACAGCGGTGAGCAGCGGGCGGTAGAAGAGCTTCTCGTGCAGGCGGCGGACCTCGCGGCGCTGGGCCGCGAGCTCCTGCTCCAGGCGGGCGACCGGGTCGCGGAGGTAGCCGAGCGAGCGTCCCAGCCTGCGCAGGGAGGGCTCGTCGGTCGGCAGCAGGTGGGTCCGCCGCAGGCCGTAGAGCTGGATGCGGTGCTCCAGGGTGCGCAGGAAGCAGTAGGCGTCGTGCAGCGTCTCGCCGTCGGCGAGTCCGACGTAGCCGCCACGGGTGAGGGCGGCCAGGGCGCTGAGCGTGGTGGGCTCGCGGAGTGCCTCGTCGCCACGGCCGTGCACGAGCTGCAGCAGTTGGACCGCGAACTCCACGTCACGCAGCCCGCCGCGGCCGAGCTTGAGCTCACGGTCGGCGTCGCGGGTCGGGATGTGCTCGATCACGCGCCGCCGCATCGCCTGCGTGGCCTCGACGAAGCCGTCGCGTTCGGCGGCGGTCCACACCAGCGGTGCGACGCTGTCGACGAACGCCCGGCCCAGCTCGAGGTCCCCTGCAGCCGGACGGGCCTTGAGCAGCGCCTGGAACTCCCACGTGCTCGCCCAGCGCTCGTAGTAGGCCTGCATCGAGCTCAGCGTCCGGGACAGCGCGCCGGCCTTGCCCTCCGGGCGCAGCGCGGCGTCGACCTCCCAGATCGTTCCCTCGGCGGTGTGCTGGCCGCAGACGCGGATCACCTCCGCGGCCAGTGCGAAGGCCACCTCGGCCGGCCCTTCGTGGACGAAGACGACGTCCACATCCGAGATGTAGTTGAGCTCGTGGCCGCCGGTCTTGCCCATCGCGATGATGGCCAGCCGGACCTGGTCCGAGTCCGGCACCGTCGTACGCGCGATGGCGAGGGCGGCGTCGAGGACTCCGCAGGCGAGGTCGGAGAGCTCGGCGCCGGCGTCGTCGAAGGGGACGCCGTGCGCCAGGTCCCGGGCAGCGAGCCTCAGCAGGAGACGGCGGTACTCCACGCGCAGTGCGTCGAGCGCGTCGGCGCGCTCCTTGCCGGCGACGGCGGCCAGCAGCTGCGCCCTCAGGTGGTACGCCGGCGGCCTGGTGGATCCCAGCGTCGGATCCTCGAGCTCACGCCACTGACCGGGGTGTCGGCTCAGGTGCTCTCCCAGCGCCTGGCTCGCCCCGAGGACGAGGAGCAGCCGCATCGCCGAGCCTTCGTCGGCGTCGAGGATGTCCGGTTCCGCCTCGGCCAGGCGGGCGAGCGTGGCGAGGGCCAGGTCGGGGTCCGCCGTGCGGCCGAGCATCGCCAGCAGCGGCTCAGCGGAGGGTCCGAGGGTCGCAAGCGTCGCCTCGGCGGCCTCCAGGTCGTCGAACCCCAGCCGGAGGAGGGTTGTCCTGCTGGTCGCGCGCCGGATCATGCCGTGGTGCGCGGGTCAGAGCACCGGGAGCATCTGGTCGCGCTCGAAGGCGGAGACCTGGAGGCGGTAGTCCTCCCACTCGGCACGCTTGTTACGCAGCACGAAGTCGAAGACGTGCTCGCCCAGCGTCTCGGCGAGCAGCTCGGAGTCCTCGGCCACGGAGATCGCCTCGTCCAGACCACGCGGCAGCGCGTTGATTCCCAGGCTGCGACGCTCGCGGTCCGAGAGCGACCAGACGTCGTCCTCGGCCTCGGGCGGGAGCTCGTAGCCCTCCTCGATGCCCTTCATGCCTGCCGCCAGGACCGCCGCGAACGCCAGGTAGGGGTTGCACGCCGCGTCGAGCGTGCGGAGCTCGACCCGGGTCGAGTTGCCCTTGAGCGGCTTGTACATGGGCACCCGGACCATGGCGGAGCGGTTGTTGTGCCCCCAGCTGATGTACGACGGCGCCTCGCCGGTCGCCACGAGACGCTTGTAGGAGTTGACCCACTGGTTGGTGACGATGCTGATCTCCGGCGCATGCCGCAGAAGGCCGGCGATGAACTGGCGGCCGGTCTGGGAAAGGCCGTACTCGGCACCGGCCTCGTGGAAGGCGTTCTGGTCGCCCTCGAAGAGGCTGACATGGGTGTGCATGCCGGAGCCGGGGTGCTGGGTGAAGGGCTTGGGCATGAAGGAGGCCCACACACCCTCGCTCAGCGCCACCTCACGGACGACGGTGCGGAAGGTCATGACGTTGTCGGCCGTCGAGAGCGCGTCCGCGTAGCGCAGGTCGATCTCCTGCTGGCCGGGACCGCCCTCGTGGTGGCTGAACTCGACGCTGATACCCATCGCCTCGAGGTTGGTGATCGCCTCGCGGCGGAAGTCAGCGCCCTCGCCCTGCGCGGTGTGGTCGAAGTAGCCGCTCGAGTCGACCGGCTCGGGCAGCTGGCCCGGTATCTGCTGGCCCTTGAAGAGGTAGAACTCGATCTCGGGGTGCGTGTAGAAGGTGAAACCCTTCTCGGCCGCCTTCGACAGCGTCCGCTTGAGGACGAAGCGGGGGTCGGCGTACGACGGGGAGCCGTCCGGCATCACGATGTCGCAGAACATGCGGGCCGTCGACGGGCCGGGCCCCGTCTCGCGCCAGGGCAGGATCTGGAAGGTCTGCGGGTCGGGCTTGGCGAGCATGTCGGACTCGGAGATCCGGCTGAAGCCCTCGATCGCCGAGCCGTCGAAACCGATGCCCTCCGCGAACGCGCCCTCCAGCTCGGCCGGCGCCACCGCCACGGACTTGAGGAACCCGAGCACGTCGGTGAACCACAGCCGCACGAATCGGACCTCGCGCTCCTCGAGCGCCCTCAGGACGAAGTCCTCTTGCTTACCCATAGGGCTGACCCTATCGGTGCGCGATGACGGCCAGCGTGGTGAGTGCGAAGGTCCAGGAGACGAAGTTGCCGACGAGGAAGTACTCGGTCACCTCGGTGATGCTCGGGCCCTCGTGCGCGTCGCGCGCGGCCTGCAGTTCGGGGAAGCGGAGCAGGCCCTTGGCGGCGACGATGATGCCGATCGCCGTGAAGCTCCCGGACAGCCCGAGGCCGACGATGATGAGCCGCTCCATCGGGCCGAGCAGGCGGCCGCCCTTGAGTCTCGGACCGGCCTCGCGCTGCTCGGCGGGAGCGGGAGGAACGGTGTGCGTGGCCTGCAGGATGAGGCGTACGACGACATTGCCGGTGGAGCCCTGCACGACGAAGGCGCCGAGGAGCAGCACGGCACGTGTCACGTCGAGGCTGCGCAGCCATGGCACCTCGGTCTGCGACAACCAGTCGCCGAGCGGGCCGCCCGAGCTGTCGCCGAGCGGGCTGACGAGCACCGCGCCCACCACGGCGAGGGCGAGCACGGAGAGCGGCAGGCCGGGAAGTCTTCGCCCGAAACCCTGACGGACCGCGCTCCCCCAGGCCAGCACCACAAATGCGACGGCGACCTCGCCGAGCACCTCACTCGCGTCGCTATAACCCGCCAGGAGCCCGGCGCCGACAGTGACCAGCGCGGCGAGGATCTCAGGCATCCACCGGAGCGGCCGCCCCGAATGCAGCAGGTCGGCGATGCCGAGACCCAGCAGGAGCAGCCCGAGCCAGATCATGCGAGGCCGCCGAGCAGCTCGTCGGAGCGGAGCAGCACGCCCAGGCTGGCGCGACGCACGCGCTGCGAGACCGCGGACGGGCTCACCCCCAGGCGCGCGGCGATCTGCTCCTGACTCATTCCTGAGATCATGTCGGAGAGCACCGACATGTCGTGGTCACCCAGCTGGGCGAGGAGCTCGTCGCGGAGAAGAAGGGCCGCATTGACGGCCGGGTCGTCGAAGAGCGTGCGGACCGACCGCGTGGCCGCACGGCGCTGCAGGGTGGCGACCTCCTCGATGGCGGCCCGTGCAGCCCACCAACCGGGGCCGTCCTCCACGCGTGGCTCTTCACTGAGGACCGTGACCGTCCCGCGGCCGAGGCCGAAGCGGACGTCGTACGGAGCCATTGCCAGCCTCAGCCGAAGGGTGGCCTGCAATGCGGGACCCAAAGCCGCGAACGCGCCCTGGAACTCGTCGCCGACAGTGACACGAAGCGGAGTGAGCGGCCGAAAAGCCTCATTGACCCCCGCGATCGCGGCGCTCAGCGCCCGGTGGAGCGCGCGGCGATCAGGTGCGCCGCCGGAGTCGACGACGTCGCCGATGAGGGTGACCACCTCTGCCATAACTGAAGCTTATAGCCTTCATTACGAAGAACTGAAGCCAAGGGCCTTAAGGACACCGTTTTGAAGGTCAGAAGAACGGCACCTGCTCCAGGTCGGCCAACCACGCCGCCGCCGAGGCGTCAGACGGCATCCGCCAGTCACCGCGGGGGCTCATCGTGCCGCCGTTGGAGACCTTCGGGCCGTTGGGCAGCGCCGATCGCTTGAACTGCGAGGCGAAGAAGCGCTTGAGGAAGACCTCGAGCCAGTCCCGGATCTCGCCGAGGTCGTAGGAGCGTCGGCTCGCCTCCGGGAAGGCGGGGGGCCAGTCGCCGAGGTGCTCGTCGTGCCACGCATGCCAGGCCAGGAAGGCGATCTTGCTCGGCCGGTAGCCGAAGCGGATCAGGTGGAAGAGGTTGAAGTCCTGCAGGCTGTAGGGACCGACCTTGGCCTCGGTCGACTGCGGCTTCTCGCCCTCCTCGACCGGCACGAGCTCGGGGCTGATCTCCTGGTCGAGGATCGTCTGCAGGATCTGGTCGGTCTCGTCCTCGAACTGCTCGGTCGAGATCACCCAGCGGATGACGTGCTGGATGAGCGTCTTCGGGATGCCGGCGTTGACGTTGTAGTGGCTCATCTGGTCACCGACGCCGTACGTGCACCACCCGAGCGCCAGCTCGGAGAGGTCGCCCGTGCCGAGCACGATGCCTGCGCGCTGGTTGGCCGCGCGGAAGAGGTAGTCCGTGCGCAGCCCCGCCTGCACGTTCTCGAACGTCACGTCGTAGACGGGGTGGCCCTCGCTGAACGGGTGGCCGAGGTCCTTCAGCATCTGCGTCGCCGCCGGGGTGATGTCGATGGTCTCGTACGTCGTCCCCAACGCCTCCATGAGGGCGACGGCGTTCCCCTTCGTGGTCTCCGACGTCGCGAAGCCGGGAAGCGTGAACGCGAGGATGTCGGAGCGCGGCCGACCGAGCCGGTCCATCGCGCGGGCGGCGACGAGCAGGGCGTGCGTGGAGTCGAGCCCGCCGGAGACACCGATGATGATCTTGGGGTCGTGGCCGCCGGTGGCGCCGATCGCGCGGAGGCGCTGCTCGAGACCGGACACCTGGATGTTGAAGGTCTCGTAGGCGTCCAGTGCCAGCCGCTCAGGGTCATCGGGCACGAACGGGAAGCGATCGACCTTGCGGCGCAGGCCGAGGTCGTCCGTCGGCGGCTCGAGGGAGAACTCCACGAGCTGCCAGTCGTCGAACTCGATCAGCGACCGCCGGTTGTCGTCGAAGGTGCCCATCTGCAGGCGTTCATGGCGGATCCGGTCGAGGTCGACGTCCACGACGGTGGCGCGTGGGCCGTCGGGGAAGCGCTCGGACTCTCCCAGCAGGTCGCCGCACTCGTAGACCATCGTCTGGCCGTCCCAGCTCAGGTCGGTCGTGGACTCCCCCGGGCCGGCGGCGGTGTAGACGTAGGCCGCGGTGCACCGGTTGCTGGAGGTCTTGACCAGCTCGCGGCGACTCTCGCTGCGCCCGACCGTGACCGGTGACGCCGAGAGGTTGAGCAGCACGGTGGCGCCGGCCAGCGCAGCCCGGGCGCTCGGAGGCACGGGCACCCACATGTCCTCACAGACCTCCACGTGGAACGTGAGGCCACGGACGTCGGTGGCGGTGAAGAGCAGTGTGGGACTGATCGGCACATCCTCGCCGGCGACGTTGATGACGTCGTCGACGTCATCACCCGGTGCGAACCAGCGGCGCTCGTAGAACTCGCGGTAGGTCGGCAGGTAGGACTTCGGCGCGACGCCGAGCACCTCACCGCCCTTGATCACGACGGCGGTGTTGAGCACCCGGCTCTTGTAGACGAGCGGGGCACCCACGACGAGGACCGTCGTGAGATCCGTGGAGGCGACGACGATCGCCTCGATCGCCTCCTCGACCGCTGTGAGGAGCGTGTCCTGGAGGAACAGGTCGTCGACGGCGTACCCGGAGAGGCAGAGCTCGGGGAAGACCGCGACCGCCACACCCTCGGCATGGAGCTGCTGGGCCTGGTCGATCACCGACTGTGCATTGGTCGCAGGGTCTGCCACCGCGACGGGGATCGTGACCGCAGCGACGCGTGCGAAGCCCTGGGCGTAGGCCGAGTAGAAGTCCACGTCGCCGAGTCTAGGGATTGCCCCAGCGGGCCCACTCCACGCTGTTGGGGCCGGGACCGAAGCGGACCACGAGCTGGTCGACCGTCGTCGCCTCGGGCACGACCCAGCAGGCGACGCGGACGCCGCCCGCACCGTGGCCGGGCCGCGCCGACATGTCTCCCTCGATCACGTACTCGGGACACTCCTCGGTCGAACCGTCGGTCGGAGGCAGCTCAGCGGCGCCGTCGACGCTCAGGAAGGGTCCGATCACGTCGTACCAGGCGAAGGCGCCGCCGTTGCGTCCGGAGTCGTTGTGGAACGAGTACTCGAACCTGGCGACCTTCATGCCCTGGGGAAGCGGCCCTTCGAGCGGTGCGTCCAGGTCGGCCATGGGATCGATCGTGAGCGGCACGGTCGCGGGGTGGATGAAGGTCGGCTCCGCGAAGGCGAAGTGCGCATCACTCCATTCGACGTCGACACCCCAGGCGTGGATGCCCTTCTGGTTCTCCTCGATCTCATGGCTCACCAGGAACATGGCCAGGCCGACGAGAGCAACCACCCCGACGCACACGCTGGCGGTGGCGATTCCTCCGCGGCGCAGGGTCACGACGGCAGGCGGATGATCCCGGCGGGTCTCCAGCCATGTGATCCCGAAGGCGCACAGGGCGACCACCAGGCCGGCAACGATTCCGACGGGCCAGGCCACGCGTCCCGGAGGCGGGTCGTCGACATAGCTGACGGGGTTCCACACCATGAGGCCGAAGGTCAGCGCCGCAAGGATGCCCACCACGACGAGGAGTAGGACAAGAACCGGGTGCTCCGCCTCGCGCCTACGCCGATCCGGGTGTCTGCCCTGCTTCCCCATGGCCCGTTGCCTATCACGGAATAGTGTTGCCGCATGACTGAAGAGACGGCGCCGTACGGCGCAGGGGCTGCAGGCAATGCCGCCGCGGCACCCGGGAGTCCCACCATCCGTCGTGTGCGTACGCACCACCTCGCCGACATGAAGGCGCGTGGCGAGAAGGTCACGATGCTGACCTCCTACGACATGTACACCGCGCGGATCTTCGACGAGGCAGGGATCGACATCCTGCTCGTCGGTGACTCGGCGGCCAACAATGTCTACGGCTACGAGACGTCGCTGCCCGTGACCGTCGACGAGCTGATCCCGCTCACCCGTGCCGTCGCCCGGTCCGCACGGCGTGCGCTCGTCCTCGGCGACCTGCCGTTCGGGTCCTACCAGGGCTCCCCGGAGCGGGCCTACGAGACCGCGGTGCGCTTCATGAAGGACGGTCTCGCCCATGCCGTGAAGCTCGAGGGGGGCGCCGAGATGGCGCCGACGATCCGCAAGCTGGTCGACGGCGGCATCCCCGTCTGCGCCCACATCGGGTTCACCCCGCAGTCCGAGCACGCCCTGGGCGGCTACAGGGTGCAGGGCCGCGGCGACACGTCGGAGAAGGTCAAGGACGACGCGCGCGCCGTCGCCGACGCCGGAGCCTTCGCCGTCGTCATGGAGATGGTTCCGGGTGACGTCGCCGAGCAGATCAGCAAGGAGCTGTCGATCGTCACGATCGGCATCGGAGCCGGCGCCGGCTGCGACGGGCAGGTGCTCGTCTGGACCGACGCGATGGGCATCCGTGGACCCAACGACGGCAAGCTGCCCCGTTTCGTCAAGACCTTCGCCGACGTGCGCGGCCAGTTGCTCAGCGGTGCCCAGGCGTACGCCGCGGAGGTCAAGGCCGGCACGTTCCCGGGTCCCGACCACACGTTCTGACCACGCCCGCTCAGAGCGTGCGACCCGTACGGCGCGCGTTCCACGCAGCGACCGGCTTCTCGACGATCTCGAAGATGAGGACACCGACCGCTACGCCGACCAGGATCTTGGCCGGGATGCCGGCAGCGCGCGGGAGGTCGGGCCATAGCCAGCCGATGAGATAGTCCATCGAGTAGTGGGCCAGGTAGATCGAATAGCTCGCGCGACCGAGCAGTTGGACGATGCTCGCGCCCGCGAGCGTGCGGAACAACCGGCCGATGAGGTCGGCGCTCGACGTCGCGAAGCCGAAGGCGATCACCGCGCAGGCGGCAACGGACTGCAATGTGTAGCGCAGGGTGTCGCGGAAGAGCGGATCCCGATAGAGCAACGTGGTCAGAAAGAGCACCACAGCGGCGATCAGGATCCACGGGCGGCCGAGCCGCGTGCTCAGTCCGCGGTGGACCAGGAGCGCGGTCAGCGTACCGAGGGCAATGCCGTCGATGCGGGTGTCGGTGCCGTAGTAGATCCGGTTCTCCGGATCTGCGAGGCCCATGGCGAGGATCAGGCGCTCCACCGAGCTGATCACCAGGACCGCCGCGGCAGCCCATCCGAGGAGACGTACGGCGTTCGGTCGCCGTGCCACGAGCAGCCACAGCAGCGCAAAGATGATGTAGAACTGCTCCTCGATGGCGAGACTCCAGACGACCGCGGAGCCAGGCAGCACCGGACTGTCCGGGAAGGTGTCGATCCGCACCCAGTTGAAGAAGAAGAACACCTGGCTGAGGACTGCCACGAGTCCGAGCGGCTTCCAGAGAGTCCAGATGAGGCTCGGCACGACGACGACCAGCGCCAACGGGGGCCCGAGTTTGAGCAGGCGCCGCTCGTAGAAGCCGCGCAGGCCGAAGCCGCCGGTACGCACTCGCTCACGGATGGTGACCCACGTGATGACGAAGCCGGAGATGGAGAAGAAGATCGTGACTCCGCTGCCGCCGGGTACGACCTTGTCCAATCCGGCATGGGCGACGACGACCAGCATCACTGCGAAGGCCCGCATGGCATCGACGTGGGCGTAGCGGCCTGCGGTATTGACCGGGGCTGCGACATCGGCGGACGCGGTCACATCGCCGCCCTGCGCCAGCCGACGCCAGGTACATAATCGATCCAGCGTGGTTCGTCCGCGGACTCGTCCAGCGTGGACATCAGTGCCTCCATCACGGCGTCGACGCTTGCCCGCTCGGCGGCGGTCAGCGGGCCACCGCTCGGTCTGCCGAGGACCACAGCAGCCATGTCGGCATGGCTTCGAAGCCGCCGACCGGTCGTCATCAGCGCGGACAGTGCCGCGAGCTCGGTGCCGGTCATCGCCACCGGCACACCGTCGACGGTGACGGCTCCGGTCGACATGCTCCACACGAGGCCCCGGAACGCTTGACGATCCTCGCCCATCACCGCGCTGACGATCGGCTCCTGCTCGAGCTCCGGCTCCGGCTCCGGCTCCGGCTCGGGCATCGGCGCCGGCTCGGGAACCGGCTCGGGCTCGGGAACCAGCTCGGGCATCGTCTCCGGCTCGCGAATCGGCTCGCGAATCGGCTCGGGGAGTGGCTCGGGCTCCGGCGGAGACGGCGTAACGACCGGTTCGGCCCATACCGGCTCCGGCTGGGCAAGGCGCGGCGCTGTCAGTGGCCGTAGGGCGGGATTCTCGGTGAGCTGAGGCGAGCGTCGGAGCACGGCATTGAGTCGTGCCCGCAACTCGTGGGCCTTGAGGGGCCGGGGCATGAAGGCATCGGCGCCGACGCCCAGGCTCTGCACGACATCGATCTCGCTGGTGCTATCACTCAGCATGAGGATCGGAGCGGCGCTGACGGCGCGGATCCGCTGGGCGGTCTCCAATCCGTCCATTCCCAGCAGTTCAAGGTCGAGCACGATGGCTGTCGGCCTGCATGCGGCCACAAGCTCCACGCCGGTCGGGCCGTCACCTGCGAGGAGCACCTCGAACCCAGCCTGGGTCAGCGTCCGGTCGAGAGTCGCCTGTTCCCGAGGGTCGGCGTCGATGACCACGATCGTCCGAGGCCCACCCTTGTCTGCCACGCCCAAGACCCTAGTCCAGCCTGCTCGGCTGCCCGAGCAGCATTAGAGCGAGCTCATCCCAGAAACCTGACGGGGGCCCACCCCGGCAGGTGCCGTCCGTCTCGCCCGGATCCTTGATCCACAGGAAGCCGTCGTTGAGGCCATCGAAGACGAGCGCGGGTGCGCGGCCGATCCGGGCACCCTTGGGGTTGCACCATCCACCCTTGGCGACGGGCGCACCATTTCGTCCGGTATCGACGACGAAGCGCTTGTCCTTCACTCCCAACGTCGTAAGGGCGGTGGACACCTGCATGCCGTAGTCGAGCTCGTCTGCGGTCGGACGGTAATTCGCAACATTGGTGGCGAAGCCACGCGCTTCCGCAACATCGGCCTGCTTGAGTCGCTTGGCCATCACCTCGGGTGACTGCCAGTCGGAGTGACCGCCGTCGAGATAGACCCACACACCGGCTCTGGCCAACGCATGCACGGCATAGCCGAGGAGTGCCGCTTGGGCACCCGGATCAGAGCAGCGACCCAGCATCCCGATCGAGTCTGGCTCAAGCACCACGACCAAGGGGCGCCCTTGGACGGCCGAGGCGGCGCGGTCGACCCACGTCCGGTACTCGGAGTCGTCTCGCGCACCGCCCTCGGCATAACCGCCGCAGTCGCGAGAGGGAATGCGGTAGAACACGGCGACCGGGAGCTCATGGCGCGCGGTAGCTCCGGCCAGGTAGGTGCCGAGGTCGCTGGCGATCGTGTCTGTGGTGCTCCAGTCGGAGAACCACTTGGCCTGGGCGACGCGAGCGAGCGCATCAAAGCGAGAGTCCGCAGCGGCCGCAGCGACCGTCTGGGAGTGCGGGTCGACGTACAGCGGCAGTGTCGTGAATGGGTCGCCTGACGGCTCGACCACCGCGGGTTGCAAACGGAACGAGCCGTCACGAAGCAGGTTGGTTCTGAGGCCGGTGTAGGCCAGGAAACCCGCACCGACGAGAACGAGCGAGACGAAGATTCCCATCGCGATCATTCCGACGCGGTTGGCGGCAAGCCACTCACGAGCGCTCATCCTCGGCGCCATGCCGCGTCGGGGTGCGACGAACGTCGCTCCGGTGCGAAGAACAGGACAGCCATCGGCACCAGTGTCACAGTCCAGAACGCCCATCGATCGACGAAGGCAAGCGGGACTTCGAAGAAGCCGTTCACGACAACGGCGACGAGGGTCAACGCCGCCGTGATCTGGAATGGAGCATCGTCTCGGGTCGACACAACCTGAAGACACGCCAGCCACACGGCCATCACGAACACGAACACGACACCGCCCGTCACGCCGATCTGCACGAACTGGTTGTGGCCGTGATAAGCGGCGTCGATCAGAGAACTGGTGGTCGTCGTCGCCTGGTCGTCGTACCAGGTGCTGCCGAAGCCGAAAAGGTCTCCGCGCGTGAGCCAAGCGTGGACCGAGACACGCCAGATTCCCGCACGAGCGGTGAACGTATCGTCCTGCCATGGCTGGAGCGGGAGCCAGACGCAGACCGCGATTGAGACTGCTGTGAGTGCCAACGAGACGAGGGAGACGGCCCGCCGGCCGAGGGTCTGCAGCACCAACCACAGCAGACCGGCGGACGAGAGGACGGCGAGTGCCGTGATCAGCCCGCCGCGGCTCGATGACCATGCGAGAGCCGCGAGTACCGGGACGAGGCAGACGAAGGCAAGCCAGCGGGGCCGGATCATCAGTACCGTCGGAATGCCGAGTGCCATGTACTGCGCAAGATTGTTCTCTGCGGTGAAGATGCCTTCGAGCAACCCGAGCGACGGGAAGAGCGCCTTGCTGGCCTGGCGGACCGCGCCGTTCGCCTCGTGGAGGATTCCTGCCGCCGGCATCAGGAGTCCCAGCGCAAGACACATCACGGCCGTGATCACGACGAGGACACCGACGGTCTCTAACGCCACGCGGCCGGGCCGCAGCGCGGCCATCGCCAGGACGAGAAGCGCCATGGGAACGGCACTGCTGCCCAGATCGCCCGCATACGCATCTCGCGCGAGGAGGTACAACCACGGAGTGAGGAAAAGTGCCAGCCTCCAGAGTCCAACCTGAGGAATCTCGTTCATCCTGAAGATCACGGCAGCCGCCGCAATCGCCATGAAGAGCGCGAGAAACGCCCTGCTGGTGAGCTCCGCCGGCGCGGACACGGTCGCCTCACCGACATCGGCATAGCGCTTGTCCGTGGTGAGGGAGATGACCAGCAGGTTGCCGACGAGGCGCAGCCACAGCAGCACGATGAGAATCACCGCGACGCGGTCTGTCGTGAACTGCATCAGCCGGGCGGGATCGGACGTCACTGCAGATACACTCGCGCGGTGAGTGGTCATTCGGCCGGCAGACACGCTGTCGTAGCCCTCGCTGGTCAGTGGCTGAAATACGTCGTGCAGATCGTAGCCCTCGTCCTCTTCTCCCGGTTGCTCGATCCCCATGATTTCGGCATCGTGGCGATGGTGACCGCCGTCGTCGGCGTGGCGTACGTGCTCGGCGACTTCGGCCTCTCCCTCGCCGCACTCCAAGCGCGCGACCTCACTCAGGGGCAGCGCTCAAACCTGTTCTGGATCTCAACCGGTATCGGCGTCGCGATCGGTATCGCGATCCTTGGTGCGGCGCCGCTGCTGGCGGAGGCCTACGGCCAACCAGCGGTGCGCGACGTTGCCGTTGCGCTCTCCCTGGTCTTCGTCGCCAACGGGATCACAGGGCAGTTCCGCACAGAGCTCAACCGAGACCGCAGCTTCGGCGTACTCGCCTCGGTCGACGTCCTCGCGCAGGTGCTCGGCCTCGGCCTCGGGCTCGGAATCATCCTGCTCGGCGGTCGTTACTGGGGACTCGTCGGCCAACAGGTCGGCGCGGCGTGGTTCACCGCCTTTGCTCTCGCCGTGCGGTCGGGGTGGAGGCCGGACCTGCCCCGTAGGGGTGAATCGATGCGCGGGCTTCTGCGCTTCGGGCTTTTCACGCTCCTGGCCCAAGTCGTCAACTACATCAGCAGCAACGCCGATTCCGTGATCATCGGCCAGCGCTGGGGCGCCGCGACCTTAGGGGTGTACAACCGGGCATGGCAGGTCGCACGCTTGCCCGTGCAGCAGATCGCGTCACCGCTCACCCGCGTCGTCCTGCCACATCTCTCGTCCCGCCTGGAGGACCCCGAGGGTTTCGCCCTCGCCGTACGTCGCGGGCAGCTCGTCCTCACGACGCTTCTCCTCGGGACGCTCAGCCTGATCACCGCCGCAACGGGGCCACTCGTCGACGTCGTCCTCGGACACGGATGGGAGAGCGCGACCCCCTTCATCCGTGCGATGTGTCTCGGAAGCGCTTTCCATGCGGTGGGATACATCTACTACTGGATCCTCTTGGCGCACGGCCGCACCGGCATCCTGTTCGGCGCCGAACTCGGTGCACGGATCGGGATGGTCGTGCTCATGATCCTGGCGGCATCGCACGGCGCCGTCTGGGTCGCCCTCGCCTCGGCTGCTGGTGAGTTCGCGATCCTCATCATCGGCGCCGCCGTATCACTGCCCCGGGTTGGCGTCAGCGCGACACCACTGCTCCGTTCGGCGATCAGGAGCGTGGTCCTCTTCGCCTTCGCCGCAGCGGTGACCTGGGCAACGAGCACCACCATCGACGACTGGGCGGCACTTGCACAGCTCGCCGTGTTGATCCCTGCATGGTTGGCCACCTGCGTCGCCTCGCTCGGACTGCCGGCCTACCGGCGTGACCTCGACGAGCTGGTTCGCTACGGCCGCTCCGTACTGCGCCGCGGTCAGGTGGCGTAGAAGTTCGTCTGCTGTCCCACGACGGCACCGATCTTGCCGGCCTGCGCATAGGCGACACGGAGCCAGTGCACGGCTCGCGCCCGATCCTGCGGAAGAGCAACAAGGGCGAGGAGTGCGGCGACTGGAAGGCGCCACAGTCCTGAGCAGAGCAGACTCGCAGCGCGTCGCATCCGCTCGGTGCCACGCAGTCGCGCCAGCTCCACTCGCGCATAGGACTGGCCTCCACTGAAGCCACGCCTGAGCACGTAGGTGAGGCTACGGCGGGACGCTGGAACCTGCTCACTCACCTCGGCCTCGTCACACCAGACGAAGCAGGCACCCGAGCGAGCCAACTCCCAGAAGAGCATGGCGTCCTCGCCGCCCGTCACGCCGAACGCCGGGTCGAACGGGCCGTCGCGCCGAGCCAGTAGGGACGCCGAGACGAGCACGTTCCCCGCGCGCGCCTCGTTCACCGGCAGGGTGTCCCCGGTCCTGTGTCGGGGTCGCCCCCAGAATCGTCGTTCACCGTTCTCCAACCAAGCCGGAGGGGGGTCGTCGTACCGCGCGAGGACCGGGCCGAAGACAGCGTCGGCGCCGGATGTGGCTTGGGTGCGCAGCATCGCGACCACCCAGTCGGGGACCGGCAGTTCGTCGTCGTCGATGAAGAGCAACCATCGGCCGGATGCCGCCCGCACCGCCGCATTGCGGGCGACAGCGATGTTGGGGACCGTCACGTGACGGGTCACGACCGGAACTCGAAGTGTCGGGGCAAGCTCGTCAACGACGGCCAGTCCGGTGCCCTCGGTCTCGTTGTCGACAACCACGACCTCCACCTGGAACTCGCCGAGGTCGACCGTGCCGAGTCGCACGAGCAGTTCGCGGAGCTGGTCGGGGCGTCGGAAGGTGCAGATGCAGATGCTCAGGTCCATCAGGCGCGACGTCCCGAGAGTTCGCCGATGGCCACCCCGACAGGCAGCACCTGGCAGCCGAGTTCAAGCGCAAGCCCAACCATGGCGTCGAGGTTCTCGGGCGTCGTGCCGTACAGGCCGGGGTCGCCGTCGACGCCGTGGGTGTTGACGATTCCCCAGCCACCGTCGGTTGCGGCGAGCTCGCGCAGGAAGGGCTCCCACTCGATGCGTGTGTCAGTCCTGCCGTAGAGCCGGAAGCTGCCGAGCCGACCGAGGTCAGCGCGTCCCCGATGCATGCCGCCGCCGGTGACCCGCTGTGACCGCCGTTGCCGCGCGATCACTGCGCGAGTGCGGAGACCCTGATCGCCGAGCGGGTAGGCGAAATCGAGCGGCCCGTCCACCGGGTGGCCGACCACGGTGCTGAGCAGGTCACGGCTGCGCACCAGCTCGGACTCGAGCTCGTCGCTACTCAGCGCTGTGCAGCGCTGGTGCGACCAGCCGTGGCAGGCGAGCTCGTGTCCGTCGGCATGGAGAGCCCGCAACTGGTCCAGTGAATGGGTCGGCTTGCCCGCCTCGGCGCGGTCGGTCAGTCCGCCGGCGACGTACCACGTCGCCTTCACGCCATGTTTGGCCAGGACGGCGGCGCCGTTGACGCAAGCGGAGGCGATCACGTCATCGAAGGTGATCGAGAGGATCGGTCGCCCAGACCGCAGGGGGAGCCAGTCGTGACGGAGATGCTCGGCAGCCCAGCGGCTGGCACGTCTGCGGATCATTGGGGCCTCCTCTCTGCGGCAGACTCTAGTGTTCCGCAGGCGGGGCATCCTGCGGCCATGCTGTAATTCCTCGTGCGCTCATCCCGATCCTTGGTCCTGCTGTCGCACGGGTTGTTCAACGACCGGACGAACCCCTATATCGTCCAACTCGCCCGCGGAATGAGCGGTACCCACCGCGTCGAACCTCTTTCACCCTGGCGCGCACTCACTTCGACGCCTGACATCTTCCATCTGCACTGGCCCCACCAGCTGGTGCGGGGCTCCACGCCCCTCCGCACCGCCATCAAGATGGTCACCTCAGCGGTCCTGATCCGGCGGCTGCGCAGGCGCCGGGTACCGGTCGTCTGGACCGTGCACAACATCGAGGAGCACGAGACCGGTGGTCGGCTCGAACGCGCCCTTGTTCGCCGGCTTGAACGGCTCGTCTCACTCCGGATCTTTCTCAACGAGTCGCCAGCGAATGACCGTCGACTCGGTGTCGTCGTGCTGCACAGCTCCTACCGGCCATGGCTCGCGAATCGCCACATCGACCTCGGCGTGGTGCAGCGCACCCACGGCGAGGGCCTCCTCTTCTTCGGACTGCTGCGTCGCTACAAGGGGATCGAGCACCTGTTGGCTGTCGCCGGCGAAACTGGGCTCGCCCTCACCGTCGCTGGCCATTCATGGTCGGCCGACTATGCCTCGAAAGTTGCGGCCGCTGCCGCGACGTGGCCGCACATCACCTTCGAGGAACGCTTCCTGGACGACGCCGAACTCGTCGACGCTCTCGCCCGCCACCGTTGCGTCATGTTGCCCTACGAGCAGATGTACAACTCCGGAGCGGTCCTGATGGCGCTGAGTGCAGGCCGGCCGGTCATCGCCCCGGAGAGTCCGAGCAATGCCGCGCTCGCCGCGGAGGTGGGTCCCGAGTGGCTCCGCCTCTACGACGTGCCGCTGACAGCCCACAAACTGCTGGAGGCTGATCGCACGTCGCCAGCCGGCCTGCCCGACCTATCCAGGCGCGATTGGGAGACCGCGCTGGAACTGCACGCGGCGATCTACGACACGGTCAGCGCGTCCTCGTCCAGGCTGCGTACCGCCGATCCGCTCCGCGATCAGCGCCGAAACCGGATCGCGCTGGAGGAGGACCCGCGCTTTGCCTCGCACTCAGCCTTGAACGAGGCTCAGCGAGCGTAGGCCTGCCGCCAGAACTTGAGCGGGTTCCGGACAGCGTCGATGAGCTTGCCACGCTGCATCTTGGCATGACGGCGCTTGAGCGTCACGGGGTACGGGCCGGCGCCGGCACGCAGATAGCCCCAGATCATTGCGAGGGTGCCCACGAGATAGGGCTTCCGGCCGACGTACCGGGCGGCGTGAAGCAGGAAGTAGAAGGGGTCATACCCCGTCCAGCGGCACACCCGACCGTTGCGGAAGCGGCCGTGCACGCGTCCCTCGCTGGCGCCGATCGGACGAGCGAGCTCGAAGCGTGCCGCATCGTCGACCGCCGTACCGAGACCATGCTCGGCGACGATGACCTCGTCCATCACGTCGTTTCCGATCGCGGCCGGCAACGCCTCGGCTACGTGATAGGCCTCACGAGTGAAGAGTTTCACCGGGCCCGGAACGTGGAACTTCTGCTCGGCCATGCCGGCGGAGGCGATCACCCCACCGGCGATTCCGACGTCGGCACTGGCCAACGGCACGATGCGGGCGAGGTAGTCGGGAGCAAGACGGACGTCGGCGTCGAGCTTCATCACATGTGTGTAATCGTCACGGTCGGCGAGCGCCGCGCGGACACCGTGCCGCCACGATGTGTAGGCAGATCCGCCGATCAGCCCGCCATCGTTCGCCTTGGTGATCACCCTCCCGAGCCCCGCCGGGTCGGCGGCCTGCAGGGCCATCGCGGTGCCGTCCGTGCTGCCGTCGTCGACGATCCACCACACGAAGTCCTGAAAGTCCTGCCCCCGCAAGGTCTGGACCAGCCCGTCGACGTTCGCGGCCTCATTGTGCATCGGCGTCACTATCAAAAGCGTCACGAAGGCACCGATCGTCGTGGGGTGAACTCCGCGGCCGACGCGACCTGACCGCTGCGGCTCACCTGTGTCATGACGACACCGACGACCTCAGCGCCCGCCCGGTTGGCCGCGTCGAGTGCGTCGAGGAACTCTCCGCGCCTCGTGCGACGCGCCTGGGCGACGACGAGCACATGGTGGACGTGCTGCAGGAGCAGCCCGGCAGAGGGGTGTGAGGTGATGTCGGGAGTGTCAATCAGGATTACATCGAAGAGGTCGGTCAGGGTCGCGTGGACACGACCGAATGCGGAGCCAAGCATCTCGGTCTCACGCATGGCACCGGAACCGATCGGCATGATCGTGTACCCGCCGTCCTCCCAGTAGTGGAGGGCGGCGCCGAGTTCGACCCGTTCGGCGAGCACATCGGTGAGTCCATCGACGTCGGCGAGCCCGACGCGACCGGCCAGACCGTCGCCCTCATCGTCGGCATCGATATAGAGGACCCTGCTGCCTGAGGCTGCGAGGCTCGCCGCGACGCCGGCCCCGACCAGGGTCGTGCCGGCTCCAGGCCGGGGTGACGTGAGGATGATCGACGCCGGCGCGCCGCCAGCACCGAAGAGCACCTCCACCGAGACGCGGTCGAAGAGGTAGCGCACGGAGTCGGGCAATTCGGCCGGCCAGTATGCGCGGCGAGCCTCCGTGCGGCCCAGCGACGGCACAGCACCGAGGAACCGGACCCCCGCGGCCGCAACCTGTGAGCCGCGGCGGAGCCGGCTGTCGAACGTTTCAACCAGCACGGCGAGCCCGACACCGACGAATAGTCCGAGAAGGACCGCGATCGCCCCGTTGAGTTTCAGGTTGGGCGAGATCCGCGCCTTCGGCGGCAACGCCTGCTGCATCGGCTCGAACTGGATCTCCGACCTGTGCGAGTTGGTCCGGCCGTCGAGCGCCGCGGCCGCGTCGGGCAGCTCCTGAGCCAACGCGTTGGCCAGGTTCGCTGCCGAAGCTGCCGTGGTGTCAGTCGTCGTGATCTCGATGACGAAGGAGTCGCTGGGGACGTTCGTGGTGACGCGGGAGTTGACCGAGGAGAAGTCCTCGTCGAGACCGAGCGAGTCGATCACCGGGTCGATCACGGCCTCGGAGTTCACGGCGAGGGCATAGCTCTTCATCCGCGCAAGCAGCAGCAGGTCACCCGACTGCTGCGCTGAGACGGCAAGCTGCGGCGTCATCGGCTCGCTCGCGGACGCGCCGCTGGCGAGCGCCGGCACCGCATGGAGGTAGACCGAGGCTGTCGCCTGATACGTCGGCACCGCGAAGAACGACAGACTCAACAGCGCAGCCGTGACCACCACGAACGATCCGATGAAGATCGGCCACCGGCGCAGCAGGAGCAGCAGATATTCACGCAGGTCCACGACTGCATCCTTCCATCAGTAGGCGCCGTCGGAGGACAACACCGCGCGGACGGTGCGCCAGATGATCTGCAGGTCGCGGGTGATCGACCAGTTCTCGACGTAGTCCAGGTCGAGCCGCACCGCATCCTCCCAGTCGAGATCGGAGCGACCGCTCACCTGCCACAGGCCGGTCATGCCCTGCTTCACGAGGAGACGCCGCTCGACACCGCCCTCCCAGGTCTCGACCTCCTGGGGCAGCGGCGGTCTCGGGCCGACGACGCTCATCGTTCCGAGGAGCACATTGACCAGCTGCGGCAGCTCATCGAGGGAATAGCGGCGCAGGAAGCGGCCCACCCGTGTGATGCGCGGGTCCTCGCGCATCTTGAACAGCGGGCTGGCGTCGTCGGAGTCGGAGGTGAGCTCGGCCTTGATCCGCTCGGCATCGACCACCATCGTGCGGAACTTCAACATCCCGAAGACCTGGCCCCCGACGCCGACCCGTTGTGAGCGGTAAAAGACCGGGCCGCGGTCGTCGAGCTTGATGGCGACCGCGATCGCGAGCATGACCGGGCTGGCCAGCAGCAGGCCGAGGATGGCCAGCACCCGGTCGAGCAACGCCTTCCCGACACGGGAGGCACCTTCGTACTGCGGTTCGTCGAGATGGATGAGCGGCAGATTGGCCACGGGTCGCACGTGGATACGCGGGCCGGCCACGTCCACCACGTTCGGGGAGACCAGCAGGTCGATCCCGGTCCCCTCGAGCGCCCATCCGAGCGCCTTGAGGCCCTCGTTGCCCAGCAGTTCGGTGTCCGTGACGATCACCGCGTCCGCGCGGCAGCCAGTCACCGCCTGGGCGAGAGTGTGGCTCCGGTCGTACGACGCCACCGGACTGCCCAGGATGTCGAACTCCGGTCCGTAGTGCGCCTTCGGATCGGGCCACCAGACGCCCACCACGCGGTAGCCCTCACGGTCGTGGATCCGGAAGGCGCGCTCGAGCATGCGTGCCGAGCGCGCGCCACCGATGACCAGCACCCGGTTGAAGCCGCCGGCACTGGCATGGCGGATCCGTGCGAGCCGTCGTCGGGCGAGCTTACGAGAGCCCAGCAGCAGGGTCGCACCGATGCCGAAGAACAGCAGCAGGTAGAGCCGCGAGAGGCTGGAGGCGCTGGCAGCAGCAGCAACCGCGACGGTCGCGACGGTCGCGATGACCGCGCGGACGACCCGGTGGTACTCCTCGAACCCCTCGACGACGAGCTTTCGCTCGTAGACACCCACGACGCTCTGGATCAGGAGCCAGCTGGCGATCACCAAGGCCGACACGCCGACGTACGTGGTGGAGTGGCCGGGACCGACACTGTCCGGAAGCCGACGGACCACAGTCAGGGTGATCGCCGCGGTGGCCAGCAACAGCAGTGGGTCCATCACCTTCCGGGCGCTGACGTACGCGGCACGCCAGTCCTGCGCGGGCGCAAGCAGAGGGGGCCGGTCCATCAGCCGCGCGACCTCGTCGGGCGACATCCACGACGTCGGACTGTGGTCAGCCACGGCGCCTCATCCTCATCGAGCGCGCGATGACACGGACGTAGCGCGGGCCCTTGACGAGATAGCGTCCGAAGAGTCGGCGCGGCTCCTGGAAGAGTCGCCACAGCCACTCCCCACCAGCTCGCTGCACCCAACGCGGAGCCCGCGACACCGTCTTGGCCGCGAAGTCCACAGCCGCGCCGGCACCGACGTAGACCGCGGGCGGAAGCTCATGGCGCCATGCCAGGACCCACAGCTCCTGCTTGGGCGCACCGAGGCAGACGAAGACGACATCGGGCTGCTGCGCCCGCAGCTCCTCGATCACCGCGACCGAGGCCGGGTCGTCGACGCTGCTGAGCAGCGGGAACTCGACCGAGCGCACCTGCGCTCCCGGGTACGTCGTCGACAGCTGCTCGGCGGCGGCCCGCGAGACACCGTCGGCGCCGCCGAGGACACTGACCCGCCAGCCGCGCTCCGCCGACTCGGCGGCCATGAGCGGCAGCAGGTCGGCGCCCGTGTGGCGGTGCACCTCGCCGGCCCCGAGCATCCGAGCGAGCTGCACGACGGGCATTCCGTCCATGACCAGGAGGTCGGCGTTGTCATAGACCTCGAGGGTCTTCTGCTCCCGCTCGAGGTCGAGGATCTGGTCGACGTTGACCGTGACGACGAGGGCGGGCTCGCGACGCACGAGCAGGTTGTCGATCTCTGCAAGCAGCGTCGTGGTGTCACCGCCGAAGAGGGGATACGCGTTGAGGAAGACCTGACCTCGGCTGTCGACGCTGAGCCGCGCCTTCGACGTCGGAGCGAGCTCCTCGATCTCCGCCTGCAGGCGCGCGACACGGCGGACGAGGAGGCCCCGGGCGATCAGGGTGGTGAAGGTGCGCCAGAGGATCGAGAGGTCGCGGAGCATCGACCAGTTCTCGATGTACTCGAGGTCGAGTCGGGTGGCCTCCTCCCACGTCATGGTCGAGCTTCCGGAGATCTGCCAGAGCCCGGTGATCCCCTGCTTCACCAGCAGCCGGCGAGCCACCTCCTCGCCGTGCTCCTCGACGTGGCGCGGGAGGAGCGGGCGGGGCCCGACGATGCTCAGGTCGCCTCGCAGCACGTTGAAGAGCTGGGGCATCTCGTCGATGGCGTAGCGCCGCAGTACCGCACCCACGCGGGTCGGCTTCGGCGCACCGACGTCATCTCCGGCCACGATCCGCGCTGAGGCGAGCGCCTCCGGCTCGTCGGGCACCACACCGACAGGAAGGGTGCGGAAGCGGTACATCGCGAACGGACGGCCACCTTGTCCGATCCGCGTCTCGCGGGCGAGGATCGGCCCGCGGCCGCCGAGACGGATCGCCAGGGCGGCTGTGACCATCGCTGGCGCGACGAGCAGCAGCAGCAGGGAGGCGACCACGCGGTCGAAGACCGCCTTGGCCAGGCGGTTCGCGCCGGCGTACTGCGGCTTCTCGACGAGGACGAAGGGCACTCCGGAGACGTCGAGCAGGTGCAGTCGCGGCTGCGCGACACCGACGACGTTCGGGGACACCATCAGCGCGACGTTGCGGCCCTCGAGCTGCCAGGCCAGCTCGTTGAGGCCGTCGGGACCGAGCTGCTCGGAGTCGTTGACGATGACCGTGTCGGCACCGCTGCGCTCCAGCGCGTCCGCCAGCGTGTGGGTGGCGCCGAGTACCGGGATCGGATCCCACCGGTCCTCCGGTGTGCGCCACAGCAGCGACTCGTGGTCGGCGACGTCGTCCACCACATGGACGCCGGTCACGCGGTAGGCGCAGTTGGGGTCGCTGTAGAACCAACGGGCGATACGACGGGACGAGCGCAGGGTGCCCACGATCAGCACCAGCGACTGGTGCTCGCCACGGCCCCGCAGCTGCTGCACCCGGAGCCGCCACCAGCAGCGCCCGAGGAACACCAGTGCGAAGCCGAGGAGGAACGCCAGCAGCAGGTAGCTGCGCGAGACGTTGAGCACGAAGAGGACCGAGATGACGCCGAGCCCGCCGAAGGCGGCGAAGGATCCACGGATCAGCCGCCCGAACTCGGCCCCGATCGTGAGACCCGCGTCAGGATCACGGGTGCTGTAGGCACCGAGCAGGAGCCACCAGCCGAACGCGAGCACGAACGACACCAGCAGGTGACCGTGGTTGCCCGCACCGTTGAGTGCGTCCTGACCGTGAGGGCCGAAGCGGAGGAGCCAGGCGATGACGGTCGCAGTCATCAGCATCACCAGGTCCGTGACGACGACACTGCGCGCGAGGGTCACCTTCCAGCGGGCACGCACGCCACCGACCGGCTCTGTCATGCCTCACCCCCGCTGCTCTCCGGCCCTGACGACCACGTGCCGCAGATGCTAGCGAGAACCGACGCCCGGTCAGGGTTGGACGGACAGTGCGGCGGGTAGGCAATCCTCATGTGCCGCCTCCTCGCGCTGCTCCTTCTCGGTTCGTTGGTCGTCGTGCTCCCCGGTGGACCGGCTGACGCCTCGGCCCCCCGCCTCAGCGTGCGGGTCGTCGCCTCGGGGCTCGACCATCCGTGGGACGTCGCGACCCTGCCCGGCAGGCGAGGCCTCCTCGTCACCGAGCGGACCCGCGCACGTCTCGACCTCGTCCGCAGCGGTCACCGACACGCGGTCCGTCTCAGGGGCGCCCGGATCTGGACGAACGGCGAGACCGGTCTGCTCGGGCTCGAGGTCGACCCCGGCTTCCGGAAGAACCGTCGGATCTACACCTGCCAGGGCTGGAGGACCGCCGGCGGGCATGACGTCCGCGTCGTGGCGTGGAAGCTCAGCAAGCGACTCACCTCGGCCCGACCCGTCCGCACGCTGGTGGCGGGCCTGCCGTCCAGGAGTGGCCGCCACGGGGGCTGCCGGCTCCTCATCGCCCGCGACGGCTCTCTGCTCGTCGGCACCGGCGATGCCGCGACCGGTACCAACCCGCACAGCCTCACCTCACTGGGTGGCAAGGTGCTGCGGCTCAACCGCATGACGGGTGCTCCCGCCAAGGGCAACCCGTTCCTGTCCAGCTCCAACGCCCGGACCCGGCTCATCTACACCTGGGGCCACCGCAACGTGCAGGGCCTGGCCCAGCGCAGCAACGGGACGCTCTGGTCGGTCGAGCAGGGGACGTCGCGCGACGACGAGGTCAACCTGCTGACACCGGGCGGCGACTACGGCTACAACCCGGTGCCCGGTTACAACGAGTCGGTCCCCATGACCGACCAGTCGCTGCCGGGCACGCAGATCGCGGCCCGCTGGTCCTCGGGCAGGTCGACCATCGCCACCAGCGGGGCCACCTTCGTCCCGAACACGAAGAAGTGGGGTGCGTACGCCGGCGCACTGGCCGTCGGCGTACTCAAGGGCACCGAGCTGATGCTGTTGAGGTTCGACGCGCACGGCCGCCTCGTCGCGCGGAGCAACGTCCTGACGACGTACGGACGGATCCGCACCGCCGCCGTGGACCGCCAAGGGAATCTCCTGGTCACCACCGACAACGGGGACGGTCGCGACGTGCTGCTGCGGGTGACGCCACACCGCTGACAGATGTCACGGCCGGGTCGTGAGCCGTAACGGAGGCGGAGGCGACGTCGGTTCGCCATGCTGAATCCATGAGCCTCACGACACCGGCGGCGAAGCCGGCTGCAGTCCGCCTGAACGGCGTGACGAAGTCCTTCGGCACCGTCCAGGCCGTCAAGGGCATCGACCTCGAGCTCGGCCAGGGCGAGGTCGTCGCCTTCCTCGGCCCGAACGGTGCCGGCAAGACCACGACGATCGACATGATCCTGGGCCTCTCGAAGCCGACGAGCGGCACCGCCGAGGTCCTTGGCCTGACGCCTCGCGACGCGATCGCCCGCGGCCTGGTCTCGGCGGTGATGCAGACCGGTGGGCTGCTCAAGGACCTCACTGTCCGGGAGACGGTCGAGTACACCGCGTCGCTCTTCGCCGACACCATGCCCGTCGACCAGGCACTCGCGAGCGCGGGGATCTCCGGCATCGCCGGGCGCAGGGTCGGCAAGTGCTCGGGCGGTGAGCAGCAGCGGCTCCGCTTCGCGATGGCACTGCTTCCGGATCCCGCCCTGCTGCTGCTCGATGAGCCCACCACGGGGATGGACGTCGAGGGTCGGCGTACGTTCTGGAACTCGATCCGCACCGATGCCGGCCGCGGGCGGACCGTGCTCTTCGCGACGCACTACCTCGAGGAGGCCGACCAGTACGCCGACCGGATCGTGCTCATCTCCAAGGGCACCATCGTCGCCGACGGAACCGGAGCCGAGATCCGGGCTCTGGCCTCCGGCCGGACGGTGCGTGCGACGTGGGCGACACCCGACGTCGCCGCGCTGCAGTCGCTGGGTGGCGTGGACCAGGTCGAGATGAGAGGAGACCAGGTCCTCGTCCACACGAAGGACAGCGACGCCGACGCGCGCTACCTCCTCTCCCAGACACCCGCACGGGACCTGGAGATCACCAGCAAGAACCTCGAGGACGCGTTCCTCGCCCTGACGGGAGAGCACTGATGAGCATCGACGTCCGGGCCCGGCGGGTGCCGCCACTCGGCGGCTTCAACCTGCGGGTGCTGCGGATCGAGCTCTCCCGGATGCTCCGCAACCGCCGCACTATCGTCTTCACCCTCGTCCTGCCGGCCGCCCTCGCGTTGAGCTTCGGTGGCCAGAAGGGATGGGAGGAGCGAGCCGGTTCGGGCAACGTGGCGGCCTACATCCTGGTCAGCATGGCGCTCTACGGCGCCGCACTGACCTCGGCCGCCACCGGCTCGATGGTGGCCCTCGAGCGCTCCACCGGCTGGTCGCGACAGCTGAGGCTCACTCCGCTCAACCCGGTCGCCTACATCCTGATGAAGGCACTGATCGCGCTCTTCATGGGTGGGCTCGCGATCGCGGCGGTCAACGTGGTCGGCATCTGGATGGGCAAGGCCGAGATGCCGCTCCACATCTGGATCGTCAGCGCCTTCGTCGCCCTCGCGTGCACCCTCACCTTCGCCGCGCTCGGCGTCTTCGTCGGCTACATCGTCCCCGGCGAGAACGCCATGCAGATCCTCGGCCCGGGACTGGCGCTGCTCTCCTTCCTCGGCGGCCTCTTCATCCCGCTCGACACCTACGCCGACGTGGTCCGCCACATCGCCTACTGGACGCCGATGTACGGCGTCGCGCAGATCGTCCGGGCCCCACTGACGCACGACCTGCCGTGGTTCGCGATCGTCAACGCGGTGGCGTGGCTCGCGATCTTCATCGCCGGCGCTGCGTGGCGGATGAGCAAGGACACGGCTCGTGTCTGACGTCGTCGGCCAGAACAACCGGCTGCGCGTCGCCGGGCCGTGGATCGCCACGCTCTGGCTGCTCTTCCTGATCAGCCCCTTCGTCGAGGGCTGGAACCGCTGGGCCGACCACCACGACGGCCGCGGCATCGCCGGCATGGTGCTGGTCGTCGTCTTCACGATCGTCTACCTGCGGGTCTTCATGTCGGCTCGCGACTCGCTGCGCGGGCTCGGTCCGGCCATCCCGATGACGGCCGGCGTCTCGTACGTCCTCTCGCTCCTCCTGCTCGGCGCCCTCATCACGGCCTCGGTCGGTGACAGCGGCACGGCGACCGCGCCCTTCGTCGCGGTGTCGGCGATCCTGCTGCTCCCGCTGCGCTTCGGCCTGCCGCTGGTGGCGGTGGTCGTCGGGGCGGTCCTGGCCTGCGGCGCGGTGCCGGGCTGGCACGACCAGGTGGGGAGCGCCTTCGGCGTCATCGCAGGCTCGTTGGCGGTCTTCGGCTTCAAGACGGTGCTGCGACGCAACGTCGAGCTGATCCAGGCCGAGCAGGACAATGCCCAGCTGCTCGTCGACAACGAGCGCAACCGCTTCGCGCGGGATCTGCACGACATCCTCGGGCACTCCCTCACCGTGATCACCGTCAAGGCCGAGCTGGCCCAGCGCCTCTTCGACGTCGACCCGGAGCGCGCGCGGGCCGAGGTGGCCGACCTCGAGCGGCTCTCCCGGGATGCGCTCGCCGACGTGCGCCGCGCGGTAGAGGGCTACCGCGAGATGACCCTGCCCGGCGAGCTCGCCCGGGCGCGGACAGCCCTCGAGGCCGCGGAGATCACTCCCCGGCTGCCCCAGTCGACTGACGACGTACCGACGGAGCTGCGGGACCTCTTCGCCTGGACCGTGCGTGAGGGCGTGACGAACGTGATCCGCCACTCCCACGCCACCGCCTGCGAGATCGTGCTGACGCCGACCAGCGCCGAGGTGCGCGACGACGGACGTGCCGCCGCCTCGGAACCGGGCAACGGCCTCAGGGGCCTCCGCGAGCGGGCGAGCGCCGAGGGCGCGACGCTCGAGACGCGGACGCTCTCCCCCGGCTTCTCGCTCAGGGTTGCGGTCCGATGAGCGCCCCGATCCGCATCCTCCTCGCCGACGACCAGGCGCTCGTCCGTGGAGCGCTGGCAGCGCTGCTCAGTCTGGAGCCCGACCTCGAGGTCGTCGCGGAGGTCGGGGACGGTGCCGCCGTCCTGCCGGCGGTGCTCGCACAGAAGCCGGACGTCGCGCTCCTCGACGTCGAGATGCCGCAGATGGACGGCATCGCCGCCACGGCGGAGGTCCGCGCGGCCGCGCCCGACACCCGGGTCCTGATCGTCACGACCTTCGGCCGGCCCGGCTTCCTGCGCCGTGCGATGCAGGCCGGCGCGAGCGGGTTCGTCGTCAAGGACACGCCCGCGGCCCAGCTCGCCGAGGCCGTACGCCGGGTCCACGCCGGCCTGCGCGTCGTCGACCCCCAGCTCGCGACCGACAGCCTGATCGCCGGCGAGTCACCCCTCACCCAGCGCGAGACCGAGGTGCTGCAGGCCGCGCGCGACGGCTCGAGCGTCGCCGCGATCGCGGGGCGGCTCTTCCTGTCAGAGGGCACCGTGCGCAACCACCTGTCGTCGGCGATCGGCAAGACCGGGACCGGCAACCGCGCGGAGGCGGTGCTCATCGCCGAGGGGAACGGCTGGCTCTAGGAGTCAGCCGTCGTGGCCGGACTCGGTCGGGCCCGGGCCCTCGTTCCACTCCCGGTCCTCCTCGTCCCACTTCTCGTTGTTCTGCTCCACCTTCTCGAGCGCGTGGGACGCGGCCTCGGCAGAGGGATAGGGCCCGAGGCGATCGGCGTTCTTGCAACCCTCGCGCGGCTCGACGGTGTGGTGTTTGAGGCAGAACCAGTACTCGTCCACCACTCGAACCTAGCGCGTCGTTCCATGCAACAACGCTGTTACACGGTTCCCGCTAGTGTCCGAACATGGCGCACCTCAAGGCAGCGGCCGCATGAGCATGTTCGACGGCTACGTCATCCGTGATCCGGCGTATGACGAGATGTTCTCCACGGGCGAGCCGCGGCCGGCGTACCAGCAACTGGCGGCGACGCTCGAGAAGCTGACGCCCGCGGACCTGGCCAGCCGCGTGGAGACACTGTCGGCCAACTACTTGGACCAGGGCGTCACCTTCGACATCGGTGGCGAGGAGCGCGCGTTCCCGATCGACATCATCCCGCGCATCATCGAGGCCGACGCCTGGGCGACCATCGACGCGGGCGTCCAGCAGCGGGTGAAGGTCCTCGAGATGTTCCTGGCCGACGTGTACGACGCCGGCGCGGTCTTCGACGACGGCGTGATCCCACGCGAGGTGATCACGACGTCGACGCACTATCACCGTGCCGCAGCAGGGATCCGACCGCCGAACGGCGTGCGAGTGCACGTCTCCGGCATCGACCTGATCCGCGACAACGCCGGTGACTTCCGCGTGCTCGAGGACAACGTCCGCGTCCCCTCCGGCGTGAGCTACGTGATGACGAACCGTCGCGCGATCTCCGCCGCGCTGCCCGAGGCGATCGCCGAGCACCGGATCCGTCCGGTCGCCGGCTACCCGCAGAAGCTCCTCACCGCGCTGCGCGCCGCCGCGCCCGCCGGCATCCCCGACCCGACCGTCGTCGTGCTCACCCCGGGCCGTTACAACGGCGCCTACTTCGAGCACACCCTGCTCGCCCGCACGATGGGGGTGGAGCTGGTCGAGGGGCGCGACCTCATCTGCCGACAGGGCCGCGTGATGATGCGTACGACGAAGGGTCTGGCCCCCGTGCACGTCATCTACCGCCGGCTCGACGACGAGTTCCTCGACCCGGTGCACTTCCGGGCCGACTCGATGCTCGGCGTGCCCGGACTCATCGACGCGGCGCGGGCCGGCAACGTGACGCTGGCCAACGCGGTCGGCAACGGCGTGGCCGACGACAAGCTCGTCTACACCTACCTGCCCGACCTGATCCGCTACTACCTGTCCGAGGAGCCGCTGCTCCGCAACGTCGACACCTGGCGCATGGAGGACCGCGACTCCTTCACCGAGGTCATGGACCGGCTCGACGAGCTGGTGCTGAAACCCGTCGACGGCTCCGGCGGCAAGGGCATCGTGATCGGCCCGGTCGCCTCTCGCACTGAGCTGGACGAGCTGCGGGTGAAGCTCCACGAGGACCCACGCGGCTGGATCGCCCAGCCGGTCGTGCAGCTCTCCACCGTGCCGACGTACACGGACGGCAACGACTCCACGGGCGCGCTCTTCGGTGGGCGGCACGTCGACCTGCGGCCGTTCGCCGTCAACGACGGCTCGAAGGTCTCGGTCCTGCCCGGTGGGCTCACGCGTGTGGCCCTCGCCGAGGGCGAGCTGATCGTCAACAGCTCCCGTGGCGGCGGGTCGAAGGACACCTGGGTCCTCGCCGGGCCGTTGCCGACCGTCGAGGACCTACCACCGGTGCAGACCCAGACACAGTCGCAGTCGAGCCAGTCGCAGAGTCAGGGGGCGTGATGCTGAGCCGGATCGCCGAGTCGATCTTCTGGATCGGGCGGTATATCGAGCGGATGGAGGACACCGCCCGCATCCTCGACGTGCAGACCCAACTCGTGCTGGAGGACGCCGCCGTCGAGGAGGAGCCCGCCTGCCGCGCACTGCTCTCGATCATGGGCATTGAGGAGGCGCCCGAGGGACCGCTCAACCTCACGACCGTCCAGCACCTGCTGGCCTACGACACCGCGTCGACGGCGTCGATCGCCTTCTGCCTCAACGCCGCCCGCGAGTCCGCCCGCGGTGCGCGGGAGACGCTGTCGGTGCCGCTGTGGGAGGCGCTCAACACGGCCTACCGGGCGATCCCGACGGGGCAGCTCTCCCGGATGCGTCCGCCGGCGATCTTCCAGTGGGCCCGCGAGCGGGCCGCGCTCATCGACGGCACCGCGGCGGCCACGATGCTGCGTGACGAGGGCTACCACTTCCTCGTCCTCGGCCGCTGCCTCGAGCGGGCCGACATGACGTCACGACTGGTCGCGACAGCCGGTCTCTCGGCCGGCGCCTCCGGCGCGAGCTGGACGTCGGCGCTGCGCGCCTGCGGCGGCTATGAGTCCTTCCTCCGGACCAACAAGGGAGTCGAGAGTGAACGGGCCGCGGCGGAGTTCCTGCTCCTGGACCGCCTCTTTCCCAGATCCGTCATCTACTCCCTCACCCGCGCCGAGGAGTGCCTCGACAATCTGGAGCCGGCCGCCCGGCGCACCGGCTTCCAGAACGAGGCACAGCGGCTGATCGGCCGGATGAAGGCCGAGCTCGAGTTCCGCACGCTCAGCGACCTGATGGCCAACCTGCCCGACGAGATGGAGGCGCTCCAGCGAACCTGTGCCACCGCGACCGCAGCGATCGACAACCGCTACTTCGCCGGGCCTGCGGCCATGGCATGGCTGGGGGCATGACGATGAGCCAGATGACACTGAGGATCGTCCACACGACCGGCTTCGAGTACGACGGGCGGGCGGTGGCGTCGTACAACCAGGCGCGCCTGACTCCCCTGTCGACGCCCGAGCAGATCGTGGTCCACCACCGTGTGGAGGTCTCGCCGAAACCGTGGACTCATCTGTACCGGGACTACTTCGGCAATCAAGTGACGGCCTTCGAGGTGGTCGACCCGCACGAGTCGATGCGGGTGACCGCGACCTCGACCGTGCAGGTCAACCGTCCTGCCGCGGCCGGCCCCTCCCTCACTTGGGGGGACCTGACCGACCGTGCCGTCTCGGACAGGTGGGTGGAGTACCTCGTCATGCCCGAGTTGGTGAGCCCGCCCGAGGAGTTCGCACTCCGCGTCAAGGAGCTGAACTCCCTTCCCACTCCCGGCGAGGCGGCGAAGGCCATCTGTGAGCTGGTCCGCTCCGAGGTCACCTACCGCCCCGGCTCCACGGACGTCCAGGACTCGGCGGCCGTGGCGTGGGAGCAGCGCGCCGGGATCAGCCAGGACATGGTGCACCTCGCCATCGGAGGCCTGCGCACGTTGGGGATTCCGGCGCGCTATGTGTCGGGCTACTGCCACACGGGAGGTGAGGTCGGTTCGACAGTCTCGGGTGAGTCCCACGCGTGGGTCGAGTGGTGGGACGATGGGTGGAAGCCCTTCGACCCGACGAACGGCACCGAGCCGCAGGACTCCTACGTCGCCGTCGCCACCGGCCGCGACTACACCGATGCCAAGCCCCTGTCGGGCATCTACTCCGGCGCCGAGACCTCGTCGATGTTCGTCGAGGTCGAGATCACCCGGCTCGCCTGAGCGGGCTCTCAGGTTCGTGTCCTAGCTTGCGTGCGTGAGCATTCGCAGTACGCGTCGTATCGGCGCGATCGGCCTGCTTCTGGTCGCTCTCCTCTCACCCGCCGGGCAGGCGTCGGCGCGGGATGAGGCCCGGATCATCGGTGGCACCGAGGTCTCCGCCTCGAGCTACTCGAGCACGTGGCCGTGGGTCGTCATGGTGACGATCGACGTCGGCACGGAGACGTACGAGTGCACCGGCTCCCTGATCGCGCCGCAATGGGTCCTCACCGCCGCGCACTGCACCGCCGAGACCTCCGACCCGGCCGCCTACACCGTGAAGGGCGGGTCGCCGAACGAGGCCCAGATGGTGTCGTTCGGCACCGTCGACGCCGTACGGATGGATCCCGGCTACGACCCCGACGCCGTCGAGCTCACCGCCGCGGACGACGTGGGGCTCCTCCACCTCGCCGCACCCGCGTCCACGCGGACGCTGCCCACGCTCGCCGTGGCCTCTCCCACGGGCACGGTCACCGCGACCACGCTCGGTTGGGGCACCACGTCAGGCACCTCGTTCCTGAATCCCTCCCCGACCCCCTCCCCGACGCTTCGGGAGGTGCAGGTGCAGCTCACGGCCTCGAGTCGCGGCTCGCTCTACAGCCCCGGTCCGACCGGAACCTGCAGCGGTGACTCAGGCGGTCCGGCGGTCGACACGCGCGGGACCATCATCGGCACCACCTCATGGGGCGACGATGCCTGCCGCACCGACAACTACTACACCGACGTCGCCACCGTGACGCCCTGGATCCTGAAGACGACGAGGACACTGTCGGGCGCCCAGCCCGCCGTGGCCGCGCCGCCGACCTTCGCCGGCTCCCGCACCGTGCGCGTGCTCGCCGACTCCCGGTCGGTGGTCGTCACCGTTCCGACGCCGACGGCCTCCTCCGGGACGGTCTCGTGCGACCGCGCCGCACGGCGCCGGGTCACGGTTCCCTCGCGGGTGGTCACCCGGTGCAGCGCCAGGTCGGCGTTCGGGAGCAGCTCGACCACCTACACCGTGGTCGCCAGGCGCAGCGCCCGGGCCGTCGACGTCCGGCGACAGGGGCGCCGCGTCGCGTCCGTACGCCATGGCGCGCTCGTCACGCTGACAGCCTCCGGCTTCCCGCGCGGCTCGCTCGTCGTCGCGGCCTGGGGCACCCGGCGTACGACGGCCCGGGCGTCGAGCACGGGCGTCGTACGCCTGCGACTCCGGGCGCCCTCGTCAGCGGGACGTCGGGCGGTGACGCTCACCGGCGGTGCGCTTGTCCGCGTCCAGCTGGTCCGCGTCACCCGTTGAGTCGTGCGAGCTCACGGGTGACGCGGTAGACCGCGGCCTCGTGGTCGTAGTCGCCGCTCATGATCGCGGCGAGCTTGAGGTGCGGCAGCGCCTCGGCGGGGCGGCTCTGACGCTCGAGGACACGCCCGAGGGCATGCTGGGCCCAATCATCGCTGGGGTTCTCGGCCACGAGCTCACGCAGGAGCTCCTCCGCCTTGGCCAGCTGGACGCGCGTCATCAGCGCCCACGCCTTGAGCTGGCGCAGCCCGCGGTTGGTCGGGTCCTCGGCCAGGGCAGGCTCGAGCACCTCGAGCGCCTCACTCGGCGCTCGCCGACCCAGCAGGTCGTACGCCGTCCGGAAAGCCGTCTCCGGCCCCTGGCCGGGAAAGACCAGCGCCGGGATCTTCATGTCGTCCACATCGACACAACACGGGCGGACGCTGAGCGATTCCTACGCCGCCACGACGCGACTGCGGCCGGTGGCCTTGGCGCGGTAGAGCGCGGTGTCGACGCGCTCCATCATCGAGTCGAGTCCCTCGCCGGGCCTCCGGATGGCCGCGCCGATCGAGCAGCTCTGGCCCTGCGGCACGGTATCGACGATCCGCTGAGCGGCATGCAGCGCGTCGTCGGCGGAGCACGTCGGCAGCGCCACGGCGAACTCCTCACCGCCCCAGCGCGCGACGAAGTCCGTCGCTCTGAGCTCACCGGCCAGGCTCTGGGCGAACTCCGCCAGCAGACGGTCCCCGGCGAGGTGCCCGTGCTCGTCGTTGTAGAGCTTGAAGTGGTCGAGGTCGATCAGCAGCACCGCGACCGGGCCCTGCGCATCCAGCTCGGCGAGGCGAGCCTCCCAGGCCCGGCGGTTCGGCAGGCCGGTGAGTTCGTCCGTCATGGCCATCTCCGTCACCCTGCGCTGCGCTCGGTGCAGCCGGTCGGTGAGCCAGGCGGGTACCTCGGCGACGGCGGCCCAGGTCAGCACCGCGAGGGTGACCCGGATCCCCGTCTGTGGGTGCGGATAGGCACGGAGCACGACCCAGAAGGCGGCGGCCGAGGGCGCGAGAAACGGCAGTGACGTCCAGCGACGCTGTGTCAGGCCGATGAACAGGAAGGCTATGACCGGCGCCCCCGTCGCCAGCGTCGCGCTCTGCGGTGCCACCTGCGAAGCGGCCCAGAGGCCGAGGATGACCAAGGATGGCCAGCACAGGAGCCATATCCGGGCATCAGTCCGCTGCAGCACCAGCCAGAGGACCAGGACGACGACGAGGTGGCCGACGTAGAAGCCCCACGTCGCGTCCGCCTCACCCGTGAACGTGCTGGCGAGGTAGAGGACACTGACCATCAGGGCCGTGCCGACCGCTGCCGCGGCATGGAGCGACCGAGTGGAGGCGGGGTCGACGAGGTCGAGGCGCTCACCCCACATCTCCGCTCACCCCCCACGACTTCCGGTTTCCTGGAGAAAGGATCCCATGTCTGGCCGGATCACCAAACCCGCTGCGGTAACCTCGTCCCCGCGTGACGGGTTGGCCAGGCGATCGCGTCGTCCTCCCTCCGGGAAGACGTCGAGGAAAGTCCGGACTCCACAGGGCAAGGTGGTGGCTAACGACCACCCGGGGTGACCCGCGGGACAGTGCCACAGAGAAGAGACCGCCTCCCGGCGTACGTCGGAAGGTAAGGGTGAAACGGTGAGGTAAGAGCTCACCAGCGGATCGGGTGACCGGACCGGCTAGGTAAACCCCACCTGGAGCAAGACCAGACAGTGCTCACCGAGGCGGCCCGCTGAGAGCACGGGTAGGTTGCTGGAGCCTGCGAGCAATCGCAGGCCGAGATGGATGATCGTCCAACGACAGGATCCGGCTTATCGACCAGCCCGTCACGCAGACCCTCACACCACGATGTCGCGGCGACTCACCTTGCCCGTCGCGTTGCGCGGCAGCAGGGTGTGGCCGATCGCCCAGTGGTTCGGGAGTTTGTAGCGCGCGAGCCGCGGCCGCAGGTGGTCGAGCAGGTCGTCGGCGGTGAGCGAGCAGCCCTCCTGGAGGACGATGACGGCGGCGACCGCCTGCCCCAGATCCTCGTCCGGTACGCCGACCACCGCGCACTCGCGCACACCCGGATGTGACTCGAGCTGAGCCTCGACCTCCGCGGGGTAGACGTTCTCCCCGCCCCGCAGGATCAGGTCCGACCGGCGGCTGACGAGGTGCAGGTGGCCGGCCATCGGGCCCGTCTCCACGATCGCGCCGAGGTCGCCGGTGCGGAACCAGCCGTCGGGCGCGAAGGAGTCCGCGGTCGCGACGGGGTCGCCCCAGTAGCCGAGCATCATCTGCGCGCCGCGGAGCCAGACCTCGCCGTCGCGCACGTCGACCTCCATCGTGGGCACGGGCCTGCCGACGGTCTCGGCGTCGGCCTCGAGGTCGGCGGCCGAGGCGAGGGTCGCCGCCGTCGACGACTCGGTCAGTCCGTAGGACGTGCCGAGCGACCGGGCGGCGGTGGGCAGCACTGCGCGCAGCCGCTCCTTCAACGTCCCGGAGGAGGGTGCGCTGTTGACGGAGACGGTCCGCAGGGAGCTCAGGTCGACGTCGTCGAGGCCGCGCGACTCGGCCCGTTCGACCAGCCGGGTGAGCATCGTGGGCACCGCGCCCCAGTTGGTGACCCGCTCGCGCTCGATCAGGGCCAGCACCTCGTCGATGTCGAACCGCCCGAGGTGGACGACCGCGGTGTCACCGACGGCCAGCCGCACGACCGAGAGGTTGTGCAGGGCCGCGATGTGGAACAGCGGCGTCGCCAGGAGGAAGCGTCGGTCGCGGGGCGGGAAGCCCATCTCGGTCGCCACGGCGTCGTTGAGCAGGTGGAACCACAGCGCCGCGATCACATTGCGGTGCGAGTGCGTGGCGCCTTTCGGACGCCCGGAGGTGCCGCTGGTGAAGAGCACCACCGCCGGGTCGTCCTCGTCCACCTCCGGCACCTCCAGCGCGGCATCCCCATGGCGAGCGATCAGTGCCGGCACCTCGAGGTCGAGGTCGATGACCGGCACCCCGGGAACGCCGGCCTCCTCGAGCACCTCACGCCGTGCGGCGTCGGCGATCACCACCACAGGGGACGCGAGCTCGATGCCGTGACGCATCTCCTCGCTCGCCCACATCGAATTCATCCCGACCGCGACGCCGCCGACCGCGATGACAGCCCAGAACGCGACGACCCACCGCGGGCAGTTGGCGGCACAGATCGCGACGCGGTCGCCCGGGCCGACGGCGTACTCCTCGCGGAGGGCGGCAGCGAGCGCGGCCACCATCCGCTCATGGTCGGCGAAGGTGATCCGCTCCTCGGTGCTGACGAGGTAGTCGCGGTCACCGAACCGGGCCGAGGCGAGGAGGATCTCGCCGAGCGAGCGATGCCGTCGGACGAAGACCTCCAACTGCTGGCCCCGGACGTCCTCCCGGGCGATCTCGAACGGCTCCCCCGCGGCGGTCAGGCGTGCGACCACCTCGTCACGTGTCGGACTCACCTTGCAGAGAATAGAACGTGTTCCTATTCTCGGGAACGTGACAGCAGCGCCGCGTGTCGAAGGATTCGCCCATCCGAGCTTCGAGCCGTTGCGCGAGCTCCTCCAGTCGCGACTGGACGCGGGAGACGATGCCGGCGCCTCACTGGCCGTGATCCGCGACGGCGAGACGCTCGCCGACCTCTGGGGCGGCACGGCGCGGCCGGGGATGCCGTGGCAGGAGGACACGATCACCCAGGTCTGGTCGATCACCAAGACGATGGCCGCGCTGACCGTCCTCGTCCTGGCCGATCGGGGCGTGATCGACCTCGAGGCGCCAGCGTCGACGTACTGGAAGGCGCTAGCCGACGGCCCGAGCGGTGACCGCGTGCTGGTCCGCCACCTCCTCGCTCACACCTCGGGCCTCCCGGGCTGGACCGATCCGCTCGACGTCGAGGGGTTGCTGGACCTCGAGCGCTCGGAGGCGATGCTGGCGGCTCAGGAGCCCTGGTGGGAGCCGGGCACGGCGTCGGGTTACTGCATGATCAGCTACGGCCACCTGCTCGACGCGGTGGTCCGAGGTGCGACCGGGCGACCGCTGAGCGAGGTCTTCCGCGAGGAGATCGCCGTACCGCTCGGGGCCGACTTCCACCTGGGCGTTCCCGCCGACGCCCTCGAGCGCTGCGCCGACCTGATCGCCCCCACCGAGCGGCTGGACCTGCCGCCACTCGCCGAGGACAACCAGCTGATCCGGACGCTCACCAACCCCCTCCTGGACGTCGGTGGCTTCTGCAACAGCGCGCCCTGGCGGCAGGTCTCGGTGGCCGGCGCAAACGGGCACGGCAACGCCCGGTCCATCGCGCGGATCCAGTCGGTCATCTCCCACGGCGGCGAGGTGGACGGCGTACGCCTGCTGTCGCCCGCCATGATCGATCGGCTCCTCCAGCCCGAGGCCAGCGGCCTCGACCTCGTCATCCCCGCCGAGCTCACGTGGGGGCTCGGCTACGCACTCATCCCGCCGGTCGCGGCGCCCGACCTCCCGGCCGCAGAGCGCCGCTGCTGGTGGACGGGGTACGGCGGCGCCATCGTGATCAACGACCTCGACCGCCGCACGACCATCGCCTATGCGATGAACAAGCTGGGCGCCCACCTGATCTCGTCGCCCCGCACCGACGACTACGTCCTCACCGCCTACCGCTGCCTGGAGGAGACCTCATGAAGGTCTGCATCATCGGGGCCGGCTGCTCCGGTTTCACGACCGCGAAGCGGCTCAAGGACCACGGCATCGCCTACGACCAGTTCGAGCTCTCCGACGACGTCGGCGGGAACTGGTACTTCCGCAACCCCAACGGCCGCTCGTCGGTCTACGAGTCGCTGCACATCGACACCTCGACCACGCGCCTGGAGTTCGAGGAGTTTCCGGCGCCGCGGGAGTTCCCGCACTTCCCGCACCACACCCTGATCCACCAGTACTTCCGCGACTACGTCGACCACTTCGGGCTGCGCGACGCGATCACCTTCAACGCCGGCGTCGAGCACGCCCGCCGCCGCGACGACGGCACCTGGGACGTCACCCTCACCACCGGCGAGACACGGCACTACACCGATCTCGTCGTCGCCAACGGCCACCACTGGAAGCCACGGATGCCGCAGTGGCCGGGCACCTTCGACGGCACGATCCTGCACAGCCACAGCTATCTCTCGCCGTTCGAGCCGATCGAGATGCGCGGCAAGCGGGTCATCGTGGTCGGGCTCGGCAACTCGGCCGTCGACATCGCCAGCGAGCTCGCCTTCCCCTGGATGGCGTCGAAGGTCTACGTCTCAGCGCGCCGCGGCGTCTGGGTGCTGCCGAAGTACCGCGGCGGCCAGCCTGCCGACAAGGTGATGGCACCCCCGACGATCCCCAAGGAGGAGGCGCTCGTCGCCTCGCGCGCGCTGATCCGCGACCTTGTCGGGTCGATGAGCACCTACGGGCTGCCCGAGCCCGACCACGAGCCGCTGTCGGCGCATCCGACCGTGAGTGCCGACTTCCTCACCAAGGCCGGCTCCGGGGACCTCCACATGCTCCCCGAGATCACGCGGCTCGACGGCTCCACGGTCCATCTCGCCGACGGCTCGTCGGTCGAGGCCGACGTGATCGTCTGTGCCACCGGTTATGAGATGAGCTTCCCGTTCTTCGATCCCTCTGACACCGACCTGCATCCCGATGCCGAGCACCGCTTCTCACTCTTCAAGCGGATCGTCCGGCCCGGAGTCGACCATCTCTTCTTCGCCGGCCTCGCCCAGTCCTCCCCCACGATCGTGAATCTCGCGGAGCAGCAGTCGAAGCTGATCGCCGGCGTGATCGACGGCAGCTACCGGCTGCCCTCGGTCGAGGAGCAGGAGAAGATCATGTACGCCGACGAGGCAGCGCACCTCGAGCAGTACTACGACGCTCCCCGGCACACCATCCAGATCGACTTCGGCCGCTACTGCGTCGACCTCGAGAAGGAGCTTGCCGCAGGGCGGGATCGGGCCGGGTCACTGGCGGCGTCAGGCTGCGACTGACCTGCCGAGGTCGATGGTGCCTTGTGGAGTGACCTCGAAGAGGAAGCCCTGCGGGCTCGTCCACTCATAGATGCCGGGCCGGATCTCCCGATAACGCCAGGGCGTGAAGGTCTTGGTCCGGTGGTGGGTTCGACAGAGACAGGCGAGCTTCGAGCGTGAGGTCTGGCCGGGCGGCCCGCCGTCCTTGGGGTCGACCCACTCCTCGATGTGGTCCTGATCGCAGGCCTCGGCGGGGCGCTCGCAGAACGGGAAGACGCACTTCTGGTTGACCTCGATGACCTTCTCGCGGAGCGAGGGACCGCCGAAGCGTGCGTGGGAGACGGCCTCGTCGTTCAGGTCGAGGACCGGCCGGATGACAGGCTTCATCCGGCTGAACCAGGTCTCGAGCTGTGGGATCGAGAGCATCCCGATCCGCTGGCCGGTGAGCGTGTGCACGGTCGCGACTGTGTCGCCCTCGGCGACACGCACCGTGACCGGCAGCTGCGGCACGTCGACGGAAACCTTCGGTCCGTCGTCCGTTATGGACTGGTTGAGAAACATGACCTGGCCACGCGCCAGCATTCCGAGAGCCTTGGCCAGACGCACCGCCAGCGGCTCACCGGTGTCGGTGATCTGCTCGGCGACGTCGTGAAGGGTCTCCTTGAGCGCGATCGCATCGTCGGTGTCGAGCTCCGCCTCCAGAGGCGTCGTCGCAGCGCGGCCGCTCGGGTTCTGGCCGATGCGGATGTCGACATGGCGACCGTCGAGGTCGCCGACCTCGTCGTCGACCAGTTCCTCAGGGTTGAAGCGGGCCCGCGCCTCCTCGACCACACGGTCGAGGGTCCTGACGCCGACCTGCTGGGCACGGGGCGCGATCTGCTCGTCGATCCACGCGGCGGCCTCCTGCGAGACGGACATCGTGGCCTCGGCGATCCGACGGGCCCGCCAGCCGTCGACGCGGCCCGCCTGCACCTGACGCCATGTCTGCGGAAGCCGGTGGACCAGCGCGAGCGCTCCGCCGAGGTAGGCACGGGCGGACATCGTCGAGCGTCCCGTTGCCGCAGCGAACTCCATCACCGCGAACTCCTCAATCCACGGCGACCCGTCGCCGCCGAGCAGAAGCGCACGCTCAGCCCCCGGAGCCTCGTCGAGCTGCGAGGCTCCACGCCACCACTGGTCGACCTCGTGGAATGAGGCGAAGCGCGCAGCAGTGGCGATCTGCAGCACTTCCTCCTCGCGGATCCGCTGCTGCGATTCCCGCATCAAGGTCAATGCGCTCGCGTCGTCGTCCACAGCGTCGAGCGCCACGGCGAGGTCGAGGGCGTTGTGCGGCATGCCGCAATTCTATCGTGGACAGGCGTTCGAATCCAGAGTCGGTCGCCTCGACATCGGCCAATTTCTATAGGTTTCCTCAAGGCGCATGACGAGCGTCGAATCCCAATCAGAAGCCAACCGCTCAGAAGTGCAACCACATCGCTCGATTGGTGAGAAGGTCACTTCATGGACAAACCCACAGCGGATCAGAAGCGCATGAAGCTTCGGTACGCCGGCGCGTGCCGTCTCTGTGGGACGGTGCTGGAGGCTGGCGCCGAGGCCATCTACGAGCGAGCGACGAAGACAGTCCGCTGCCTCGAATGCTTGGCATCCACACCGGCTCAGGAGCCTGAGCCCGTCACGCCCGTGGCGCCTGTCGACGCCGGCGCCCCGGGCGGCTCAGCACGTCGCGAGTTCGAGCGCCGGCAGGCAAAGCGCACGGCGCGCATCCGGGAGAAGCACCCGAAGCTCGGCGGGTTCATCCTCGCCGTCAGCGACGACCCGCAGACCACGACCGCGTGGAACACCGGCGCCCTCGGCGAGGAGCGCCTCGGCAACCGACTCAACCAGCTCAGCTCCGATAGCATGCGAGTGCTGCACGACCGCCGCATCCCCGGAACCAAGGCCAACATTGATCACATCGCGGTGACTCCGTCCGGCATCTTCGTGATCGATGCCAAGAGGTACGTCGGCAAGCGGCCCACCCTGCAGATCGAGGGCGGCCTCTTTCGGCCGCGGGTCGAGAAGCTCCTTGTGGGGCCACGCGACCAGACCAAGCTCGTCGACGGCGTACAGAAGCAGGTGGATCTGGTGAAGGGGATCCTCGACGACGCCGAGGTCCCGGTCGTCGGCGTGCTCTGCTTCATCGAATCCGACTGGCCGCTCATCGGCGGGGCCTTCACGATCCGAGGCGTCGAGGTCCTGTGGCCGAAGAGACTCTATCCGCGTCTGACCGCCGACGGCCCGCACCGTGATGCGGTGGCCGATCAGCACCGCCGGCTCGCGGCGTGCTTCCCGTCGGCCTGACCTTCACCGCCCGATGGCGATGACCGGGTGAGCTGACGGCTCGAGCCGGTGGAAGAGCTTCCGCATCATCGAGCGCGGCAGGCTGACGCAGCCGGCGGTGGCGCCACGCCCGTTGACGTGCAGGAAGATCGCGAATCCTCGCCAGCGGACCTGCTCCACGTTGAACGACGTGACGAAGGCGTATTCGTACTGACGCCGGTAGTGCGCCAGGTGCTCCGACGCCTCGGGATCGCTCGCGGGCAGCAGACGGAAGCCGCCCTGGGCACGGGTGCGGAGCTGGTTGTAGTAGCGCGACGAGTTGTCGCCGACCCAGTAGTCCCCGGCACGCGTACGGCGGTAGGGCATCGACCAGGCGCTCCGCCGCGCATGCGTCCCGAACGTGGACATCAGGTCGAAGGTGCCGAGCGGTGTGGTGCCGTCACCCTGGTGTCGGCGCGTGGCGACCGAGAGGCCGCCGTACCCCACCCGAGCGTCGGTGGTGCGCAGGCCGCGCCGCCAGCCGGAGGCCGTGCGCACCCAGAGAGTGGCGCGGGCATGCCAGCCGTGCGTGCGGTTGACGGTGACGACCTGGGTCGTGGCGGAACGCAGGACGACCCGCACGCCGTCGAGCCTGACCGTGCCGGTGGCCGTCGTCGCGGCCGAGGCAGGTGGCGCCGCGAGGATCCCGATCGTGAGGACGAGCGCCCCGGCGAGCCGGATCACCGCTGGTCGTCGGGGAGGACCCGCAGGTCGCTCTCGACAGGCTGAGCCCGGTGCGGCTCCGCGATGACGACCACTGCCGCCACACCCGCGGCGACGAGGGCGAAGGTGATGAGGGTCCACCAGGCGAGGAAGGCAGTCACGCCACACCCTTACCCACCCACGGCCTCTTCATGCCTGACGTTTGGACCGCCACGGTTCTGGGCACGGTGGCGATATGAGTATCAGCCGACGCCTGGCACGACCGCTCCTGTCCTCCATCTTCTTCGTCGGGCCGATCAGGTCCCTGAAGAACGCCTCCGGCCCGGCCGAGCGGGCGAAGCCGGTCACCGACCCGCTCGTCACCGCCCTGCAGCGCGCGGGCCTGCCGGTGCCCGCCGATCCCGAGCTCCTGGTCAAGGTCAACGCCGGCGTCCAGCTGGCGGCCGCCACCGGACTCGTCCTCGGCCGCTTCCCCCGCCTGTCCGCGGCAGTTCTTGCGGGCACGCTTGTGCCCACCACCCTCGCCGGACACGCGTTCTGGCGCGAGAGCGACCCGGAGGCGCGGCGCGCCCAGCAGTTGCAGCTGGCCAAGAACGTCTCGATCCTCGGCGGCCTGGTCATCGCGGCCCTCGATACCGACGGCAAGCCGGGCAAGGCGTGGCTCGCCAAGGCCACGGCGCGCGAGCTGGCCCGCCAGGCCGAGCACGTCGCGAGCACGACGAAGCTCGAGGGTCGGATCGCCGCACTGCAGGCGGCGGGTGCCGGCGACGTCCTCACGGAGAAGGTGGGCAGCGCCGCCGCGACGGTCGTCGACCGCGGCCACGCCGTGGCCGGGACGGTGGCCGACGTCGTCGCGGACAAGCTCGACGCCACGGCGGAGAAGGTGGGCCAGCTCCGTCACTAGAGGGTCCGCCAGTCCTCCGACTCCTGGTCGTGGCCGTGCGCGGCCATGAGCATGAGGCCTCCGTCGACGATGTACGAGGCGCCGGTGACGTAGGACGCCCGCGGCGAGCAGAGGAAGCCGATCACCGAGGCGACCTCGTTGACGTGTCCCGGCCGCCCGATCGGATTGCCCGGTCGCTTGATGCTGTACGCCGACTCCTCGGCCTGTCCGGTCATCTCCGTGGCGATCTCGCCGGGAGCGACGCTGTTGACCGTGATGCCGTGCTGGCCGAGCTCGAGCGCCATGACCTTCGTCAGCGCACCGAGTCCTGCCTTGGCCGCGCAGTAGGCCGCCGAGCCGACACGCGGAACGTGCTCATGGACACTGGTGACATTGACGATCCGGCCGCCCTGACCCGCGTCGACCATCACCTGTGCGGCGCGCTGGGCGACGAGGAACGGTCCGTCGAGATCCGTCGCGATGACCTGCCGCCAACTGTCGTAGGAGACGTCGAGGACCGAGTCCGACTGACCGGTGCCGGCGACGTTGACGAGCACGCCGAGGCCACCGAGCTTCGTGGCGAGGCTGTCGACGATGTCGCCGGCTGTCGGGCTGGCGGCGTCGAAGCGCTCGACGAAGCAGCGTTGACCCCGCTTCTCGATCTCGCTGACGGTGTCGAGCACACCGTCCATGTCGTGGTGGACGGTCAGGCCGACGTCGTACCCCTCGGAGGCGAGCAGTTTGGCGGTGGCAGCGCCCATACCGGAGTCGCTGCCGGTGACGATGGCGAGCAGTGGATGCGTCATGTCTGGGCTGTTTCCAGATTCCCGCGGACTACACGGGGCGGCGCGGTCGCCTTGTCAGTGCCGGGGTGGGCGACGGGTACGGCCCTCGTCGGGCTCCCTGAGGTCGTGCTGGATCTGCCGCGCCCGCTTGCGCTCGAACAGGAGGATCAGGACCACCACGCCGGCTGCGACCACGAGGGAGGCGATCACGCTGAACAGGCTCATGTCACTCCTCAGGCTTCGTCATCCGGGCCATGAGCGGGCTCATCAGGGCGTCGGGCATATGGGTCCCGGCCTCGGCCTGGAAACGGTTCTTCAGCGAGCCGGCGACGACCGACGCCTTGCCCGCCATCAGCGCCTTGAAGCCGTCCTTGGCCACGTCGGCGGGGTCGTCCTTCGTGCCTTGGCCCACCGGCGTGTCCTCCATGTGGGCGCGGATGAAGAACTCCGTGTCCGTCGGGCCGGGCATCAGTGAGGTCACGGTGACACCGGTGTCCTTGAGCTCCTCGCGGATGCCCTCGGCGAAGGAGTGGACGAACGCCTTCGAGGCGGCGTACGTCGCGTAGTAGGGCCCCGGGGCCACCGCCGCGATCGAGGACGTGACCAGGATGCGTCCCTCACCGGCGGCGACCATGTCGTGGAGGACGAGCTTGGCGAGATGGACGGTCGAGCGGACGTTGAGGTCGATCAGCCTCAGGTCGTCGACGAGCTCGGTCTGGTCGAAGCGACCGCCGACACCGACGCCGACGTTGAGCATGGCCACCTTCGGCACACCGCGCTTCCGCACCGCCTCGTAGAGGCGGGTCACGCCTTCGGACTCGGCCAGGTCGACCTGGACCGGCAGCGCGGTCCCTGTCGAGCCTGCGTAGGTGGCGGAGAGCTCGGCCGCCACCGCGGTGATCTCCGGTTCATCGGCGGCGATGACCACCTCGTATCCGTGGGTCACCAGCTCCGCGGCCAGCGCCCGTCCGATACCGCTCGACGCTCCCGTGACGACGGCAACCTGCCCCTGCTCGATCGTGGTCATATTCGGGCTGTAGCCAGATTCCGGCGGACTACACGGTGCCGTAGCCTGCGCGATCATGACTGGTCACACGGTGCTCGCGGTGCCGGTGCCCGTCCTCGATGCGGTCGTGCGGGAGCGGACGGCGTTCTACGACGCCAGCTTCGTGTCGACGGACCCCGACTTCGTGCATGCGCACATCACGGTGCTCGCCCCGTGGGTCACGGAGCCGACGCAGCGGGACCTCGAGGTCGTCGGTGACCTCGCGGCGACGGTCGAACCCGTCGAGATCGTGCTCGAGGAGGTGGTCGAGTTCCGGGGCGGCGTCATTCATCTCCGGCCCGAGCCGGACGAGCCCTTCCGCAAGCTCACAGCTGCGCTGACGGCCGCGTTTCCCGACTTCCTGCCGTACGGCGGCGCCTTCCCGGATCCTGTGCCGCACCTGACCCTCGACCACCCCGCGGGCGGCGTCAGGCGTGCTGACGTCGAAGAACGGATGCGGG